>NZ_PDCM01000001.1:3790239-4112818 GCF_008634025.1 Streptomyces albofaciens JCM 4342 | reverse complement strand
GGATATCCAGCTTTCCGCGCAACACCGAGAACGGCGTGCCCCGCGCCTCGGCCGTGCTCATTCTGAACGACTACGGGACGGGCTATCCGATCGCGGTCCTGGAGGCCGCGAACATCAGCGCCGCCCGGACCGCGGCCTCGGCCGCCGTGGCGGCGACGGCACTGCGCCCGGACGGCTACGAGGGCAGCCGTATCGGCGTCGTCGGCGGGGGCGTCATCGCCCGGAACATCTGCGACTACCTGCACGCCGCCGGCTGCGCCCCGGACGCCTATGTGGTGCACGACCTGCACGAGCCGTCCGCCCAGGCGCTCGCCGGGCACATCCGTGACACCCAGGGGCGGTCCGTGACCGTCACCGGTGACCTGGAGGCGGCGCTGGACGCGGAGACCGTGGTGTTCGCGACGACCGCGCTGGAGCCGTATGTGCACCGGCGGTTCGAGGCCGGGCAGCTGGTGCTGAACATCTCGCTGCGCGACCTGGCCCCCGAGGTGATCCTGGGCGCGCAGAACGTCCTCGACGACGTCGAGCACTGCATGAAGGCCAACACCTCGCCCCACCTGGCCGAACAGCGCACCGGCAACCGCGACTTCGTGACCGGGACGCTGGCCGGGGTGCTCGACGGACAGGTGAAGACCACCGCGGACCGGCCCGTGATCTTCTCGCCGTTCGGGCTCGGCGTCCTCGACCTGGCCGTGGGCGCGTTCGTCCTCCAGCAGGCACGCGCCGACGGCACGGCCGTCAGCGTGCCCAACTTCTTCGGGGAGACGCGCCGGTGGTGACTTCCACGCACACGCGACGCCCGCCCGTCCTCGCCGTCATCGGCGTGGGCCCGCGCGGCCTGGGCGTCCTGGAACGCCTCGTCGGCCACTGTACGGAGCGGCCCTTCCCGGTCACCGTCCACCTCGTCGACCCCCGGCCGCCCGGCCCGGGTTTCCACCTCGCCGACCAGCCCGACCACCTGCTGCTGAACACGGTGTGCTCGCAGGTCACCGCGTTCGCCGATCCGCGCATGGTGGACGGCCCGACCGCGACGGCCGGCCCGTGCCTGTACGAGTGGTGCCGGTCGCGCGACCTGCGCCTGGCGGCCGACGGCTACACCGTACGGGAGGGCGTGGGCCGGGAGATCGAGCCCAACGACTACCTGCCCCGACGGCTGCTGCACACCTATCTCACCTGGGCCACCGACCGGATCCGGGCCGCGGCGCCCGCGTGCGTGCGGCTGGTGTGGCACCGGTCCACCGCGCTCGACATCCGGCCGGGCGCGGCGGAGCGCGAGAGCGTCCTGCTCGCGGACGGCACGGCCATCGACGCCGACGCGGTCTTCGTCACCGTGGGGCACCATTCCCTGTACCACCCGGAGCGGACCATCGCGGAGCCGCGCCTGGTGTCCCGGCCCTATCCGCTGCCCGATGTGCTCGACGGCATCGCGCCGGGTGAGCGGGTGGCCGTCCTCGGCACGGGCCTGACCGCGATGGACGTCATCGCGTCGCTGACACTGGGCCGGGGCGGCCGGCACGAGCGGATACCCGCCGGAAGCGGCGGCCTGCGCTACATACCCGGCGGCCGGGAACCGCTGATCGTCCTGACGAACCGTACGGGCCTGCCGTCCCGCAGCCGCCCGCACCTGAACCCCGGCCGCCTGCGCTTCGTGCCGCTCGCGCTGACCGTGGCGGAACTCGACACGCGGCGCGCGGCCCGGCCCGGCGGCCGGCTGGACTTCGCCGAGGACGTTCTGCCGCTGGTCGAGGCCGAGATGGAGCTCGCCTACCACCGCACGGTGCTCGGCGGGCAGCTGGACGACTTCGCCGCGGCGGGCGCCGAGTTCGCCCGCCGCGCCGAGCGCTCCGGCTGGCGGGCGCTGCTGGAGGAGTGCCGCGAGCGGTACGGGCCGTACCCGCTGCGGGGCGTGCTCGGCGTGCGGGCGGCGGAGGGCCCGTGGGCCGACGCGCGGGAGTACGCGCGGTGGTTCACCGGCCAGGTGACGGACGACCTCGGCGAAGCCCGTACGGGGCTGGGCCGCAGCCCCCTCAAGGAATCCCTGGAGGTGCTGCGCGACCACCGGGACGTGCTGCGCGCGGCCGTCGATCCGCCGGGGCTCGACGACGCCTCGCTGGACCTGTTCTTCGGCGCGTTCACCGCCACCGTCAACCGGCTGGTGATCGGACCCCAGCTGGACCGTTCGGCCGAGCTGCTCTCGCTGCTCGACGCGGGCGTCCTGCGGCTCGGCCCCGGCCCGCGCCCCAAGGTCCTCGCGCCGTCCGGCAACGCCGCGTCCTGGCGGCTGGAGTCCACCTGCCTGGAGCGGCCCGAGACCGTGGAGGTCGATCACGTGGTGGCGGCGCACGTCACCGAACCGCCCGCCGACCAGCTGCCCGGCTCACTGCTCGGCACGCTCGTCGCGGCCGGCCGGGTCGCCACCCTCGCCGGCCGCGGGGGCAGCGCCACCGGCCTGCACGTCACCCGGGAGGGCCGTGGCATCGACCCCGCCGGAGGCGTGCAGCCGCGGCTGTACTTCCTCGGCCCGCACACCGAGGGCTCCAGCTACTACAACCACTACGTCCCGTCTCCCGGCGCCCCTTCGCGCGCGCTGCGGGACGCCGAACTCGCCCTGCGTACCGCACTCGACCAGCTGACTGCGAGGCCCTGATGAACGTCCGTGACACCTTCACCCCCTGGCGGCAGGACTACCGCCCGGCGACCCGCGCCGCCCAGGGCGACGGCTGGCGCTCGCCGGCCACCGGCTCCATTCCGCCGCCCATCGAGCTGGGCGCGACGTTCGCGCGCGACGAGCGGTACCGTTCGCCCGCCGGGCTGGCGTACCTCCGCGACCAGGGGACGCCCGGCTACGAGCAGGTCGAGCAGGTCGTGGCGGGCCTCGAAGGCGGCCGGGACGCGCTGGTGTTCTCCTCCGGCATGGCCGCCGCGACCGCAGTGTTCCAGGTGCTGCCCGCCGGCGCGCGGGTCGTGGTGCCGAAGACCATGTACTTCGGGCTCACCAAGTGGCTCGCCGAGTTCGGCGGCCCGCGCGGGCTCGACGTCGTGCACGTGCCGATGGACGACCTGGACGCGGTGGCCGCCGCGGTGGCGGCGGCGCCGACCGCGCTGCTGTGGGCGGAGTCCCCGGCGAACCCGACCTGGCTGGTGACCGACCTCGCGGCCTGCGCCGACATCGCGCACCGCGCCGGGGCGCTGTTTGCCGTGGACAACACCGTGCCGACGCCGGTGCACACCCGGCCCTTCGAGCTGGGCGCCGATCTGATCATGCACTCGGGCACCAAGTACCTCAACGGCCACACGGACGTGGTGGCCGGCTTCCTCGTCGCCGCGCCCCGGCCGGACGGCGCGGCGGACGAGGCTCGGGAGGCGCTGTGGGAACGGCTGCGCCTGCACCGCAGGCTCACCGGTCCGATCCTCGGCCCGCTGGAGACGTACCTGCTGATGCGCGGCATCCGTACGCTCTTCCCGCGCATGCGGCAGATATCGGCCACCGCGCAGGCGCTGGCCGAGCACTTCGCCGACCATCCGCACGTCAGCCGGGTCGCGTACCCGGGGCTGCCCACCGATCCCGGCCACGTGATCGCGTCCGGGCAGATGCGCGGCGGCTTCAGTGGCATGCTGTCCCTGCACGTCAACGGCGACTGGCAGCGTTCCCTGCGTACCGCGGAGAACTGCGAACTCTTCATCCGGGCAACGTCCTTGGGCGGGGTGGAGAGCCTGGTGGAACACCGTTACACCTTCGAGGGGCCGGGCAGCACCTCCCCGAAGGACATGATCCGCCTGTCCATCGGCCTCGAAGACGCGGCCGATCTCGTGGCCGACCTGGAACAGGCACTGGAACGCGCCGCAAAGGAAGAGCGTTGAGTTCGGATACCACAAGCTCGGGCACCACCGGCCCGGACACCACACGTCCGGGCACCGCGCCCCACGTCCAGCCGTCCGGCGACGGGTCCGCCACCGGCGGCCCGCCGCCGGACGGCGCGCCGGCGGCACGGCCGAGGCTGTTCCGCGACGCCTCGCTGTCCGCCGTGCTCGCCGGATTCGTGGCCGTGGTGGTGTCCTACTCGGGGCCGCTGGTCATCGTGCTGGCGGCCGCCAACGCGGGCCACCTGGACCGCGCCCAGACCAGTTCCTGGGTGTGGGCCATCTCCATCGGCAGCGGCGTCACCTGCATCGCGCTCAGCCTGCGCACCCGTATGCCGGTCATCACCGCCTTCTCGACCCCCGGCGCGGCGCTCCTGGTCACCAGCCTGGGCGCGTATTCGTACGCGGAGGCCATCGGCGCCTTCCTCGTCACCGGGGCCGTCATCACGCTGGTCGGGCTGACGGGCGTGTTCGGGCGGCTGATGCGGCAGGTGCCGACGGCGGTGGTGTCGGCGATGCTCGCGGGCATCCTGTTCTCGTTCGGCACCGGGGTGTTCACGTCGCTGAAGACCGCGCCGTGGATCGCCGGCGCCGTCCTGGTGGTGTACCTGCTGGCCAAGCGCTGGATCGCGCGGTACGCGGTGCTGCTGGCACTGGCCGCCGGGGTGGTGTGCAGCGCGGTCACCTCCCGGCTGGACATCCACGTGGACCACGTCGAGCTGGCCAAGCCGGTGTTCACCGCCCCGGCGTTCTCGGCGGGCTCGCTCATCGGCATCGCCGTACCGATGATCCTCGCCACCCTGGCGTCGCAGAACGCGCCCGGCATGGCGGTGCTCAGCGCGTCCGGATACGAGCCCAAGGACCGGCTGCTGATCGGTTCGACGGGCCTGGCGTCTACGGCGCTGGCGCCCTTCGGCTCGCACGCGATCAACCTCGCGGCGATCACCGCGGCGATCTGCACCGGCCCCGAAGCGCACCGCGACCCGCGCCGCCGGTACGTGGCCGGTGTCTCCTGCGGCTTCTTCTACCTCCTGATCGGCGCGTTCGGCTCGACGCTCGTGGTGCTCTTCGCGGGCCTGCCCAAGGAACTGGTCGCCGCGGTGGCCGGTGTCGCGCTCTTCGGCGCGCTGGCCGGGGGCCTGACCGGGGCGGTCAAGGAGGAGAAGGACCGCGAGGCCGCACTGATCACGTTCCTCGCCACCGCCTCCGGCGTCACCATCGCGGGCATCGGCTCGGCGTTCTGGGGGCTGGTCTTCGGCGTGGCGGCGCACCTGGTGCTGACGCGGGTGCGCACGGGGCGGAAGGCGACGGCGTAGCGCACCGGGGTGCGCGGGGCATGCGAGTGCGTGGGCATGCGGGTGCGTACGGGCGTACGTACGGCCCGCGCGCACCCGTCGTGCACCCGCACCCCCGGCCGCAGCCCTGGCCCGCGGGGCCCTCTGGCCGTAAGGGCGCCGCGATCTCATCATGGGTCCCATGGGAGACGACCGCGACAGCACGCTCCTCGAAGACGCCCGGCGGCTCCTGCCGCGGATCACCGCCGTGCGCCGCGAGATCCACCACGCGCCGGAACTGGGCACCACCCTGCCCCGCACCCAGCAGACCGTGCTGCGCGAACTGTCCGGCCTGCCGCTGTCCGTCGTCCCGGGCGACCGGCTCTCCTCGGTCACCGCCACGCTGACCGGCGCGCGGCCCGGTCCGACGATCCTGCTGCGCGCCGACATGGACGCGCTGCCGCAGACCGAGGAGACCGGACTCGACTTCGCCTCCGCCACGCCGGGTGTCATGCACGCCTGCGGGCACGACACGCACACCGCCATGCTGCTCGGCGCGGCCCGGCTGCTCGCCGCGCGCAGGGAGCGGCTGACGGGCCGGGTGGTGTTCATGTTCCAACCCGCCGAAGAGATCTGCGAGGGCGCCCTGCCCATGATCGAGGACGGGGTGCTGGAGACGCCGGAGGGCCGCCGGGTGGACGCGGCGTTCGCCCTGCACATCACCACCCGGCACCCGTCCGGCACCGTCCACCTGCGGCCCGGCCCGCAGTCGGCCGCCGCGGACATGCTGCGGATCACCGTCCGCGGCCGGGGCGCGCACGCCGCCGCGCCGTACCGGGGGCTCGATCCGGTCCCGGTGGCCTGCGAGATCGTCCAGGCGCTGCAGACGATGGTGACGCGTACGGTCAATGTCTTCGAGCCGGCGGTGCTCAGCGTCACCCGTGTCACCGCCGGCACGGCGTCCAACATCATCCCCGACACGGCGGAGATCGCCGGCACCTTCCGCACCCTGTCCGACGCCACCCGCAAGACCGTCCGCGACGGCATCCTGCGGGTGGCCGACGGAGTGGCGGCGGCGCACGGCCTGACCGCCGACGTGGAACTGCCGGACGTCACACCGGTGGTGAACAACGATCCGGACTTCACCGGCCTGGTCACCCGCGCGGCGACCGCCCTGCTCGGCCCGGAACGGGTCCGCCCGCTGCCGCACCCGATCATGGGCGCGGAGGACTTCGCCTTCGTGCTGCAACGCGTTCCGGGAGCCATGGCGTTCCTCGGCGCCTGCCCGCCCGGTCAGACGGCCGGCCAGGTGCCCGACAACCACTCCAGCCGGGTCGTGTACGACGAAGCGGCGCTGGCGGTGGGGGCCGCGGTGCACACGGCGGTGGCCGTGGAGTGCCTGCGGGGGTAGCTGGGCGTACGGCTCCGGTACGGCTTGCGCGCGGCCTGCGTACGGCTGCGTGCGGCTTGTGCGACTCGTGCGACTCGTGCGACTCGTGCGACTGCGTATGGTCTGGCAGTCGCTACCCGCCCAGCACCTTGGCCACGTGCGCCGCCAGGTCCGCCCGCATGCGTTCGCCCGTCATCCCTTCCGTACCGACAAGGTGTTCGACGAGGTCGGCGCGGGTGGCGGCCAGCAGGGCATGTGCGGTGAAGCCGCTGTCGGCGTGGCCGGGGACCCGGTCCAGGGTCTGCCGCAAGGTGGCGTGCCACCATCCGTAATGCTCCGCCTGGTACGGGCTGCCGCTGCCGGCTTCCTCCAACGCCAGGGAGAGGTGCCGGTTGGCCAGCTTGAATTCGAGGATCGCGTCGAGCAGGGCGGGGACGCGTTCGCGCGGCGGTGTGCCGGGCCCGAGCGGCGC
The DNA here is from genome assembly GCF_008634025.1 of Streptomyces albofaciens JCM 4342. Lineage (NCBI taxonomy): Bacteria > Bacillati > Actinomycetota > Actinomycetes > Kitasatosporales > Streptomycetaceae > Streptomyces > Streptomyces albofaciens. Next base: position 4,105,821 of record NZ_PDCM01000001.1, on the reverse strand, counting down.
CGGGCCTTCCTCGACGGCCTGGCGCAGGGGCTCGATCCGCGCCTCGACCACCGCCCTGATCAGACCGGTGCGGTCGCCGAAGCGGCGGAAGAGCGTGCCCTTCCCCACCCCGGCCGCCACCGCCACGTCGTCCATGGACACACCACGGGGGCTGTCGCTGCGGGCGAAGAGGTCGTCGGCGGCGGCCAGTACGGCCTCCCGGTTGCGTACGGCATCCACGCGTTCCTTGCGTGCGCGCATGGCCTTCTCGCTGGTCACCACGTCACCCCTTGCTAAGCGGACCATCAGTCCGTATCTTTAAACGGACCCACGGTCCGCATTCTAGAGGAAGGGCCTCCCGTATGCCCGATTCCACGCCCGCGCCCGCGCCGGCACCCGTCCCGGTACCTGTACCGGTCTCGTCGGGGCAGCGCCCCGCCACGCAGCGCCCCGCGTCGCACCGCACCGCACCGGACCGCCAATCCGGCCCGCTCTCCCCGGCCGACCTGTTCCACCACGCCACACGTCTGCTGCTGGCCAAGGACATGGACGGCTGGATCGCCCTGTGCGCCGACGACGTGCTGGTCGAGTTCCCGTTCGCGCCACCCGGCTATCCGACGCAGTTGGTGGGCCGGGCGGCGCTGGCCGACTACCTGGGCGACTACACGGAGCACCTCGACCTCCGCGACATCCCCCACCTGAAGATCCACCTGACCGATGCCCCGGACACCGTCATCGCCGAAATGCGGGCCACCGGCCGCGTCGTGGCCACCGGCGACCCGTACGAACTCTCGTACATCGTCGTCATGACGGCCGAGAACGGCCGCATCACCCACTACCGCGACTACTGGAACCCACTCGCCGTACCGGACTCCATGAACGCGGCGAAATCGTCACTCACCGCACCCTAAGGACGCTCATGACCACACTCCAGGCCACGACCCAACGCCCCACCACCCTGGTCATCGGCTCCTCCGGCACCACCGGCAGCCGGGTGGTGGACCGACTGGCCGCGCTCGGCTGCGAGGTCCGGGCCGCGAGCCGCCGGGCGGCTCCGCGGAACGGCGCCCGCCCGGTCCGCTTCGACTGGTACGACCCGGCCACCCACGCCGAGGCCCTGCGCGGCGTGGATGCCCTCTACCTCGTACCGCCCGTCGGGGACCGGGATCCGGCGGCCGTCATGCTGCCCTTCCTCGACCAGGCCCGCACGGCCGGAGTGCGGCGCGCGGTGCTGCTCAGTTCCTCGGCGATCCCTCGGGGAGGCCCGGCGGTGGGCCGGGTGCACGACGCGCTTCCCGGACTGTTCGCCGAGTGGGCCGTGCTGCGGCCGTCGTGGTTCATGCAGAACTTCACCGGTGAACACCTCCACGCCCGCAGCATCCGTTCGGACGGCGTCATCGCCACCGCGACAGGTGACGGCCGCGTCGGCTTCGTGGACGCCGACGACATCGCGGCCGTCGCCGCACGCGCCCTGACCGGCCGGACCGCGCCCGACACCGACCTCGTGCTCACCGGCCCGGAGGCTCTGAGCTACGACACGGTGGCCGCCATCATCACCCAGGCCACCGGCAGGCCCGTCACCCACCGAAAACTCACCCGGCAGCAGTTGTGCGACCACCTGGCCGACGACGTTCCCGCGGACTTCGCCGCGCTGCTGGCCGACTTGGACCGTTCCATCGCCGAGGGGGCGGAGGACCGCGTCACCGACACGGTCGAGCGCATGACCGGCCGACCGCCCAGGAGCTTCGCCAGGTTCGCGGAGGAGGAGTTGGCGGGGGTGGCGGCGGTGGCGGAGCTGGGGATGCGATAGGGAGGCAGGGGCCGGCCGGGCACCGACTCCACGGCCGGCCGCTCAGGTGCTTCATCGGTTTGCCGCCGGCTGTCCCGGTCGGCGGGCCGAGGGCGGGCGGGCCGTGGCGGCCGATCACGCCCGGCTCCAATATCTGCCGCCAGTGCACATTGCCGCCGTTAGGGTTCGGCTGTACATATGACTGGCCCGAGGAGATCAACGAGTGTCCGATCTGGATTTCTACGCACACGTCGCCACGCACTGCGACGTCTTGGGTACCGGCATCGGATCCGGTCCAGGGGCATGGGACACTACATTGGGGCCGGACTACCTCGATGATCCGGGCGAGGGCCTGCTACGCCGGGATTACGGGCTGGTGGAGCTCTCTTTCTCGGATGCCGAAGGGCCTCTGTCCTGTTTCGGCATCAGTGTGCAGGTCCACCGATTGATCCATGGCCTCTCCGTGCCCGCCGCCCTTACAAAGCGGTATGGGGAGTTCGCGCCACGCGTGCTGTTCACCCAATTGCAGGCAGCCCTCCTGTCGTTGGGGTATACAGTCGAGCCCGAGGACCTCTCGGGGGACATCCACCGCTATCGCGTGGCCGGGTCCGGTGCTCGCGTCTTCGTCATCGACGACCCCTGCCCCTATGGGGACGACGACGATGACGATGACGACGGTGATCAGGTTGCTCACCGAGCGGGTGACGTATGGGCACTGAACGTGTCCCCGGCCTGGTGGGGTGGCGGCGCCAGAGGCTGAGGCGCGGGGCCGGCGCGCTCGTACGGCCGGACGTCCTTGCAGCGCGCCTTCCGAAGAACGCAGGGCTAATTGCCGCTGCCGGACGATCCGATCTCGGCGCCTGTCGCCTCCAGGGCCTCGGTGACCGGCTGGAAGAACGTCTCCCCGCCCTGTGTGCAGTCGCCGCTGCCGCCGGAGGTCAGCCCTACGGCGGCGTCCTCGGCGAACATCGCCCCGCCGCTGTCACCGGGCTCCGCGCACACGTCCGTCTGTATCAGCCCGTTGACGATGTCGCCGTTGCCGTAGTTCACCGTGGCGTTCAAGCCGGTCACGGTCCCGTCCGACAACCCGGTCGTACTGCCGGTCCGCTGCACCCGCATCCCCACGGCGGCCTCCGCGGCCCGCGATATTCGCTGTGTGCTGCCGTTCTGCAGATCGACCGCGCTCTCCGGCCGGGCAGCCGGATCGTCGTACTTCACCAGGGCGAAGTCCTTCTCGGGGAACTGGGCGTCGGCCACCGTGCCCAGCCGCCGCGCCCCCGCCTGATCGGCCGACCAGGTCGCGGAACCCTTGCCGCAGTGCCCGGCCGTCAGAAACGCCGGAGCGCCCTGAACGGTGACGTTGAACCCCAGCGAACACCGGGCGTTCCCCCCGAAGATGGCACTGCCCCCTACGGGCAACGCACCACCCTCGCCCCCGCCGGCCCCGCCATCGCCGCCTCCGTCTCCTCCGCCGCCGCTTCCCACACCCCCGGCGGCGCCGCCGTCATACCGCCGGAACTCGCCCGACGACCGCTTCACGCCCGCCACACCACCGCCCAGTTTCTCGACCGCCTTGGTGAGGGCGGCCAGCTCGTCACCGGTGACCGTGCGGTCGGCGGTGACCGAGACGCGGTTCGTACGGGGGTCGATGGACCACGCGGTACCGGGTATGGCCGCGCTGTCGCTCAACGTACGGCTCGCGGCCTGGAGTTCGCTCATGCTGTTCCGTACGACCTTTGCCACCGCCCCCTCCGCCTCGACCCGCCGCGCGTCCTCCGCCGACAGGACGTTCATGACGAGCTGTCCCTTCCCGGCGTCCAGGTACCAGCCCGCCGTCCGGTCGGCGCCGAGGTCCGCCTTCAGTGAGGCTGCGACCCGAGCGGCCGACTCGGAGGAGAAGGTACGCGGCAACCGCGGCCGCTCAGGGCTCGCGTTGGCCTGCGGCAGCACGATCGCCGCCGCCAGGAGGGCGGTCGCCGCGCCACCGACGAGGACGCCGGTCCGCTTGTTGACATGTCGATGGCTCGTGCTCGCGTATCGGTGGCTCACTTCGCTGACCTCCAGCTGGGCCGCAGGGGGAGCACAGGAGGGAGCGCGGAGAGCGCCGAGAGAGCGCGTGGTACCGCGGTCGGCCCCTGTGCACGGTGGGCACCCAGTTCTACGGAGGCCGTGGCGGCCCGGCTCAACCCTCCTCGTAAGGCGATGAAATCCCCACCTCCGGCCCATCGCCCCCTTACACTGCCCCACGCTCCGAAGCACCCCACCACTTCGCCCCGCGCGCTCCGAACCATCCCACCACTCCGCCCCCGCGCGCTCCGAGCCATCCCACCACTCCCCCGCCGCTCCTCCCGCTCTACGCCCGCACCCTTTCCCTCACCGCCTACCGCTCAGCGGCGTCCAGGAGTATTCGTGCCAGCTCGCGCGGCGCGGAGAATATCGGCCAGTGCCCCGTCTCCATTTCGACCAGTCGCCACTTCTCGCTGGTCAGCATCTTCGCGACGGCCGGAATCGGCTCGGGGCCGGCGGCGCCCGGAAGCCCCCGTTCTCGGCCATCGGCGCTTCCACCGCGCCCCGGAAGTCCGGCCAGCCGGAGACGAACGTCTCGCCGTCGGCAGCTACGCCCCGCTTGTCAGCGAGGCCCGACAGCGTCAGCGGATACGCGTCGTGGCCCGCCGCCCGCAGGAGCGGGAACACCTTGTCCCACGCCCACGCCCCGAGCCACGCTCCTGCGACGAGCACGAAGTTCACCATGACCGAACCGTAGCCGAGGGGTCTGACAATCCGTCTCGGCCCGTGCCGACGCCCTGGCTCCCGGACTTACAGGTTGTCGCCCCAGCCACTCTGGATCATGGTCTGGAACGCCCATTCACCGTCCCGACGGATCAGGACGTCGGCATACCGCAGCTGCTGGGTCCGTCCCGCCTGGGTCATGGTCGAATCCGAGAAGACCACAACCATCGAGGCCGAGAGGAACACGGGCGTCCGGGTGGACTCGAAGGTGATGTCGTCGTTTCCCTCACCCATCACCTGCGTCATCGTCGCGACGTACTGTTCGCGGTCCCACTGCGCCGAGCGGCCGTTGCCGGCCGCGTCGTCGCTCACGAGATTCAGCGGAAACACCGCCATCTCCGCCATGCGCTCGACGTTCCGCTTGGCGCTCTGCGCGTCGTACTCCGCGAACCAGGCATCCAGGCTCGCACGGTCCTCATCGGTCGGCACGTACCCGGCGTCAGGCAGAAAGGTCACGCGAACTTCTCCTCAAGTCCTCGGCTGCGCACCCATCAGACATGGCTGCGCGAAGAAGAAAGTACGCGACAGGACAAGCACTAGTCAAGCTTGATTAGCGGTGCCTGGGGACGGATCGTCAGCCTTACGGGGCTCGGCTCCTCCCTCGTACCCCGGCACGAGGGAGGAGCCATGCCAACGATCGGCCGGAGAGCCCGATCACCCGATGACGAACGGAAGCCTCGCGGCCAGCTCTCCCAGTTCGGCCTTCTCCGCTGCGGTCGGTGCGCGCCGCCCGGTGCCGATCAGCAGCGCGTCCTTGTCGGTGAACGACGCGGGGAAGGCGGTGCCGGCGATCTTCTCCAGCATCTCCCGGGTACGGGCGAGGCCCTGGGCGGGTGGTTCCGCCGCGTTCGGGAGGTGCGCGATCAGGTCGAGGTGGTGCAGGGTCCATTCCAGGACGTACGCGGAGAGGTAGTCGCCTGCGGTGAGGACCACGTCGCGGGTGCCGACCCGGACCGCGGGGTCAGCGAGTTCGGCGGCGCGGCCGGCGGCGGAACCGAGGTCGTCCAGGTGGAATTTGAGCAGTCCCGGATCCTCGTACGCGGCGGCCAGGCGGACGATCAGCGCGTCGAGCGGGTCGTCACCGGTCGGCGGTGCCTCGGCGACCTCCCAGTAGGTCACGGCGTCGCGGGTCGGCTCCGTATCGGCGGGGGTGACGAGGGTGATCAGGACGTCCTGGGCGTCGATGATCAGGTGGCACACCAGGTCCCGTACGAGCCAGCCGGCGCAGCCCGAAGGCCGCGCGAAGTCCTCGTCCGAAAGCTCGGCGACCGCGGTGCGCAGCGCTGTCCAAGAGCGTGAGAAGAGATCCACGGCCGCAAGCTAGCAGCGCCCGGCATCCGCCGCGAACGGATTTCACCCGCCCGCGCAGGGGGCTGTGGCCGTGGTGGCGGGCGGGCGTGTGCAGGTGGTCGCTGTTGCGCCCGGCCCGTCGAGAGCCGAGCGCGACAGCGGCGGTTCACCGAGCACAACAGCGACGATCAACCGGGCACCGGCACCCAGCACCGGACTCCGAACACCGGGCAGCGGGCAGCGGGCAGCGAACTCCGGGCACCGGGCATCGGACTCCGGGCGCCGGGCACCACAGCGACTCACCGCCCTTCAGTTGCGCTTCTTGTTCATCCTGCGCTCCTTGGCCGCCGCGCGGCGCGCCTCCTCCTGTTCCCACAATTCCTTGAACTCCATCGCCCGTGCGTCGAGTTCAAGCGGCTCGTCCTCTTCCTTCCACAGGCCCTGGTCCTTCAACTGCCGGGTGTGGACCTCCACGGGAGGCTGCGGGTCGAAATCGCTGGGCCGCGGCCCCTCCGGTCCGCTGGGACCGATCCGGACGAGCCGCTCCACCCGCGTAATACGGAACCGGCGCCCATCGACGCTCAGACCATTGCTCCGTTTCTCGTCCAGCGCGTCCGCCGCTCGCGCGTACTCGGCCCGCTTCTCCTCCGACAGTCTCAGGTTGAACGGCGCCATCACCCGCAGCCATGCGGCCAGTCCGTCCCTGGCCCCTTGCGGGGTGGAATCCGATGCCCCCGGGTTCTGTGCCCGCCATTGACCGTCCACCCGTTCCGAGGTCATGAACACCGCCGGCAGCAACACACCGCCCGGGTATTTCTCGGCGGCGCGCAGAGCGTCGAGGCGTACCTCCGCGGGTGCGTTCGGGGAACCTCCGACGAAGTGGACGAGATCGAGTTTCAGAAGGCCGTCGGACAGGCCGGTGCTGACGTACGGATCGACGACGAATCCCTTGGTACGGGACGGCACCCGCAGCGCCTCGCCGACCTCCGCCGGATCAGGGTCGGAGGGGCGGGGCGGTTCGGGCCCGCTACGGCCCATGCGGATGAATTTCGACGCGCGCACGATGCGGAAACGCTCGCCACGGACGCGGATCTCGTCGACGACCTCCCGGTCCATGCGCAACGCCGCCGCCATCCACTCCTTCTGTGCCGCCGCGTCACCGGTTTCGTCGGCCCGTTTGGCCCGCAGGCGAAAGTGCGATCCCAGGGAGTCCCTGGCCCCCTGCGGTTCGCCGACGCCGTGCTCGGACAGTTCCCAACCGCCGGTTTCGCACTCTTTCGCATGGAAGAACTCCGCCAGCCCCACCCCCAGGAGTTCCGGGTAGCGCTCGCGCGCCTGCCACGCCTCCAGGTCCGCCAGCGCGGCGATGGGCCCGTCCTGCGGCGCCACCCTGAAGGTGAGATAGCCGGGAACCCTGTCCTCGTAACCGTTCATGCACCGAATGTGCCGGAGGCGGCGACGACTTCGCCGGAAAACCGGAGAAACAACCCGGTCACGCGTCGGCAGCGCGCAGGTGTGTGATATGAGCACAAGGAAGTTCGGGTGTGATGTCCCCGAGCGCTCGGCACGGAGCGACGCGGAGTGCGGGGCCGGGGGCGTCGGGATGCGTTACGGTGCGTTCGGGGTGCGTTCGGGGTGCGTTCGGGGCGCGTTCCGGGTGCATCAGGGCGCCTTGGAAGTGGGCTCTCGCGGCGGCGTACCGTACGAGGATGGCCCACGCCATAACGACGACGGCAATTCCGTTGAGCCGTCAACCGTTCAGCGGGACGGGCCGGCCAGTGCCGAATGCCCGTGGGCCGAAATAGTTCACCGCGAAATCATCATTGGTCCGTATCAATGGCCCAACGTGCAGGCCGAATTCGCCCCGGCCCGCGGGTCATGGCATGATCACCCAGCTCCCTTTCCGTACCTCTTCACTCCTTCGCAACCGTCCCATTGCTGTGAGGCGCCGTTTCCGAAGGCGACTTCGTCGCGGCGTACCCCACCCCACATTCTCCAGGGCTCACCTTGCGTACGATTACCAAGCAGGCGCTCATACCTGCCTTGACCGTCATCTCCCTGCTGGCTTCCGGGTGTTCGTCCCCCAGTGGCACCGGCACCGATACCGGCACCGACAAGGCCGCCGAACCCGGCGCCGGAGCGACCGCCGCCCAGGCCGCCGAGGGCCAGGACCCCGCCGACACCGCGGCCGGCAAGGGCGGTGGCGGCGGGCAGCGGCTGGCCGTCGGCGCGGCTCCCACGTCGTCCGGACCCGCCGGTGCGGCCGCCGTGGCCCGCCCGTCCGGCGACGGACGCCCGCGGTACACGTCCTCGCTACGGGTCGCCTCGTACGACCGCCGCAGCGGCCGCGCGGTCGTCGTCAGCCCGGCGAAGCATCTCCCGAATCCCTCGCCCACCCCCTCGGCCTCCACCTCCCCCTCCCCCGGCCCCGCTGCTTCCGCGCCCGCGAAGAACTCGGCCGTAGCCGTCGGTGACGTCATCGCGAGCGCGCCCGCTCCCGGCGCGCCCAGCGGCGTCCTGGCCAAGGTCACCGCCGTACGGGGTACGACGGCGAAGGGCACCGAGGTCAACACCGCCCCGGCCACCCTCGACGCGCTGCTCGGCAAGGGCAAGGCCGACGGGAAGGTGCCCGTCGATCCGGCGGCCGTCTCGGTCGAGCCGCTGGTCAAGGGGGTGAAGGTCTCCTGGGCGAAGCAGGGTGAGCGCCGCTTCGGTCCGCACGGCGCCACGCTGCCCCTCGGCAGTCTGCGTCTGGACGTCGGCGCGTCGGTGGCCACCGCGGAGGACGCCCCGGCGAGCGCCGCGGCCTCGGTCGCCGGCTTCGTACAGCTGTCGCCCAAGGTCGAGTTCGCTTACGACGGCAGCCGCCCGCACGCCACGCCCAGCCCCGCCCCCGCCGGCCGCACCGCGCCCGGCGGCGCGTTCATCGGGCTGTCCGGTGACTGGTCCTCGCAGTGGCGCTTCAAGGGGCAGGCCGCCGCCTCCACCGCGAGCGGCAAGCCGCTGCGGATGCCGTTCGCCAAGCTCCACGCCGATCCGGTCATCCAGGTGGGCCCGGTCCCGGTCGTCGTCAACCTCGACCTCACGTGCTACCTCGCGGTCGAGGCGGACGGCCGGGTCAGCGTCGACATCAAGCAGGACCTCAAGGGCGACTTCCGGGTCGGCGGCAGCTACTCCTGGGCCGGGGGCTGGAAGCCCGTCAGCGAATCCGGCATGCACTCCACCCCCATGCAGGCCGCCGTGACGGCGGCGGGCCGGGCGAAAGCCACGCTAGGTACCGAGGCGAGCGTCGGCCTGTACGGTGCGGTCGGTGTGAGCGCCGATGTCGCTCCGTATCTGCGGGGCGAGGCCAGCGCCGCGGCCGCCGGTTCCTCCGACGGGAAGGGGTCCGTCACGGCCGACTGGAAGGCCTTCGGCGGACTGGATCTGAGCGGCTCGCTCCAGGCCCAGCTGACGATCTTCGGCACTCCGCTCTTCCAGAAGCGCATCCCGCTGGGCACCCTCCACCGGGAATGGAAACTCGCGTCCGGCCGCTACTCCTCCGCCGCGTCGCAGCCGCCTGCCGGCTGAGCCCTCCGGCACGTAGCCACCACCAACCGAGGCTGAAGCCGAAACCGAAGCCGAAGCTGTACGGGTCCCGGTCCCGGCCGTATCCCGTACGGCTTCGGCGTCTGTCACCCGCTCCGTACAGCTCCGGCGCTCCGTACGGGTCCGTGCGGGCCGAACCACTCCCGCCCTCCCCGCCCTCCCCGTCTCATGCGCCATCCCGCCATATGAACAGGGGTGTCCGCCCACGCCCTGACCGATCTACTGTGTCCGGTGCAGCTGGTTCGCCCTGCCCGCCAGGCAGGCGCGTCGTAAGAGGGAACCCGGTGGGAATCCGGGACTGCCCCGCAGCGGTGAGCGGGAACGACCGCCGTCATACGCACTGGATCCGGGCCGCGGATCCGGGAAGCGACGGCCAGTAGGTGTCCGCCGGGAGAGCCCGGCAGGCGTGCCCGCGAGTCCGAAGACCTGCCCGTTGCCCGCGCGCGTCCATGCGTGCGCGGTCATCCCGGAGACCTCGAGGGCGGGTTGGGAGCGTTTCGGACGTAGTCCGGAACCGTACACGTCAGGCGGGCAGGAGCGTCGGCGCACGCTTCGCGGCTCGTCCGGCGCGTCGTTCCTTCGCGTTCTCGTCCCGTCCCCGGGACGTACTCAAGAACACGTCCGTGAAGGAGAGTTCCGTGACAGCGAAGCCCGCAGCCGCGGCAGCACGGGCCACCGTGTACGGCTACCCCCGCCAGGGTCGGAACCGGGAACTGAAGAAGGCCATCGAGGGCTACTGGAAGGGCCGCGTCACCGCGGACGCCCTGGTGGAAACCGCGCGGGACCTGCGTCGTGCGAACTGGCAGCAGCTGGTGGACGCCGGCGTCCACGAAGTGCCGACCGGTGACTTCTCGTACTACGACCACGTCCTGGACACCAGCGTCATGGTCGGTGCCGTCCCGGACCGGCACCGCGCCGCAGTCGAGGCCGGCGCCCTGGACGGCTACTTCGCGATGGCGCGCGGCACCCAGGACGTGGCGCCGCTGGAGATGACGAAGTGGTTCGACACCAACTACCACTACCTCGTGCCCGAGTTGGGGCCCGAAACGGTCTTCGCCGCGGACTCCGCCAAGCAGGTCGGTGAGCTGACGGAGGCGCTGGCCCTCGGGCACACGCCGCGCCCGGTGCTCGTCGGCCCGGTCACCTACCTCCTGCTGGCCAAGCCCGCCCCCGGTGTCGCCGCCGACTTCGACCCGCTGACCCTGCTCGACCGGCTGCTGCCGGTGTACGCCGAGGTCCTGGGCGATCTGCGCGCGGCCGGCGCCGAGTGGGTGCAGCTGGACGAGCCCGCCCTGGTCCAGGACCGCAGCCCGGCCGAGCTGAACGCCGCCGAACGCGCCTACCGCGACCTCGGCGCCCTCACCGACCGCCCGAAGCTGCTGGTCGCCTCGTACTTCGACCAGCTCGGCGAGGCCCTGCCGGTCCTGGCCAAGGCCCCTGTCGACGGTCTGGCGCTGGACTTCACCGAGGCCGCCGCCGGCAACCTGGACGCGCTCGCCGCGGCGGGCGGCCTGCCCGGCAAGCGCCTGGTCGCCGGTGTCGTCAACGGCCGTAACATCTGGATCAACGACTACGAGAAGTCGCTGGCCACGCTCGGGACCCTGTTGGGGCTGGCCGACCGGGTCGACGTGGCCGCCTCCTGCTCCCTCCTGCACGTGCCGCTCGACGCCGCGGTCGAACGCGACATCGACCCGCAGATCCTGCGCTGGCTCGCGTTCGCCGAGCAGAAGACGGCCGAGATCGCCACGCTCGCCCGCGGTCTCGCGCAGGGCACCCACACGATCGCCGCCGAACTGGCCGCCAACCGGGCCGACCTGGCGTCCCGTGCCGGTTCCGCGATCACGCACGACCCCGCCGTACGTGCCCGCGCCGCCGCCGTCACCGACGCGGACGGCCGCCGCCCGGCACCGTACGCGGAGCGCGCCGCCGCCCAGCGGGCCCATCTGGGCCTGCCCCTGCTGCCGACCACCACCATCGGCTCCTTCCCGCAGACCGGCGAACTGCGCACCGCACGCGCCGACCTGCGGGCCGGACGGATCGGCACCGCCGGTTACGAGGAACGCATCGGGAACGAGATCCGCGAGATCCTCGCCTTCCAGGAGAAGGCGGGCATCGACGTCCTGGTGCACGGCGAGCCCGAGCGCAACGACATGGTCCAGTACTTCGCGGAACAGCTGACCGGCTACCTCGCCACGCAGCACGGCTGGGTCCAGTCGTACGGCACCCGGTACGTGCGCCCACCGGTCCTGGCCGGTGACGTCTCGCGGCCCGAGCCGATGACGGTGCGCTGGACGACGTATGCCCAGTCCCACACCGACCGGCCCGTCAAGGGCATGCTGACCGGCCCGGTCACCATGCTGGCCTGGTCCTTCGTCCGCGACGACCAGCCGCTCGCCGACACCGCCCGCCAGGTGGCCCTGGCCCTGCGCGACGAGGTCGCCGACCTCGAAGCGGCGGGCACCTCGGTCATCCAGGTGGACGAGCCCGCCCTGCGCGAGACGCTGCCGCTGCGCGCCGCCGGTCACGCCGCCTACCTCGCCTGGGCCACCGAGGCGTTCCGCCTCACCACGAGCGGCGTGCGCGACCGTACCCAGATCCACACGCACATGTGCTACGCCGAGTTCGGTGACATCGTCCGGGCCATCGACGATCTCGACGCCGACGTCATCAGCCTGGAGGCCGCCCGCTCCCATATGCAGGTCGCCCGCGAACTGGCCGCGCACGGCTACCCGCGCGAGGCCGGGCCGGGGGTGTACGACATCCATTCGCCCCGCGTGCCGAGCGCCGAGGAGATGGCGAGCCTGCTGCGCAAGGGCCTCGACGCCATTCCCGCCGAGCGCCTGTGGGTCAACCCGGACTGCGGCCTGAAGACCCGCGCCTGGCCCGAGACCCGTGCCTCGCTGGAGAATCTGGTCGCCGCCGCGCGGACCGTCCGGGCGGAGATCGCCTCGTCCTGACCGGGGCCGGTGGCCGACGGAAGCGGTGACGGCCGGATACCGGTGACGGCCGGGTGCCGCCGACGGCCGGGAGGGCGCACGCCCGAGCCTCCTCCCGGCCGCTCACCACCGCCTTCCGGCGCAAGCCTCACCGGTACCCCCACGGGTGGTTACGGACGCTCGTCCCGGCATCTACACTACGTCCTCCTGCACCTCGTCTGACCTGCGTAAACAGTGCCGTTGAGCCGGTTCCGGAGAGTGAGGAGAGGCCCTGTGTTCTATCAGGTGCTCAAGTACGTGATTCTGGGGCCGTTGCTACGGCTGGTCTTCCGGCCGCGGGTGGAGGGGCTGGAGCATGTGCCCTTGCACGGGCCCGCGATCATTGCGGGCAACCATCTGTCGTTCTCGGATCATTTTGTGATGCCGGTGATCGTACCGAGGCGGGTCACGTTTCTGGCGAAGTCCGAATACTTCACGGGGCCCGGTGTGCGCGGGCGGCTGACCGCGGCGTTCTTCCGGGGCATCGGGCAGATTCCGGTGGACCGGACCGGCGGCAAGGCGGCGCAGGCCGCGCTGCGGTCCGGGCTGGCGGTGCTGCGCAAGGGGCGGGTGCTGGGGATCTACCCGGAGGGGACGCGGTCGCACGACGGACGGCTCTACAAGGGCCGTACGGGCGTGGCCGCGATGGCGATCAAGGCGCAGGTGCCGGTGGTCCCGTGCGCGATGATCGGCACGTTCGAGGCCCAGCCCACCGGCCGCCGCCTGCCACGCGCCATGCGCATCACCATCCGCTTCGGCAAGCCGCTGGAATTCGGCCGCTTCGCCGGCCTGGACGGCGAGCACGCCGCGCTGCGCGCCGTCACCGACGAGATCATGTACGAGATCCTGCAACTCTCCGGGCAGGAGTACGTGGACGAGTACGCGAACGAGGCCAAGGCGCGGCAGCAGTCGCAGTGGGGGCTGGTACGGCGGTTCCGGTGAGCGCGGGGCGGCGAGCCGGCGAAGCCCTTCACCCGTCCGCGTCGTGCGCCGGTGGTGCCGTTCCGTCCGCGGGCAGCAGCCTCCGTACGGCGGGGGCCTCCGGGGAGCCCAGCTCCTCGTACGTCTCCAGGGCTTCCTGCCAGCAGACGCGGGCGCGGTCCGCGTGCCCGGTCCGCCGGAGGGCGTGGCCGAGGACGGTGAGGGCGTTGGCGCGGGCCCAACGGCCGCTGGGGCCGTGCAGGATGGCGAGGGCCTCTTCGGCTCGCCCGGCGGCCTGCGCCGGGCGGCCCGCGGCGAGGTGGGCTTCGGCCATCCGCCAGTACGTCATGGCCTCCCACAGGCACTGCCTGCTGTCCTGGTAGATGGCCACGGCTCGGCCGAGATGCCGCAAAGCGTCCTCCGGGCGCCCGGCCTGCTTCAGGGCCACGCCGAGTTCGTAGTGGCCGGTGGCCAGCCGTACCGTCGCACCGATCTCCCGGTACAGGGCCAGGCACTGCTCGGCCAGGTCCACTCCTTCGGTGATACGGCCGGTGTCCTGGTAGGTGCGCGCGAGGTTGCCCAGCACACTGGCCGCACTGTTGTGGTTTCCGTAGCTGCGATAGGCGGCGAGCGCCTGTGTCAGGAGTGCCTCCGCGTCGTCGTGGCGGCCTTGCAGGCCCGCGATGATGCCGCTTTCGTTGAGGGCGTGGGAGGACAGGACGGGATCCGCGCAGTGGCGCCGGAGGGCCATGGCCGCCCGTGCCTCCCGGTCCGCCTCCGCGAGACGGCCGGCCATGACGTGCAAGTGGATCATGAGCAGGCGCAGCCGCCCCTCGGCACGGGCGTCCCGCGCTGCCAGCGCGGCCGTCAGCAGGCGGACGACCGTCTGCTCGTACTGCCGGGCGCCGGTCCCCGAATCGGCCAGGTCCTTGGTCACCAGCAGGAGATCCGCCGCGCGGCGCAGCATGGACCCGCCGGCCGAGGCGCGGGCGCACGCCAGCAGGTTCCCGGCCTCCGTGTACAGCCACTCCAGCGCGCTTTCCCGGTCGTCGAAGGCGAGGCCCGGGTACCGGGTGGGCTCAAGGTGGTCCAGCAGGGGTTCTCCGGGCCGGTTCATCGTGTAGACACGGGCGGCCGTGGCCAGGTAGTGGTCCAGCAACCGTGAGCGCGCCGCCGCGCACCGCTCCGGTGGTTCGTCACGTTCGGCGCAGGCACGGGCATAGAGGCGTACGAGATCGTGGTAGCGGTAGCGGTCCGGCGCGGGGGATTCCAGCAGCGAGGTGTCGACCAGGAACTCCAGCGTCCTCCTTGCCTCTTCGGTGCCCAGGCCGAGGACGGCCGCGGCGGCGCCCAGCGAGATGTCCAGACCGCACGGCAGGGCCACCAGCCGGAAGGCGCGGGCCTGCGGAGCAGGGAGCTGTCCGTATCCCAGCTCGAAGGTGGCCTTGATGCCGAGGTCTCCGGCCTGGAGCTCCTGGAGGCGACGGTGTTCGTCGGCCAGTTTGCGGACCAGGTCGGCGGCGGTCCAGGCGCGGCGCGCCACCAGGCGGGCGGCGGCGATCCGGATGGCCAGCGGCAGACAGCCGCACGCCGCCACCACCGCCCGGGCGTCCTCGCCCCCTTCACCGGTGATGCGGGTGAACAGGGCGAGGGCCTCCCGGGTCCGCATCACGTCCAGGGCCATGACGTGGGTCCCCGGCAGGTGGGCCAGCCGGTTGCGGCTGGTGATCAGGGCGGCACAGCCGTCCGTGCCCGGCAGCAGGGGACGGACCTGGGCAGCATCACGGGCATTGTCCAGCAGCACCAGGACGCGACAGCCGTCGAGTACGGAGCGGTAGAGCGCGGCGCGCTCGCCGACGCCCTCGGGGATGGCGCAGTCCGACACCCCCAGGGCCCGCAGGAAGGCCCCCAGTACGGTCTCCGGGTCGGCCGGACGCGGTCCGCAGCCCTGGAGGTCGACGTACAACTGCCCGTCCGGGAAGAACGGGCGGACCGCGTGCGCGACATGCACTGCCAAGGCGGTCTTGCCGACGCCCCCGGTCCCGCCGACCGCGCACAGGGCCACCCCACGCCCCTGGGCCGGACCGAGGTGCACGACCAGTTCCTCGACCAGCGCGGCCCGTCCCGTGAAATCCGGGGTGTCGAGGGGAAGCTGAGCCGGCCGGCCCCGTGCCGCGCCCCCGCCCGCAGGGCCCGGGCGCCCCCCTTCGGGGACGGGCAGGCGGGGGTCGGTCCGCAGGATACGCCGATGCAGTTCGGAGAGTCGGGCTGAGGGGGCGACGCCTTCCCTCTTGCCGAGCAGGCGCCGGATGTCGGCGTAAGCGGCCAGTGCCTCGGCGCGCCGGTTGCCGCGGTAGAGCGCGAGCATCAGAAGTTCCCGCAGCCGCTCGCGCAGCGGATGTTCGGCTGTCAGCGCCGTCAGTTCCGCCACCGCTTCCGCGTGCCGTCCGGCCTCCAGGTCGAGGGCGATGCGGGTCTCCACCAGGCTGAGGCGGCGCTCTTCCAGACGGTTGCGCCAGGTCGCAGCATACGGACCGGGCACCCCGGCCAGCGGCTCACCGGTCCACAGTTCCAAGGCCCGCACCAGCAGTTCGCGGGCGCGGGCCGGGTCGCCTGTACGACGTGCCTGCTCGGCCTCGGACGCGAGCCGTTCGGCACGTCGCAGGTCGAGCCCGCCCTCATCGACGCGCAGCGCATAGCCGTCCGACTCGCTCACCAGCATGTCTGCGTCCGGAGCCAAGACCTCACGCAACCGGCACACGTACTCGCGCAGGGCGTCCATCGCGGCGGGCGGCGGGTTCTCCCCCCACAGGGCACGGATCAACTCCACCGCCGAGATGCCACGCCCGCCCTGTAGCAGCAATACGGCGAGCAGCGCCCGCTGCCGCGGCGAACCGGCATCAAGCTCCTGCTCCCCGCGCCGGACCGCGACCGCTCCCAGCACCGTGAACCACAATTGCCGCTCGTCCCCCGCAGCGTCAGCCATGGACGCCTCACATCCCGCATTCGGTGCTTCGGCTTGCCAGTCTTCCACGTGTGCGCCCGGAAAGGCCTGCGGAGCGGGAGAAGAAAGCGGGTGGGTGCTGTCTGTACGCCATGGGCTGTACTCGCACAACGAGCGGGTGTTTGGCTTGAGGAGTTGGTTTTGGGAAGTTGATTTCTGATCGGACAACGGTACAGAGCCGTTTCAGTGTCCTTCAGGTGTTCGCCGACAGTTTTTGGGCGCCGGTGGCGTGTGCTGTGGTCGTGGACGCAATCCGGTGGGCAGGGTGAAGCACTTCTGCGCATTCCAGGTCATACTGGACCGGTCTTCGCACCATCAGGCACGCTGGGAACATGGAAATCCTGCATCTGGTGTTCGGCGAGTCCGCGGCCGAATTCCTGCGAGTCGCCCTGGGAACCGGCACCGCCGACAATCCCGCCGACCCGGTCCAGGCGTACCCCCGATGACCTCAGCCTGGGGCCGTTGCGGCCGGACGGCCCAGCAGCCCGGGCCCAGTGGCGGCAGACCGTACATGCGCACTGTCGGACGGACGATTTTCCGTCGGGCGGACCGACTCCGGCGCATTTCCTCGCCGACGGCCCCCTCATCACCAGCGGCGATCACATAACGCGCACCAGGATCAGACGGGCCTGAGCCGGGAGCGGACAGAGGGGGCCGACGGGGAAAGGAGCGCCAGATGCACACCGCTCCCGCCCGGCCACAACCCAGCCAAGCGGGAGCGGTTCGTCCTGCGGCGTCGGCATCGGTACCGGCATTGGCGTCGGTACCGGCATTGGCGTCGGCTTCGACCCGACCGCCAACCGCGCCTACGTCTTCGGATTGAGCTTCAGGCCGAAGTGGTTGAAGATGTCCGTCGCCTCGGTCCAGTACATGTAGCTGCCGCCGTTGGTTTCGTACGGGCCGGCCAGCGCCGAGACGATGCCGCGCGCCTGGCGTGCGGAGCCGTTCGCCGTGTAGACCATCGAGCCGCTGTCTCCGTGCGCCACCGTCCAGCGGTTGCCGGGCAGCCGGGTTCCCTCGACGCCCCGGACCTTCCAGCCGGTGTCCAGGGTGTAGGTGATGTCGTCGTTGACGACCTTGATGCCGCAGATGGTTTCCTGCTTCATGAAGAAGGACGCGGCACCGTTCTGGCAGACGAAGTCGCCGTTGTGCGAATAGGCGACGCCGGTGACGGGCTTGTAGCCGGTCGTCTCGCTCACATCGGCGTTGTTGTCGGTGCCGACGAGCTGTTCGGCGTCCCAGTTGGTCGATACGCCGTTGACCGTACCGACGTAATTGCCGAGCCGGCCGTTCAGCCCGTCGTAGAACTTGCCGAAGGCGGGGGTGGCCCCCGCCCCGGTGTATATCTTCGAGCCGTTGGAGAAGCAGTGGGCGGCGGTCACCATGACCGGCTTGTTGTCGCTCTTGCGCACGGCCGGGAGTCCGGCCGAGCAGTACTGCGAACCGTCGGTGAGGACGTCACCGGCTATGAACGGCGTGCCGTCCTTCCACCGCACATCGGCCCAGGTCCGGGCGGCGGGGGAAATGCGCTGCCCCTGCTTGAAGGCCACCGGGACGTCGTTCGCCGGTGCGAGGCCGCGCGCGTCGGGGTTCCGTCGCGCGGCGGCCGACGTCTTGGCCGCCACATCGGGCTTGTCCACCGCCACTTCCAGCGACGACGCGTCGGCCGCGACCGCCACCGTGTGGATTTTGTAGGGCAGTTCGCCGGCCTTTTCCTGGGCGAGCAGCCGGTCACGGACTTCGTGCATCGCCTGCCGGGTGTGGCCGGCTTTCGCGATGGTGATGCGGCCGGTGTCCACCCGGCGGTCGACGGCCGACATGGCCTTGATGAACTTCGCGGCCCGGGACGGGTCGGTCAGATAGACGTGGACGGTGTCCCGGGGAGCGTCGATGCGTACGCCCGCGTAGATGTCCGCCTGGCTGCCCGAGCCGACGCGGTCGGCCGCGTCGGCTATCGCGCGCAGGGGCGCGAGCAGCTTCTCCTGCTTCTCCGGCGCCATCGCGGCTATGTGGGCCTCGGTGTAGCGCGGATGCGATGAAGCGGGGGCGGCGTGGGCCGTGGGCGCCATGGTGGCGAACAGCGCGATTCCCGCCGTGCCCAGCGTCAAAGCGGTCTTCATGGGTCTCTTCACTGGCCCCCCAGCTCGATGACGTGACCGACTCACCTCACGTCCCGGCACCGTGCTGCGTCAGGGCGGGGACAGAAGTGGTCGCGTGGTGACAGCGGGAGCATATAGCAATAAAAGAACTCACGTTCGAGCATTTCCGGGAGGTGAGAGGGGCGGCCGAACCCCCGGCCCCGGAAAAGGCCGGTGTTCATGAAGAGGCGGGCCGAGGTTGTCCTGCCGTTTCGAGAGCCGAGACGGAAGAAGCCGTAATGCCGCGAAGCCGTATGAGCCGTATCGGGTTGTTCTGCTCTGGTGTGACCTGTGTTGCGACCAGTGTTGTCGGTGGACGTGGACGGAGCGCTCAGCCCGTATGCGGCGAAGCCGTTCCGGTGCCCCCGGACGGCACCGGGCCCCGCGCCCTCTCCGGCCGCAGCCGGTAGCAGGGGCGCGGGGCCCGGTATGCCGTGAGTGCCGGTCATGCCGCGGTGCGGCTTCCGGTTACGCCTTGCTCGGCTGCGGAGTGGCGTGCGGGGCGCACGTCACGTCCTTGGCGTCGGTCTTCCCGGTCAGGAAGTAGGTGTCGACCCGGTTGTTGATGCAGGGGTTGACCAGGCTGGTGACACCGTGCGAACCGGCGTCCTTCTCGACGATCAGGCGCGAGCCCTTGAGGCGCTTGTGCAGCTCGACGGCGCCCTCGAACGGGGTGGCCGCGTCGCGGGTGCTCTGCACGATGAGCACGCTGGGCAGGCCCTTGCCGGTCTTGACCTCGACCGGGGTCAGCTGCTTCTCCGGCCAGGTGGCACAGGGCAGGTTCATCCAGGCGTTGGCCCAGGTCATGAACGGGGCCTTCTGGTGGACACGGGTGTTGTCCCGGTCCCACTTGCGCCAGCTGGTGGGCCACTTGGCGTCGTTGCACTCGACGGCCGTGTAGACCGCGTTGCTGTTCTCGGAGGCGATGTTGCCCGCGATGTCGCTCATGTCCGGGCCGGCGCCCTGGATCAGCGGCTTCTCGTCACCCGACAGGTACGCGCTCCACGCCTGGGCGGTCGGGGCCCAGGAGGAGTCGTAGTAGGGCGCCTTCTGGAAGAAGTTGGTCAGCTCGGCCGGGCCGACCACACCACCGATCGGGTTCTTCTTGGCGGTGGCGCGCAGCTGCTCCCACTTCGCCTGGACCTTGGCCTCGGTGTTGCCGATGTGGTAGACGGCGTCGTTCTTGGCGACCCACTTCTTCCAGTCGCCCCAGCGCGTCTCGAAGGCGACGTCCTGGTCCAGGTTGGCCTGGTACCAGATGCTGTCCCGCGAGGGGTTGACGACGGAGTCGACCAGCATCCGGCGGACGTGGTCCGGGAAGAGCGTCGCGTACACGGCGCCGAGGTAGGTGCCGTAGGAGACGCCGAGGTAGTTGAGCTTCTTCTCGCCCAGGGCGGCGCGGATCACGTCCAGGTCGCGGGCGGTGTTCGGCGTCGTCATGTGGCGCAGGAGGGCGCCGCTGCGCTCCTTGCAGCCGAGCGCGTACTCCTTGGCCAGCTTGCGCTGGGCGCGCTTGTCGGCCTCGCTGTCCGGCACCGGGTCGGCCTTGGGCGCCTTGGCGAACTCCTGCGGGTCGGCGCAGGAGATCGGGGCGGAGTGGCCGACGCCGCGCGGGTCGAACCCGACGAAGTCGTAGGCCTTGGCCAACTTGGCGTACAGCGGGTTCTTGCCGGTGACGCGGGTCGGGAACTTCATGCCCGAACCGCCGGGGCCACCGGGGTTGTAGAGGAGGGAGCCCTGGCGCTCCTTCTTGCTGCCGGTGTTGCCGACGCGGTCCACGGCGATCTTGATGGTGGGGCCGTTGGGCTTGGCGTAGTCGATCGGGACGGTGACGTAACCGCACTGGATGGGAGCCTTCAGGCCCCAGTCGGCCGGACAGGCCTGCCAGTCGATGCCCTTCTCGGCCGCGCGGTCGGCGGCGATCTGCACGCCGCGGTCCTCGGCCGACCCGCGGTGGTGCTGCTGGCCCGCGCTGGCGGGCGTGGCGGCGATGGCTCCGGCTATGAGCGTGCCGGTCACCAGGGTGCCGGCAGCGCCGAGCGCTGCTGTTCTTCTCATGTGGGGGTCCCCCTGCATAAAGCGCCGCGCGACGGCGGCGGTGATCACAGAGCTGCACGGGGATCCTGTCTGCTCGCACCCCCCTCTGAACAGGCCTCACAGCCTTTTCTTTACCAAACCGCAGGATTCGTTCGGCGATCTGCGGTAGCGGCGGGCGCACCATGGCGTACGACTCGGCTTTTGCCCTGAGGTGCGGCATGGCGCACGGATCGTCCGGGTCACGCGTCTTGGTCGGTTGATGCGGGTCGGGAAGGTTGCGCGGCTTGTCCCGGGCCCATGGGTGAGGGGAGGAGACGGTGCACGTCTGGTACGTGTCCTACGGCTCCAACATGCATGCCGCCCGGCTGCGGCACTATCTGACGGGCGGGCGTCCGCCGGGCGGTCTGCGGGCCTGCCCGGGGTGCCGCGACCCCCGGCCGCCGGCCCGGTCCGTACCGGTCGTGCTGCCGGGCACCATGTACTTCGCGCTGGAGTCGCCGAACTGGTCGGGCGGCATCGCGTTCTACGACCCGGACGGGCCCGGCGAGGTGTGGGCCCGCGCCCATCTGGTGACGCGCGGCCAGTTCTCCGACATCGCGGCACAGGAGATGTACCGGGCCCCGGCGGGCGACCTGGACCTGTCCGAGGTGCTGGAGCGGGGCCGGGCACGGCTCGGGCCCGGCCGCTACGAGACGCTGGTGCACCCGGGCACCTTGGAGGGGCTGCCGTTGCTCACCTTCACCGCACCGTGGCGCGTGGACGAGGTCCGGCGCACCCGGCCGGCCGACGCCTATCTGGCGCACTTGCGGTCGGGGCTGCGGGAGGCGGGCGGGTGGGACGACGAGGAGATCACGGACTACCTGGACCGGTGCCGGAGGGGAATGGCGGTACGTCCTGGTACGGGCCGTCGGGGACGCGGCCTCCAGGGCACGGCAGCGGGTCCCCGTGCCCTGGAGCCGGACCGCCGGGACCGTGACCCCGCACCCCGGAACTCCGCGCGACCCCGGCTTCACGGCCCGTAACACATTCCGCGTCGCACGTCAGCCGTCCTTACGGATCCCGAACGCACCCGGCCACGCTAATCAGACATTCACTCGACGGCCGAAAATATGGTCGCGCGGTGAACATTCGGTGAGGGCGTAGCAGGTCACCTCATGAGTGGGTGGACCGGAGAGAACGGACGGTTTACGACAAAACTTGCTCACGGCGTCCGGAATGCGGAGGAAGCTGTCCGGAAAACCTACGGTCGTTTTGACCCGCCCCCTCTTCATCACCAAATGTCAGCCATGTGACCACCTCACGAGCCTCCGGCCGCGGCGCCGGCGACGGGCTCCTCCGCCATCGCGACTTCCGGCTGCTGCTCGCCGGGGCCGCGGCCAGCCAGGCAGGTACCCAGGTCGCCCTGGTGGCCCTGCCCCTGGTGGCCGTCGTCGGACTGCGCGCCTCAGCCTTCGAAGTGGGCCTGCTCACCGCGGCCGAGACCGCCGCGTTCCTGCTCATCGGCCTGCCGGCGGGCGCCTGGGTGGACCGGGTCCGGCGGCTGCCGCTGCTGATCCGTACGGATGTGGTGCGCGCGGTGGCGATGGGCAGTGTGCCGCTCGCGGCGCTGTGCCAGGTCCTGACGATGGCGCAGCTGTACGTGGTGGCCTTCGTCACCGGCGTCGCCACCGTGTTCTTCGACGTCGCCCACCAGAGCTATCTGCCGCGGGTGCTGCCCGGCCCGCGGCTGGTGGCGGGCAACGGGGCGCTGGAGACGGCGCGCTCGGCCGCGCAGGTGGCCGGGCCCGGGCTCGGCGGCGGCATCGTCCAGCTGCTCGGTCCGCCGGTCGCCGTGCTGGCCAACGCGGCCGGATATCTCGCCTCCGCCCTGTTCCTGCGCGGCATCCGCGTCCGGGAACCGGAGCCGGAGGCGGCCGCGGGCGGGTCGCTGGGCGCCCAGGTGAAGGAGGGCCTGGCCTTCGTGCTGCGGCACCCCGTGCTGCGCATGATCGCGCTGACGACCGGAGTGGCGAACTTCTTCTCGGCGATGCTCGTCGCGGTACAGACCGTGTTCCTGACGCGGGAGCTGGGGCTGCCGCCCGGCGTGCTCGGCCTGATGCTGTCCGCGTCGGCCGTCGGCGGGCTGGCCGGGGCGCTGTGCGCCGGGCCGGTCGCGCGGCGGCTGGGGCAGGCCCGCATCATCTGGCTCGCCCCCGTGGCCACCGGGCCGTTCGCCCTGCTGTGGCCGCTGTCCGGCCACGGCGCGGCCGCCGGATGGTTCGCGCTGGGCTCCGGCGCCGTGTTCTTCGGCGCCGTCGTCTACAACGTCGCCCAGGTGAGCTTCCGGCAACTGCTGTGCCCCGATGCCCTGTTGGGCCGGATGAACGCCACCCTGCGGTTCATGGTCTGGGGGACCATGCCGCTCGGCGCGCTGGCCGGCGGCGCCGTCGCGGAAGCGGCCGGTTCGCGGGCCGCCGTGTGGGTGTGCGCGGCCGGGTTCCTGCTCGTGCCCCTGCCGCTGCTGCTGTCTCCGCTACGGAAACTGCGGGATCTTCCCGAGGCGGTGCCCGCGGCGGCGGACGAAGCGGCCTCCGGGCCGGCTCCCGAGGCAGCTGATGCGCCCGGAGCCGCCGTCTGATCCCGGTTCAGGGGCCGGGAAGCTGAGCTTCCGCTCGGTCCGGCCCACCCCGCCCCTCCGGAAAATCTCCGATCACCGGTAGCGCCCGTGATCGCGGTCCGTGGCGCGCGCACGCTCCACCAGGACCGCGATGCGTGAGCGCGCGCCCGTAAGTGATCCACCGTACGCAGCACTGCTCGAACGTCTTCATCGCGACGCCCCGTCCCCGGCGGCGCAAGGGAGGTCAACGTGGACCCCAGCACGACACCCGGCATCGGTACCGGCACCAGCATCACGGAGCAGTACCTCGCCCGTTACGAGAAGGCCGCCGCCGGCGTGGGCGACCCGGCCGGGCTGCTGCCCGTCACCGGCGCCCAGCGGCGGTTCCTGCTCGCCCGCCGACTGGCGCCCGGCGGACGGCCCGACGTCGTCCCGCTGTTCTTCGCGTTCCCGCGCGGCACGGTCAACGTGGAGCGGCTGCGCGCCGCCGCCGGTCACCTGGCCGCCGTGCACCCGGCGCTCCGTATGCGGCCCGACGTGCTCCGCGGGGCGCCCGTACAGCGGCTCGGCGCCCCCACGGCCCAGGTGGAGCGTGTCGTTCCGCGCCCCGGCGAGAGCGCGACGGCCGCCCTGCGCCGCACACTTCTGGAGTGGGGCGCCGAGGGCCCGCCCTTCCGGCTGTTCCTGGCCGACGCGCACGGCGCACTCGACCCGCAGGGCGGCGGCGTTCCCCTGCCCAGCGCCGCCGGAGCCGTCGAGATCCTCGCCCTCGCCCTGGACCACGCCGTGTGCGACGAGCAGTCGCTCGGCCGGATCTCCGCGGACCTCGCCGAGGCGTACGAGCGCCGGCTCGGCCCCGGTGACGTACCGCCGCACCGTGCCGCCGAGGAAGCGGCCGGCTATCGCGAGGCCGTCCACCTGCAACTGGACGCCGAGAAGCGCGCGTCGCGGCCGGAATCGCTCGCGTACTGGGCGCGGCGGATCGCCCCCGCCTCGGCGTCGACGGGCGCCACGTCGGCTCCCGGCACCGGCACCGGCACCAGCACCAGCACCAGCACCAGCACCAGCACCAGCACCAGCACCACGCAACAGCCCCGCCCCACCGGTGCCCTCCGGACGCGCCTGCCGATCCGTGCCGACGACGGGCGGGCAACGGCCTTCCCCGTCCTGCTCGGGGCGTGCGGCAGCGCCGCGCGGGCTCTGGCGGGTACGGAAGCGCCGGACCGTACGCCCTTGCTCGGCTACCCCTGGGGCGGCCGGCCCGCGGCGGCGCCCGATGTCCTCGGCTGCTTCCTGAACACCGTGGTCCACCCGGCCGCCCCCGGCGCCCCGGACGACCTGACCACCACCTGGTGGGACGATCTCGACCACGCCGACACCCCGTTCGACGAGGTGGTCCGCGCGGCCCGGTCGGCCGCCGTACCCTGGTCGGGACGGCTGGACGGCCTGCTGACCTTCGAGGACCTGCACCGTCGGCCACCGCTGCGGCTGGGCGGCGTGGCGGGACGGGAGGTCCACATCGACGGGCGGCCGCTCCAGGCGCCGTTCGCGGTCTCCGTCTCGTACGGCACGGACCTGCTCGTACGGATGGCCTGGGACCGCGACGCCGTCCCGGACGGGCGCGCGCACGACGCGTTCGCCCGGCTGACCGCCGAGCTGGCCGGGGAACCGGCCGGTCACGCGCCCGTGGGCTGAACCCCGCCGCTCCTGCCGCCCGGCCGACCCCGGGCCCCCTACCACGATTCCCCCGGTTCCCGCGTCCGACCGACAGCGGGCACCGGACCGAGCTCACCCGCATCCACCACCCGAAGGATGGACCATGTTCGGATTGTCACCGTCACAGGACGTCGTCTGGCTGCACGAGCAGATGCTGCCGGGCAGCCGTGCGTACAACTTCACGGCCTCGATCGACCTCTGGGGCCGGCTCGACGAGGCCGCGCTGCGCTCCGCGCTCGGCGCCGCCCTCGACCAGCACGCCGGTCTGCGCCTGGAACTCGTCGAACAGCCGGGCGAAGTGCCCAAGCAACGGGTGCGCGAACGATGTGCGCCACGCATGCGCACGGTGGACCTCTCGCAGGAGCCCGATCCGGAGGCCGCGTTCCAGGACCTGCTGCGGTCCGAGGCCGAGACCCCGCTCGACACCACCGAGGCACCGCTGCTGCGCTGGTGCCTGGCCCGGCTGGGCGAGGGGCACCACCGCGTCGTGCATGTCGAGCACCACCTGATCCACGACGGGCACTCGTTCGCGATCCTGCTGCGCGACGTGTTCTCCGCGTACCGCGCGCAGGTGCTCGGCGAGCCGGTGGAGCTGTCCCCGGCCCGCTCGTACGAGGAGCATGCGCGGGCCGCGGCGGGCGCGGACCGGCGGGCGAGCCTGGCGCACTGGACGGCGGAGCTGGCCGACGCGACCTTCGACCTGCCGCTGCCGGGCCTGGCCCGGCCCGGTGCCCAACGGCGGCACGCGGGCGGACAGTTCCGGCAGGCCATCGGCGCCGACCTGGCCGAGCGGCTGCGGGAGTGCAGCCGTACGCAGGGGCACACGCCGTTCTCCACGCTGCTGAGCCTGTTCGCGGAGCTGCTGCGCCGCCACAGCGGACGTACCGACATCGTTGTCGGCACCGCGGTGGGCAACCGGCCCGCCGGGTTCGAGGGCACCGTGGGCATGTTCGTCAACACCATTCCGCTGCGCCTGCGGCTGAACCCGGCGGCCGGCGCGGTGGAGGCGGTGGACGAGGTCACCGACACGCTGATCCGGGCGCTGCCGCACCAGGAGGTGCCGGTGCAGGAGCTGACCCGGGCGCTCGGCCGGCACACCACCGGCGCGGACAACCCGCTGTTCAGCGTGATGTTCAGCGCGCACGACGCGGCGCTGCCGGAGATCGAGGTGCCGGAGCTGGAGGTGGCGCTGTACGAGGGGTTCAACACCGGCACCACGCGCTTCGACCTGGACCTGGTGCTGATGCCGGACGACCGGCGCGTGGTCGGCCCGCGGCAGGGCGCCGCCGGGATGACGCTGGTGTGGGACTACGACCGGGACCTGTTCGACGAGGACGTGGTCCGGCTGCTGGCGGAGCGTTTCCTCGATGTGCTGCGCGCGTACCTGGAGACGCCGGACGCGCCGCTCGCCTCGCTGGGCGCCGCCCGGCCGGAGACCGGTGCCGCGGAAGCCGGCGCGTCCCGGCCCACCGACGAGGTGCTCGATCCGACGGCACGTCAGGACCCCGCGCGCCCGGTCCTCGTGGGCGGCACGAAGAGTCTCTCCTACGGTCAGCTCGACACCCTCGTGGACGACCTGGCGCGCCGTCTGCGCGCTGCCGGGGTGACGCGGGGCCGCCCCGTCGCCGCCGTGCTCCCGCGCGGCACCGACTCCCTGGTCGCGCTGCTCGCCTGCCTGCGCACCGGTGCCGTCTACTGCCCGCTCTCCCCCAACGACCCGGCCGCGCGCCTCAAGACGCTGCTGGAGCGGCTGGACCCGGCGCTGGTGCTGGCCACCCGCGAGAGCGCGCTGTCCCTCCCGGCCGAGGGCCTGCCGGTGGGGCTGCTGGACGGACCCGCGTTCCCCGAGGCGGTCCCCGCCGGGCGGGGGACCGGCCCGGAGGCCTTCGAGGACGCCGCGTATGTGATCCACACCTCCGGCTCCACCGGGCTGCCCAAGCCGGTCGCGGTCGGCCGCGCGGCACTGGCGCAGCACGCCCGCGCGACGGCGGAGCGGTACGGCCTGACCGAGGCGGACCGGGTGCTGCTCTTCGCCCAGCCGTCCTTCGACGTGGCGCTGGAGGAGGTGCTGCCGTCGCTGCTGGCCGGTGCCTGCCTGGTGCTGCCGCAGCGCGAGGTGCCCACCCCGGACGAGCTGACCGCGGTCCTCGCGGCCCGCCGCGTCACCGTCGCCAACCTGCCGACCAGCTACTTCCTGGCCGTACGCACGGAGTTGGGCGAGGCGCTGCGGGACGGCCGCTGGGCACCGCGGCTGCTGGTACTGGGCGGCGAGCGGCTGCCGGCCGGCGCGCTGCGTGAGCTGTTCGACGCGGTGGACGCGGCCCCCGGCTCCCCGTCGGTGACGGTGCTCAACGCGTACGGCGTGACCGAGGCGGCGATCACCAGCACCGTCCACGAGGTGACCCGCGCCGACCTGCTGGACGGCGCCGAGGTGCCGCTGGGCACGGAGCTGCCGGGCACCCGGATGCATGTGCTCGACGCCGGGCTGCGGCCGCTGCCCGCGGGCGCGGTCGGTGAACTGGCCGTGGCGGGCGCGGGCCTGGCCGACGGCTATCCCGGCAACCCGCAGATCACCGCCGAGCGCTTCGTGACGCCGGAGGCGCTGGGCGGCGAGCGGGTGTACCGCACGGGTGACCTCGGCTACCGCGACCGGGCCGGGCGGCTGTGCTTCCTGGGCCGCCGCGACAACCAGGTCAAGCTGCGCGGCTACCGCATCGAGCTGGAGGAGGTGGAGGCCGCGGCCTCGGCCGAGCTGGGCGGGCGGTCCTGTGCCGTGGTGCTCGACGCGGACGGTCCGGCCGGCCCGCGCCTGCTGGGCTTCCTGGAGAACCGCGACGACGCGGGCCCCGACGAACAGGCGCTGCACCAGGCGCTGTCCCGGCGGCTGCCCACCGCACTCGTACCGGCCCGCTGGATACGGCTGGACGCCATGCCGACGCTGCCGGGCGGCAAGCCCGACCGCGGCGCCCTGGCCCGCCGGGTGGCCGAGCTGCCGCCCGAGGAGACGGCCGGAGACGGCGCGTCCGAAGGGGCGGCCGAGCCGGCGGACCCGCGGGTGGCGCTGCTCGCCGAGGGCTGGCGCGAGGTGCTGGGCCACGACGACTTCACCCCCGCGTCGCACTTCTTCCAGATCGGCGGGCACTCGCTGCTGGCCGCGCAGCTCGCCGCCTGGCTGGAGCCCCGGCTCGGCGGCCGGCCGCCGCTGCGGCTGTTCTTCCAGAACCCGGTGCTGGCCGACCAGGCCCGTGCAGTGGCGGAGGTCGCGGCGTGAGCACCCGCCCTTCGTCGGTCCTGGAGGCCGACCACCGCGAACTGGTCGTCTCCTTCGAGTCGTTCATCCGCAAGGAGCTGGTGCCGCTGGCGGCGGACCTGCCGGAGGACGCCGACCTGCCCCCGGCCGAGCTGCGCGACTACGTACGCCGTCGCTCCGCGGCCCTCGGCTTCTACGCGGGCGACTATCCCGAGGAGCTGGGCGGCTCCGGCATGCCGTTCACGGCCGTGGTGCTGCTGCACCACGCGGCCGGCCGCAGCGGCTGCCCCCTCGCGCCGTACGCCCTCGCCGGTTCGGACGGCCCGAGCCCGCTGCTGCGGCACGGTACCGAGGAGCAGATCGAGCGCTATCTGAAGCCGCTGGTGCGCGGTGAGGCGGTGCGCTGTCTGGCGCTGACCGAGCCGCACGCCGGATCGGACGCGTTCCAGCTGACCACCACCGCCGTGCGGGACGCGGCGACCGGTGAGTGGGTCCTCAAGGGCCGCAAGACCTTTGTGAGCAACGCCGACCGGGCGGACTTCACCCTGGTCGTCGCGTCGGCCGGGGGCGAGCCGACCGCCTTCGTGGTGGAGGCGGGCAACCCGGGGCTGCGGATCGGGCAGCGCTACGAGGGCATGTCGGGCGAGCCGCTGTACGAACTCCTGCTGGACGACGCGCGGGTGCCGGGCGACGCGGTGATCGGCGGTGCGGACGGTGTCGGTTCGGCGCTCGGCAACGGCATGGACAGCCTGTCCCGGGGACGGCTGGTGGTGGCCGCGATGTGCGACGGCATCGCCGAGTACGCGCTGGAGCAGGGCATCGCGTACGCCCGTGAGCGGCGCGCCTTCGGCGAGCGCATCGGCGCGTACCAGCACGTGCAGGAGCACCTGGTGACCAGCCGCGCGGAGATCGAGGCGGCCAAGCTGCTGACGCTGGCCTGCGCGCGGCTGGTGGACGGCGGCACGGAGGCGCCGGAGAACGCCGCGCTGGCCAAGCTGACCTCGTCGGAGACGGCGGTGCGGGTGGTGGACCGGGCGCTTCAGGTGCACGGCGCCACGGGGTGGGTGCGGGGGCATCCGCTGGAGTTCCTGTACCGCTACGTCCGGTCGATGACGATCATCGAGGGCACCTCGGAGATCCAGAAGGTGATCGTCGCCCGGTCCATGGGCCTCGGCTGAGCCGGCCGCCCTCCGGGGCCCGGGGGCACACCGCCGCCCCGGCCCCGCCCCATACGAATGCGTGAACTTGCGAACCGCAGAGGAATCATGAGTACTTCAGCGCACGAGCGTCCCGGCAGCAGCCCGCAGGACGCGCGGCCCAGCATCGCCTACGGCACGGCGCCGGGCACCGCCGCGCAGGGGCCGGACCGCTCGGACATCCTGGCCCGGTACGAACACTGGGTGCGCCGCACCCCCGAGGCGCCCGCCGTCGAGGACGGCGAACTGTCGTGGAGCTATGCCGAGATCGACGCGCTGGCGAGCGTCGTGGCCGACTCGCTGCGCGGCCGGGTCTCCCCCGGTGACCTGGTCGGCGTGTGCCTGGACCGGTCCGCCGCGCTGGTCGCGGTGGCGGTCGGGCTGGCCCGGCTGGGCGCCGTCTACCTGCCGCTGGGGCCGCGCCCCGGCGAGCGCAGGCTGGCCGCGGTGACCGAACGGCTGGGCGTGCCCTGCCTGGTCGGCGACCCGACGCTGCTGCCCGCGGCGTACCGCACGGGTGACACGCTCGCCCTGCCGCTGCCCGCCGAGGGCGCCAACGCGGCCGGCAGCGTGGTGGCGGCGTTCCGCGCCGCGCCCGCCGACGGTGCCGGGCAGGCCGCGCCGCCCGGCACCTTCTACACCGTGCTGACCTCGGGTTCGACCGGCACCCCCAAGGCCGTCGCGGTGGGCGGCGCGTCGCTCGGCGCGCTGCTCGACTGGTACCACGCGTACACCGGCGCCGTGCCCGGGGACCGGCACAGCCTGCTGATCGGCGTCTCCTTCGACCCGCACCTCAAGGAGCTGTGGGGAGCGCTCACCTCCGGCGGCACGCTGAGCGTGCCGCCCGAGGAGGTGCGCTGGGACCCGGACGCGCTCACCGGCTGGTGGCGGCGCGCGAAGGTGACCGTCGCCGTGCTGCCCACGCCGCTGGCCGAGACCGTCCTCGAACGCCCCTGGCCCGAACTCCCCGACCTGCGCCACTTGGTGGTGGGCGGCGACCGGCTGCGCCGCAGGCCCGCGCCGCAGGTCACGGCCCGGGTGCACAACGCGTACGGCCCCGCCGAGGCCACCGTCGTCACCACCGTGCACCACGTCGAGGCGGACGGCTCCGACACCGCTCCCCCGCCGATCGGCACGCCCGTCGACGGCGCCGTGGTCTGTGTCACCGACGAAGCGGGCCGCGTGGTCCCGCGCGGTGAGACCGGTGAGCTGCGCATCGGCGGCAGCGTGCTGTCGCTGGGCTATCTGGACGCCGAGCTGACGGCGGCCCGCTTCGTGCCCGCGCCGGACGGCGTGGACGGGACCGGGCGCGTCTACCGCACCGGCGACCGGGTACGGATGCGCCCCGACGGGGTGCTGGACTTCCTCGGGCGGCTGGACGACCAGGTCAAGGTGAGCGGCGTCCGGATCGAACCCGCCGAGGTGGAGGCCGCGTTCGAGCACCACCCGGGCGTACGGCGCGCCGCGGTCGCGGTCCGGTCCGCCGCGGGCGGCGCCAACCAGCTCGTCGCCTTCGTCCTGCCCGTGCCCGGTGCGCCGGTGCCGACCGCGGACGCGCTGATACGCGAGGCGCGCGGCTGGCTGCCCGAGCAGGCGGTCCCGGCCGTCGTACGGTTCCTCGACAGCTTCCCGCTGGACGCCAACGGGAAGGTCGACCGGGCCGCCCTCCTGGCCGCCGAAGCTGCGGAGACCGTCGAGACCGCGGCCCCGGAGGGTGCCGCGCCGCGGACACCCACGGAGGAACTGGTGCTGCGCCTGTGCCGTGACCTGCTCGGCGCTCCGGCGCTCGGCGCGGACGACAACTTCGCGGCGGCGGGCGGCAATTCGCTGTCCACCGCCCGGCTGCTCACCGCCATCGAGAAGCACTGCGGCGTACGCCTGCGGGCCCCCGAGGTGCTGCGGCAGCCCGACCTGCGGGCGCTGGCGGCCCTGGTGGACACCCGGCGTGGCGCCGCCGACCTGGCGGGGGTGTGAGATGACCGGTCCGACCACCGACGCCGGTCTGCCCGGCCTCGTCTCCCACTACGCCCGCACCACCCCCGACGCCCTCGCCGTGACCGACGGCGGGACCGCGCTGACCTACGCCGGGCTCGCGGCGGCGGCCCACGGCTTCGCGCGGGTGCTGCGCGAGCGGGGCGTGCGCCCCGGCGACGCCGTCGGCGTCCTGCTGCCGCACTCGGTGCCCACCGTGGTCACCCAGCTCGCCGTCTGGTGGGCGGGCGGGCACTACGTACCGCTCGATCCCGACCATCCCGCGCCGCGCATCGCGACCATGCTGGAAACGGCCGGTGCGGTCCTGACCGTCGGGAACAAGGACCTGACGGAGGCGGCGGGCATCCCCGGGGACCGGGCGCTGCCGCCGCCCGCCGGGCCGGGGCAGGCCGGGGACGCCGCGCCGTTCGGGGCGTACGACCCGGACGCCGTCGCGTACGTCATGTTCACCTCCGGCTCGACCGGACAGCCCAAGGGCGTGGCCGTCACCCACCGGGGCATCGCGCGCCTGGCCCACCGGCCCGAGTACGTGATGATCACGCCGCGCGACCGGGTGCTGTTCCACTCCCCCGTCACCTTCGACGCCTCGGCCTTCGAGGTGTGGGGCGCGCTGGCGAACGGCGCGGCGGTGGCGGTCTCCACCGCCGACCGGCTCTCGCCGGCCGGCCTGGCCCGGGACGCGGAGCGCCTGGGCGCGACCGTGACCGTGCTGACCACCGCGCTCTTCCACCACCTGGCGGCCCGGCGCTCGCCGCTCTTCGGGGTGCTGCGCGGTGTACTGGTGGGCGGCGAGGCGCTGTCCGCGCAGCACGCGCGCTCCGTGCTGCGGGCGCACCCGTGGCTGGAGCTGGTCAACGGCTACGGGCCCACCGAGGCGACCACCTTCGCCACCGCGCACCGCGTCGCGGACGCCGACTGCGACGCCCCGCCGCCCATCGGACGGCCGGTCGCCGGGGCCACCGCGTACGTGCTGGACGAGGCCGGGGAGCCGGTGGCGCCGGGGGTCCGCGGCGAGTTGTGGATCGGCGGGCCGCGGCTGGCGCTCGGTTACGTCGGGCAGCCGGACCGTACGGCGGAACGCTTCGTCGACCACCCGACGGCCGGGCGGCTCTACCGCACCGGCGACGTGGTCTCGGCGCGCCCCGACGGCACGCTGGACTTCCACGGCCGGACCGACGACCAGATCAAGGTCCGCGGCTTCCGGATCGAGCCGGGTGAGATCGAGCACGCGCTGCGCGAGCACGCCGGGGTCGCCGACGCGGCCGTGGTCGTGCAGCGGCCGGCGCCGGACGACGCGCGGCTGGTGGCCTTCGTCGCGCCGGAGGACGGCGCGGCGCCCGGTGCCGCCGCGCTCCGCGCGCACCTGGAGGAGCGGCTGCCCGCCCACCTGATACCCAACGCGTGGGCGTTCGTGGACGCGCTGCCGATGACGGGGGTCGGGAAGGTGGACCGGCGGGCGCTGGCCGAGCGGCCGGTGGACGGGGCCGCTCCCGACGGCCCCGAGGCCGGCGGCTCCCCCGCCCCTTCCGGCCCGCTCTCCCCGCTCCAGCAGGTCGTCGCCGACCTGTGGAGCCAGGCCCTCGGCCTCCCCGTCGACGATCCCGCCGCCGACTTCATCGCGCTCGGCGGGCACTCGCTGCTGGCGCTGTGTGTCGTGGAAGACCTGCGCGAGGACCTGGGGGTGGAGATGTCGCTCGCCGACTTCTTCGCCGCGCCCACGGTCGCCGCGCAGGCGGCCCACGTCGAGCAGGCCCTGCTGCGCCTGCACGAGGACCCCGGCACACCCGACGACGCCCCGTCCGCAACGGCCCCGCCCGAACCGGCCCCGTCCGCTCTGGAGGACCCCCGATGACCACCGCTTCGGACACCGCCCGCGAGGCGGCGCTGCTGCGGATCGCCCGGCAGCGGCAGGCCGCGAAGCGCGACGGCGCGGCGCGCGAGGCCGCCGCCGGTCCGGCAGGACCCGCGCCGCTGTCCGCCGCGCAGCGCCGGATGTGGCTGCTGGACCGGCTCGGCGGCAGCGGCGCCGCGTACCACGTGCCGTTCGCCACCCGGGTGCGCGGGCCGTTCGACCCGCGGGCCCTGGGCCGGGCGCTGACCGCTCTGGTCCGGCGGCACGAGGTGCTGCGCACCCGGTACGGGCAGCGCGACGGCGAGCCGTACCAGGAGGTGACGGACGCGGCGCCGGTGCCGGTCGAGGTGGTCGCGGCGGACGGTGACGTGGCGGGGCTGCTGCGGGAGGCCGCGGCGCGCCCCTTCGACCTGGCGGGCGGCCCGGTGCTGCGCGCCCTCGCCGTACGGCATGCCGCCGAGGACCACACCGTAATGCTGACGCTGCATCACATCGCGATCGACGGCGGGTCGCTGGCGGTCGTGGCGCGCGAGCTGAGCGCGCTGTACGGGGCGGCCGTCGACGGCGACGAGACGCTGTCCCGCACGCTGCCCGGCCCGGCGCCCCAGTACGCGGACTACGCCCGCCGCGAGCACGCCGCCACGGATGTGCTGGAAAGCGGGCTGGAGTACTGGCTGAGGCGCCTCGCGGGCGCCCGGCCGGTGCCGCTGCCCGCCCCGGCGGCCGGCTCGGGGGCCGCGGCCCGGCGCGGGGAGGCGGCGCTGCTCGCCGAGCCGCTGCCGCCCGCCGTCCTCGAAGGGCTGCGGGCGACGGGCCGGGAGCACCGGAGCACCCTGTTCACCGTCGTCCTGGCCGCCGCGTACGCCACCGTGCTGACGGCGACGGGCTCCACCGACCTGGTGCTCGGGTGCGCCGGCAGCCACCGCGACCGCGCGGACGTGCGCGACCTGGTCGGCCTGTGCGTCAACACCCTGCCGGTGCGGGTGGACGCGCGGGGCGCCGACGCCTTCGGCGAGCTGCTGGACCGGGTGCGGGACGCGCTGCTGGAGGCGCAGCAACACCGTGACGTGCCGTTCGACCTGATCGTCGAGCGGCTCGGGGCGGCGGCCCGCGGGGCGGACGGCCATCCGCTGGTGGATGTCACGGCGGACGTGCTGCGGGCACCCGTCACCCTGGACCTGCCCGGATTGGTGAGCGAACCGGTCGAGGTCGATCTGGGGAGGGCCAAGTTCGGCCTCGGATTCTATGTGGAGGAGGACCGCGGCGACGGCGGGCCGCCGCGCTGCCTGGTGCAGTACGACCGGGCGCGGCTCGACGAGCCGACGGCCCGGCAGCTGCTGCGCGGCTTCGCGGACCTGCTGGCGGCGGTGGCCGCGGACCCCGGCCACCCGCTGGCCCCGCCGCTGCCCGGGACCGGTGCCGCGGCGGTCCACCCGGCCGAGCTGTTCCTCAAGGAGCGTCCGGAGGTGGCGGAGGCCGTCCTGCTGGAGGTCGGGGGTGGGCGGCCGCTCGCGTACGTGGTGCCGAGCGGCGTGGGCACCCTCGAACCGATGGGTCTGCGGGCCGCGTTGCGTTCGCGGCTGGCGCCGGAGCTGGTCCCGGCCGCGGTGACGGTTCTGGACGCGGTGCCGCGTACGGCTGACGGCGCGGTGGACCACGGCCGGCTGCCGGGCGCACCGGCGGCCGCACCCGCGGACGCCGGCGGGGCTCGCGAGCAGGCCGTGCTGGAGGCATTCGCCGGGCTGCTGGGCCGACGGCCCGCTCCGGACGCGGACTTCTTCCTGCTCGGCGGGCATTCCCTGCTGGCGGTGCAGCTGGCCGACCGGCTGCGGGAACGGCTGGGCCTGCCGCTGACCGGCCTCGACGTGATGGAGCACCGCAGCCCGCGGGCGATCGCCGCCCTGCTGGACGCGCGGGACCGGGAGCGCGCGCGGGCGATCGCCGCCGTCCGTACCGGGGCCCGGCCGGCGGTTCCGGCACCCGCCGTCCCCCGGACCGCTGCGGCCCGCACCGGAACGGTCCTGGTCACCGGCGCCACCGGCGGCGTGGGTTCCTTCGTGCTGCGGGAGCTGGCGGCGCGCGGCATTCCCGTACGGGCCCTGGCGCGGCCCGAGTCGGCGCACCTGCTGGCGGCGGACGGCGTCGAGGTGGCCGAAGGCGACCTGGGCGACCCCGACAGCCTGCGGGCGGCAGCGGCCGGCGCGGACGCGGTGATCCACGCCGCCTGCACCTTCACCTCTCCCGAGGTGGACCTCGCGGCGATGCGGGCGGTGCTGGACGGCTGGCGGCGGGGCGCCTTCGTCTTCGTCAGCAGCGTGGACGCGTACGGACAGCCGCCGGTCACCGACGTGACCGAGGAGACCCCGCCGGCGGGCCCGTTCACCGCGTACGGGCGGGCCAAGCTCGACTGCGAGCGCATGCTGCTGGAGGCCGCCGGGAGCGGCGGGCGGGGCGGGGCCACCGTCGCGCGGGTGCCGATCGTGTGG
This sequence comes from Streptomyces albofaciens JCM 4342, assembly GCF_008634025.1. Classification (NCBI taxonomy): domain Bacteria; kingdom Bacillati; phylum Actinomycetota; class Actinomycetes; order Kitasatosporales; family Streptomycetaceae; genus Streptomyces; species Streptomyces albofaciens. The sequence continues at coordinate 4,070,222 of NZ_PDCM01000001.1, read as the reverse complement.
GGGCCGCACGCCCGCCTGCGCGATCAGCTGCGCTGGGGCGCGACCGGGCAGTTCTTCCAGGCGGCGCGCGGCGGCGAGCCGATCGAGCTGCCCGCGCGGGACCGCGGCTGGTACGGCGCGCCCTGGGTGCACGGTGCCGCGCTGGCCCGCGCGCTGGTCAGCTGCGTGGAACGGCCGTCCGGCGGCGTCGTGAACACGGTCGGCGGCCATGTCGACTGGCGGGACTTCGCCACCGAGCTGATCGGTCTGCTCGGCAGCTCCAGCGAGATCCACGCCAAGCACGCGGGCCCTGCGGACGATCTGCACCCCTCCTCGGGACCGGACTTCCTTCTGCACCACCGCCGCCGCTATCGCCCCGCCGCCGCGCTCGCCGAAGAACTGGCGGAGCGTCCGGGCGAGGACTGGAGGTCGGTCCTGGCCGCGATGCTGAAGCACTGACGGGCTTCCGGCTTTCCGGAAATCACCCGCCATTCGACGGCACCGATTCCGTCCGATTGCCGTCTTCCAGTACGCGGCGCCGCTCTTTCCCCCAGGAGCGGCGCCGCGTCGCGTTCGGGGACGCGGCCCCGAGGGACTCAGTGGCCCGAGTGATCCCCCGCCCACACCCCGGGCGTCCGGCCCGACCACGGGCTCGCCTGTTCGAGTTGACCGGCGAGGCGGAAGAGGCGGCCTTCGAGGCCGTAACCGGCGGCGAACTGCATACCCACCGGGAGCCCCGTCCCGGCGTCGGCCGTCAGCGGCACGGACATGGCGGGCGTGCCCGCCACGTTGAACGCCGCGGTGAACGGCGAGATGTCGAAGAGGCGGCGGAGCCAGCCCGGACCGTCCAGTGCCTCGGCGCCTTCGGCGTGGGTGCCCAGGGGCACGGGGAGGTCCGGGAGGGTCGGGGTGAGCAGCACGTCGTAGGTGTCGAAGGTGCGTGCCAGGCTGCGGGCGACCCGGTTGCGGACCGCGAGGGCACCGACGAACTGCGCGCCCGTGACCTGCTGCCCGTAGTGGTAGCCGGCGAGGATGGGCGGTTCGAGGGTCGAGGAGTCGATGGGCCGGCCGAAGGCGGCGGCCAGTTCGTCGATGGAGGCCGCGAGGTTCGCCGTCCACTGGCGGGCACTGGCCAAGAGGAACTCCTCCCAGTCGACGCCGAGACCGGCCTCGGCCTCTTCCACTCGGTGGCCGAGGGATTCCAGCAGCCGCACGGTGCGGGAGAGCGCGCCGGCCACCGGCGTGGTGGTGCGGTGTCCGCCCCATGCCTGGGGGAGGACACCGATCCGCAGGACGCCGGGGTGCCGGGTGACTTCCTCCGCATACGGCCGGGACGGCTCCGGGGCGGAGTACGGGTCGCCCGGTTCCGGGCCGCGTATCTGGTCGAGCAGCACCGCACTGTCGCGTACGGAGCGGCTGACGCCGCCCTGTACGGCGAGGCCGTTGAAGACCTCGTCGAAGTCGGGCCCCATGGAGATCCGCCCGCGGGAGGGCTTCAGCCCGAAGAGGCCGTTGCATGCGGCGGGTATGCGGATCGATCCGGCGGCGTCGGTGGCGTGGGCGAGCGGGACCACTCCGGCGGCGACCGCGGCGCCCGCGCCCCCGCTCGATCCGCCCGCGCTCCGCCCCGGGTCCCACGGGTTGCGGGTCGCTCCGTACAGCACCGGTTCCGTCGTGTTGCTGTAGGCCATCTCCGGTGTCGCGGTCCGCCCGAACGTCACCAGACCGGCGCGCCGGAAGCGCCGCATCAGGGCGGAGTCGGCGCGGGCGACGTTGCCTTCCGCGAGGCGGCTGCCCAGCTCCGTGCGCCGCCCGGCCATGGTGACCCCGATGTCCTTGATCAGGAAGGGCACCCCGGCCAGCGGGGCGCTGCCGGGGGCGGGCCGGTCGTCGGCCGGCCAGGTCTCCACGACGGCGTTGATCCGCGGGCCGACCGCCCGTGCGGCCTCGCGTGCGGCAGCTTCCACTTCGGCGGGGGTCACCTCGCCCCCGGCCACCAGCTCCGCCAGCCCGACCGCGTCGAAGCTCACGTACTCGGCAACTTTCACTGTCACTCCCAGCGGGAAAGAAAACGATACCGATGAGTCCCTCACGATACCGATCGGTATCGCATGGGACGGACTGGTACCGTAACAGCGAACGAGCGGTCCTCCTGCGGAGCGCATCGGACCGGACCGGACGTCACGGAGCAGCAGTCATGACATCGACCGCCAGAAGGCCGAGCAGAGTGGCGAAACTGCCGCCGCGCGAGCGCATCCTCGACGCGGCGGAAGAGCTCTTCCAGAGCGAGGGCATCCTGCGGGTGGGCGTCCAGGCGATCGCCGAGCGGGCCGGGACCACCAAAATGGCGATCTACCGGCACTTCGACACCAAGGACGCGCTGGTCGCGGAGTGGCTGCGGATCGTCGCCGCCGACTACCAGGCGGCCTTCGACCGGGCCGAGGCCGCCCACCCCGGCCGGCCCCGGGAGCAGATCCTCGCTCTGGCCCGCTTCATCGCCGAGGGGCTGCCGGAGCTCTCCTACCGGGGCTGCCCGTTCATCAACTCCCTCGCCGAACTGCCCGACCGCTCCCATCCCGCGCGGCAGGTCATCGAGGAGCACAAGGCCCGCCAGACCCGCAGACTGGTCGGCATGTGCGCCGCGGCGGGCCTGCCCGACCCCGAGCAGACCGCGGCCGAGATCACTTTCGTACTCGAAGGCGCGCAGGTCAGCACGCAGAACGGCAGCATCGACCAGGCCGGGGAGCGGCTGCTGCGCATCGTCGAGGGGATCGTGGACCGGGCCCGCCCGGCCCAGGAGGCGGCCGGCGGCTGACCGGCCCTCACTCCGCGACGGCACCCGCCTCCAGGAGGCGCCGCACCCGCAGCGCGTCCGGGGCGACGGCGGTCGTCAGCGTGGCGGGCCCGGCGAGCGGCGTCCGCACGCCCTGCCCCTCGTCCGGCGCCGAACCCAGCACCCGGACGCGGGCGGGTTCCGCCTCCAACTCCGGCCCTGCAAAGAGCAGTTGGCCGACAGCGCGGTGACCGCCGAGCACCGCGCCGGTGTCCCAGCCCGGGGCGCCCGGGCCGTACGCCGTCTCCTGGTCGAGCAGCGTGCGCCCGGCGTGGTGGACCGTGAGACGGCTGCGCAGCCGTCCGGTCCGCTCGCCGCTGCGCCCCAGCACCTGTTCCTCGCGCAGCACCAGGCGCGCGGTGGCCGCGAGGTGGACGGTCGTCGTCATCCGCAGGTCGCTGCCCTCGGCGGAGATCAGCGGTTCGGGCAGCCATGCCAGCCGGGCGCCCTCGCCCACGGTCAGCTCCACGTCGTACGTGGCGTGCCCGGGGACCCGCCCCGGCAGCGCGACGGTGGCCGCGGCCGCCGTGACGCACAGGTCGGCGCCGTCCTCGGCGGTCACCTCGACGCGCAGCCGGTCCCCGCCGAGCGGCGCGCTCATGGCGCCGACGACGCACACCCTGGCCTGCGTGCCGTACGAGCGGACGCGGCGCAGCGCGATCGGGCCCTCGCCGTCCAGGACGGGCAGGCCGGTGACCCCGTCCGCGCCGGCCCGCGCGGTGATACGGGCCGTGGCGCGCAGGCCGTGCGGCACCGGGCCGCCACCGGGCGCCGGCAGCGGTTCGGGGGACGGGGGCCGGACCCGTTCGGGGGGCGCGAGGGTCATGCGGGGCCCGCGGTCCAGTCGGCGAGGCGCTCGCGCACCCACTCCGAGACCGGCCGTACGCCGTTCTCGGCCTTGAGGGAGGTGAAGACGACGGGCAGGTCGCCGCGCTGCGCCTTGGCGTCGCGGGCCATGCCCTCCAGGTCGACGCCGACGTACGGGGCGAGGTCGGTCTTGTTGATCACGAGGAGGTCGGCGGTGGTCACTCCCGGGCCGCCCTTGCGCGGGATGTCGTCGCCGCCCGCCACGTCGATGACGAAGATCTGGGCGTCGACCAGGCCCTTGGAGAAGGTCGCGGTGAGGTTGTCGCCGCCGGACTCCACCAGGATCAGATCGAGCGGGCCGACCGCGTCCTCCAGGTCCTCCACGGCTTCGAGGTTGGCGGAGATGTCGTCACGGATGGCGGTGTGCGGGCAGGCCCCGGTCTCCACGGCCGAGATGCGCTCGGGCGGCAGCACCGCCTCGCGCAGCAGGAACTCGGCGTCCTCACGGGTGTAGATGTCGTTGGTCACGACGGCCAGGGACAGTTCGTCGCGCAGCGCGCGGCACAGGGCGGCGACGGTGGCGGTCTTGCCGGTACCGACCGGCCCGCCCAGCCCGATGCGCAGCGCCCGCCGGGTGCCGTCGGCGCGCTTCGGGTCGGCGGCGCTGTAGGTGTGCCGGTGGGGGAAGCGTTCGTCGAGGTCGTGATCGAGATGCATGACTGCTCCGTGATCGTGTCGGGGGCGGGGGGGGAGGCGGGGCCGTACGGAATGCGGGGCGCGGGTGGCGGGCGCGCCGGGCGGCCGGGCGGGGACCGTAAGGCGGGGCGGGGGCCGGTGCTCACGACGCGAACAGCCGTACCGGCCAGGCCGCGTGCTGCTCGGCGGTGATGTCCAGCAGCGGCGCGGACGCCGCGGGCAGCGCGCCGGTCCCCTCCAGCGGGACGCGCCGCGCCGCTTCCACGGCCTGCTCGGCGACCTGGTCGAGGGGCGCGGCCAAGCGGGCCAGCACGGCGGTCGCGTCGAACGGGTCCAGGCTGAGCAGGCGTACGGCGGCGGTGGCCGGGCCGCTGATGTTCTCGTACGCGGCGGCGTGGGCGGCGTCCAGCGGCGCAAGCCCCGCCGACCTGGCCGCCAGGCCCAGCACGACGGGCTGGTGGGCGCCGCGCGGCCGGGCCGCCGCCAGCGCGTCCAGCTCGGCCGAGGGCCAGGTGGCGCGGGCCGCGCGCATCATCTGCCGTCCGAGCCGGCGCGCCGTGAGCCGCAGCGCGGGCACCGGCGTACGGGCGTCGGCGGCCTCGTCCAGCGCCAGCGGGTCGCACCCGGCCGCCGCGGCCGCGGCCAGGGCGGCCGCGACCAGGCCCGCGGTGTGCAGCCGCCCCCGGCAGAACTCCTCCAGACCCGCCGCGTCCCGGATGCGCCCCGCCTTCACGGCCGCCTCGGCGCCACCGGAGTGGGCGTGCCCGCCCGCCGGGAACCGGCCGTCCGCCAGGACGAGCAGTGCCGCCCGGCTCATCGCCGCACCTCCTTCTTCGGCCTCTCGTACATGTCCGGGCCGTTCAGAAGAGGAAGTAGCGCTGGGCCATGGGCAGTTCGGCGGCCGGGGCGGGCTCGACCACATCGCCGTCGATGGTCACCGTGAAGGTGTCCGGATCTACGTGGACCCGCGGCAGCGCGTCGTTGTTGCGCATGTCCGCCTTGGTCACGCCGCGGGTGCTGCGGATGGACCGGAAGTCCTTGGCCAGTCCGAGGCGTTCCGGCAGCCCGTCCGCGACGGCCTGCTCGGAGACGAAGTTGACCGAGTTGCCGCCGGGCGCCTGCCCGATGGCGCCGAACATCGGGCGGGGCAGCACCGGCTGCGGCGTGGGGATGGAGGCGTTGGCGTCGCCCATCTGCGCGTACGCGATCTGCCCGCCCTTGATGACGAGCTGCGGCTTGACGCCGAAGAACGCCGGGTCCCACAGGACCAGGTCGGCCAGCTTGCCGTCCTCCACCGAGCCGACCTCGTGGTCGATGCCCTGTGCGATGGCGGGGTTGATGGTGTATTTGGCGACGTAGCGGCGGGCTCGGACGTTGTCCGCGAGCAGGTCGCCGGGCAGCGCGCCGCGCCGCTTCTTCATCACGTGCGCGGTCTGCCACGTACGCAGCACGACCTCGCCGATGCGCCCCATGGCCTGCGCGTCGGACGACATGATCGAGATGGCGCCGAGGTCGTGCAGGATGTCCTCGGCCGCGATGGTGGAGGGCCGGATGCGGGACTCGGCGAAGGCGAGGTCCTCCGGCACGGCGGGGTTGAGGTGGTGGCAGACCATCAGCATGTCGAGGTGTTCCTCGACGGTGTTGACGGTGTGCGGGCGGGTCGGGTTGGTGGAGGCGGGCAGCACGTTCGGCTCGGAGACCATGGCGATCATGTCGGGTGCGTGGCCGCCGCCGGCGCCCTCGACGTGGTACGCGTGGATGCCGCGGCCCGCGATGGCGGCCAGCGTGTCCTGGAGGAAGCCCGCCTCGTTCAGCGTGTCCGTATGGATGGCCAGCTGCGCGCCGCTCTCCTCGCAGACGCGCAGACAGGCGTCCAGCACGGCGGGGGTGGCGCCCCAGTCCTCGTGGATCTTGAAGCCGAGGACGCCCGCGCGCAGCTGGTCGCGCATCGAGTCGGCGGACATGGTGTTGCCCTTGCCCAGCAGGCCCACGTTGACGGGCAGCCCGTCCATCGAGGCGAACATCCGGGACACGTGCCAGGCGCCGGGCGTGATGGTGGTGGCCTTGCTGCCCTCGGCCGGGCCCGTGCCGCCGCCGACCAGGGTGGTCACGCCGGAGGCCAGCGCCTCGTCCACCTGCTGGGGGCAGATGAAGTGCACATGGGTGTCGATGGCTCCGGCGGTGAGGATCTTGCCGTTGCCCGCGATGATCTCGGTCTCCGGACCGATCACCAGGTCGGGGTGGACGCCGTCCATGGTGTCGGGGTTGCCGGCCTTGCCGAGCGCGGCGATCCGCCCGTCCCGGATGCCGACGTCCGCCTTCACGACACCCCAGTGGTCCAGGACGATCGCGCCGGTGATGACGGTGTCGGGCGCGCCCTCGGCGCGGGTCGCCCGGGACTGGCCCATCGATTCCCGGATCACCTTGCCGCCGCCGAAGACCGTCTCGTCACCGGCGTGCCCCGGGCCGCCCGCCCGGTCCTCGGTGATCTCGACGAGGAGGTCGGTGTCGGCCAGCCGTACGCGGTCGCCCACGGTCGGGCCGTACAGGTCGCTGTAGGCGGCGCGGGTCAGATCAGCCATCGAGGGAGCCTCCGGTCTCGCCGCGCAGGCCCGCGACGATCCGCTTGCCCGCGACGGGGACGAGTTCGACCTCGGTGGGGATGCCGGGCTCGAAGCGCACGGCGGAGCCGGCGGGGACGTTCAGGCGCTTGCCGTGCGCGGCCGCACGGTCGAAGTCGAGGCCGGGGTTGGCCTCGGCGAAGTGGTAGTGGGAGCCGACCTGGACGGGGCGGTCGGCGACGTTCAGGACGGTCAGGCGGGTGACGGGGAGCCCGGGGTTCAGGCGGACCGGTTCGTCGGCGTGCAGGATCTGGCCGGGGATCATGTCGGGTCTCCCGCGGTCAGTTGATGGGTTCGTGGACGGTGACCAGCTTGGTGCCGTCCGGGAAGGTGGCCTCCACCTGCACGTCGTGGATCATCTCGGGCACGCCCTCCATGACCTCGTCGCGGGTGAGGACCTTGCGCCCGGTCGACATCAGCTCGGCGACCGTACGGCCGTCCCGGGCCCCTTCGAGGATGTGCGAGGTCAGCAGCGCGACGGCCTCCGGGTGGTTGAGCCGTACCCCGCGTGCGCGGCGCTTTTCGGCCACGTCCGCCGCCACATGAATCATCAGGCGTTCCTGTTCATGCGGGGTCAGTTGCATACCTTCACCTCACAGTCTCCGCTCTGGGCACATAAGCCCAGGTCACGGGCGTCAATACACCCGCAAAGCAGATGTATCACACACTAATTAAAGGTGGAGCAAACTACTCGCCAGCTCCGTTTCATCAATCACCCGGTGTGCGCAGGTTAGTTCGGCGCGATTTCGACGGCGTTAACTCGGCGGTGCGGGCGCGGAACTTCACCGGTTGGGCCGCGGCACCGCCCTCCGGGGCCGGGCGGCCGCGGCACCGCTTCCGCCCGAAGTGTCTGCTCCGCGGACACCGGAGTCCGGTATCCGCTCTTGACGCGGTACGGATCGCCCGTAATCCTCATGCGCACGTCAAGCGCGCAGTCGCTTCACGCCCCCCACAGCGCCTCCCCACGGCGCACCCCCCCCCCACATCAGTATCGGAGCTCCACCGTGAACCGCGCACCCCGCACGGCCCGCACCCCCCACACGCCCCACCGGTCCCCCGCCACCCGAATACGCCGCACCGGCCTGACCGTCGGCGCGTGCACCGCCCTGGCCGCCGCCCTGCTGGGGCCGGTCGCCGGAGCACAGGCCACCGCCTCCGCCGCCCCCGACGTCCCCGTCGCCGCCGTCAAGGCCCATCTCGACCGGCTGCAGGCCGTCGCGGACGCCCACGGCGGCAACCGCGCCCACGGCACGGCCGGGTACCAGGCCTCCGTCGACTACATCAAGGAGAAGCTGGACGCGGCCGGGTTCACCACGACCGTCCAGGAGTTCACCCGTAACGGCAGGACGGGCCGGAACCTCATCGCCGACTGGCCCGGCGGCGGCGCGGACCGGACCGTGATGACCGGCGCCCACCTCGACTCGGTCACCGAGGGCCCCGGCATCAACGACAACGGCTCCGCCGCCGCGGGCATCCTGGAGGTCGCGCTCGCCGTCTCCCGCGCGCACCTCGAACCCGCCAAGCACCTGCGGTTCGCCTGGTGGGGCGCCGAGGAGTACGGCATGGTCGGCTCCCGGCACTACGTGGACGAGCTGTCCGCGGACGACCGCGGGAAGATCGACGCGTACCTGAACTTCGACATGATCGGCTCGCCCAACCCGGGCTACTTCGTGTACGACGACGACGCGCGCCTGGAAAAGGTCTTCAAGGACCACTTCGCCGCGAAGAACATCGCGACCGAGGTCGAGACGGAGGGCGACGGCCGCTCCGACCACGCGCCGTTCAAGGACGCCGGGGTACCGGTGGGCGGCCTGTTCTCCGGCGCGGACCACATCAAGACCGCGGAACAGGCGAAGAAGTGGGGCGGCACGGCGGGCAAGGCGTTCGACGCCTGCTACCACGCGTCCTGCGACACCGTGAAGAACATCGACGACACGGCACTGGGCAACCACACCGCCGCGATCGCCGACGCGGTGTGGAAGCTCGCTTCCTGACACCGCCGCACCCGGACGCGCACCGCCGGGCGGGGCGTGTCCGGGCAGGACCGCTCAGTGCTCCCCCGCCCCCGGGCCGCCGTGCTCCGCGAACCCCCCGGGCGTCCCGCGGTCGCCGGCCGTGCCGTGGTGCTCCGCCGCGATGCCGAAGCGGCGCCACTCGCCGGGCGCGGCCGGGAGCGGCCGCACCGCGGAGACCGTGCTGATCACCTGCTCCTCCGCGGCGGCCTCCGCCGCCTCCCGGCACGCGTCCAGACGCTCCAGGTCGGCGGCGGACACCAGGCCCACCAGCGGCTTGCCGTGGCGCGTGACGACCACCCGCTCGCCGCCGTAGACGACGCGGTTGATCAGGTCCGCCAGCTCCGCCCGAGCCTGTGTCACCGGAATCTCGTAAGCCATGCTCCTAGCTTAGGTCGCGTGCACGACATTCCGGCCGGGGCGGCGGCGCGCACGGTCCGGCAGCGCTGCCGGACCGTGCGCGCCGGCCGCGCTCAGGTGGTGGTCCGGTCGGTGGGGTCGGCGGGCTCGTGGCTGCCGCACTTGGCCAGGCCGCGGCTGATCATGTAGCCGATGGTCAGCAGGGTGATGTACAACCATGCCCGGTCGGCGGGGAAACGGTCCGCCCGGACGGCGTCGCCGCCCACCACGGCGGAGGCGATCAGTACCGCCACGACGGCGGCGACATAGACGAAGAGCTCGGTGCTCTTGAACGCGGGCTTGGTCTCCGCGCTCGTACGCCGCTCGGTACGAGCGGCCTGGGACCGGCCGGATTCCGGGTACCCGGCGGATGAAGCGGTAGCCATCGCGTCCTCCTGGACTCGACTCGGCCCGACGGACTTCGGGTCCGCCCGGCGGGTACCCGGACGGCCGGGGCGGCAACGGGCCCATGCGTAGGGCCGGATTCCGCAAGGGCCCCCTCGGCCAGGGGACGCTCGGGGCGGGTGTGGCCTCCGCGGACCGGAGGGGTAGTCCGAGGGGTCGGCGGTGCGACGGAGGCAGTCCGGTACGCCGCACGCTGGGTCACGGCCCGACCGTGTGGGGGACTTCGGCCGAAAAGTACCGGAACGAGGAGCCCTGCCCGGCAACGGCGCCTTCGGCCGCCTGGCAGTCGCCGGATCAAGCGCCCGTCACGCCGCCCGCGCGCCCAGTGGTCGTCGAGGCACCACAGCGCGCGCTGCCGGTCGCCTGCCGCACGCGCAGCCAGCAGGCTGTCCCAGGTGTCCCCGGGCCCGGCAGGAAGCGGAATCCCGAGATGCTGCGCCCGCTGCCATACGGGGGTCCAGCCAAGGTGAGCCCAAAAGCCGCCACGGGATGATCTTGATGCTCTGACTTCCCCCGCTGCCCCTTTATCACCGGGAGACATTTTCTGTCCCGGATTCCGTGGTTTTGATCTTGCCGGGCCTGTCGGCCAGTGATGATCACGCGCGGGCGCGGGGGCGCCTCCCAGCAAGGGCTGGGCGTCGAGTGGGGTGGGGATGACTTCGATCGAGCGGACCGCGTACCCGCGGTTCAAGCGGTTGATCACCGCGCGTGAGCTGCATGTGTTCTTCACGCCGGGTGAGGAGGAACGGGCGTGGGCGGAGGGGGTGACGGACTCCGACGAGCATCAGCTCGCGCTGCTGGTGGCATTGAAGTCGTACCAGCGGATGGGCTGTTTCCCGAAGGCTCACGACGTGCCGGAGCAGGTGGTGGAGTTCGTGCGGCGGGCGGTGGGGCTGCCGGAGAACACGCTGCCGGTGTACGCGTCGGGCCGTACGGCTGAGCGGTACCGGTCGTGGGTGCGTGAGCGGTGCGGGGTGCGTTACGACGGCCCAGCGGCGCGCAAGCTCGCCGAGGAGGCGATGCGCTGTGCGGCGGCGGCGAAGAACAACCCGGCGGACCTGATCAACATCGCGCTGGAGAAGCTGGTGGAGGCGGGGCTGGAGATACCCCGGTTCTCCACCCTGGATGCGATGGCGTCCACCGTGCGGGGCGAGGTCAACGAGGAGATCCTGGCGGGCGTGAGGGGCCGGATGACGGCCGAAGAGCGGCGTCGGCTGCTGACAAGCGCGTCCTCGGCCGCCAGGGCCTGACCACCTCCGCCCTGGGGCTGGGCACGATGGGGATGACGATGTTCTACGGCCCCAGCAACCGCGAGGAGAACATCACCACCATCCGCCGCGCGTTCGACCTGGGGGTGACCCTGCTCGACACCGCCGAGGTCTACGGTGGCGGCACCGGATCGAACGAGCGGCTGCTCGGTGAGGCCGTCAAGGGTTTCCGCGACGAGGTGGTGCTGGCCACCAAGTTCGGCTACGACCTCGCCAACCCCGGCGGTCTCAACAGCCGGCCCGACAACATCCGCAAGGTCGCCGACAACAGCCTGCGCTACCTCGGCACCGATCACATCGACGTCCTCTACCAGCACCGCGTCGACCCGGACGTGCCGATCGAGGAGGTCGCCGGGACGGTGAAGGAGCTGATCGAGGCGGGCAAGGTCCGCTACTTGGGTCTGCCCGAGGCCGGCCCCGAGACCATCCGCCGCGCCCACGCCGTGCAGCCGGTCTCGGTCCTGCAGACCGAGTACTCCGTCTTCGAGCGGCACGTCGAGGACACCGTCCTGCCGGTCGTGCGCGAGCTCGGGATCGGGTTCGTGCCCTAAGCCCCGCTGGGACGCGGGTTCCTCACCGGAGCGATGAAGCCGGCCGACCAGTACACCGCGGAGGACTGGCGCCGCCGCGACCCGCGCTGGCAGGGCGAGAACTTCGATGCCAACGCCCAAGCCGTCGCCGCCCTCACCGAGCTGGCCTCGTCCAAGGGCATCACCACCGCCCAGCTCGCCCTTGCCTGGCCGCTCGCGCAGGGCGACGACATCGTCCCCATCCCCGGCACCCGCAGCCCCGAGCGCCTGGCGGAGAACATCGGCGCCACCGGCGTCACGCTCACCGGCCACGACCTCGCCCGGATCAAGGAGATCCTGCCGAACGGCGCCTTCGGCGACCGCTACGCGGCCCCCTTCCTGCCCAAGGGCTGACCGACCCCGACCCGCCTCAGCCGACGAGGGGCTCTTCCGCTTCGAGTTGGCGGGCGGTGTCGTGAACGAGGGTGCGGAACCAGCGGTGGCCGGTGTCGTGGGTGTGGACGGGGTGCCACCACAGGGCCTCGTTGATCGGCCCGGCGTCGAAGGGACAGGGGAGCACGCGCAGGGACGGCGGGAGGGGGACGGCCCTGGTCAGGCGTCGCTGGATGACGGCGACGCGGTCGGTGCCGGCCACGTACAGGGGCAAGGCCAGGAAGCTGTCGGTGACCGCTTCGGGCTTCAGCTGGAGGCCGCTTTCGGCGAGGCGGTGCAGCATGAAGCGGGAGTCGCGCGGCTCGAACTGCCCCAGCACCCACCGCAGTCCGCCGATGCCGTCCGCACCGGGTGCGGCGCGGGTGAGGGGGTGGTGCCGGTCGGCGATGACAACCCATTCGTCGGCGAAGAGCGCCAGGCTCGGCAGTCCGCTCACGCCGCTGTCCCGGGGCGCGATCAGCCCGTCCGCCGCGGAGGCGCCGGCTTCGTCGTGCATGGCTTCGGGAGTGGCGAACTGGCGGAACCGCAGCCGGGCGTGCGGTGCCCGCTCCTGGAAGGCGGTCAGGAGCCGGGGGCCGAGGACGGCCATGGCGTAGTCGGAGACGTGGAGGGTGAACTCCCGCTCGGTGGTGGCGGGGTCGAAGTGGGATTTCGTGGCGAAGAGCCGGTCGGAGAGCTGCAGGACGCTGCCGGTCTGTTCCTGCAGTTGCTGTCCGAGGGGGGTGAGGCGGTAGCGGTTGCCCTCGCGTACGAGCAGGTCATCGCCGAAGTGCCGACGCAGGCGCGCGAGCATCGCGCTGGCCGCCGGCTGGCTGACCCCGATCCGCTCGGCCGCGCGGCTGACGTGCCGCTCCTCGAGCAGGGCCTGCAGGGCGATGAGCAGGTTGAGATCAGGACGGGCCACACCCCAAGACTATCAACCAGACTGATACATCCATATGGATCATTGATTTCCTTTATGCCTGGTGCGGCGGAAGACTCGGTGGCATGAACCATCCCGAACCGAGCCTCGCGCTCACCAACGCTCTGCTGATCGACGGCACCGGCGGACCCGTGATCGACGGCGCGACCGTCGTCGTCTCCGGCGGCCGGATCGCCGCCGCCGGGACCGGCGCACCGGTCCCTCCCCACGCGACGATGGTCGACCTGGGGGGCAAGGCGGTCCTTCCGGGGCTGATCGACGCCCATGTGCACCTGGGAGGACTGGGTTTTCGGAGCGCGCCGCCGTTCGGTGGCCGGGCCGCCACCGACGACTACGTCGCCGCTCGGGAAGGGGCCTTGCGGTACGGGGTCACCACCCAGCGCAGCCTGGGCGACTTCCTCCACGACAGCATCGCCGTGCGGGACGGCATCGAGAACGGCACCCTGGCCGGGGCCCGGGTGGTGACCAGCGGGCCGAGCTTCCAGGTCGAGGGCGGGCACCCCAACGCCACCGTCTGGGGCAGCGAGCCGGCAGCCGTACGGGAAGGCGCCCGCATGCCGAAGACGGCCGAAGAAGCGGAGCGCATGGTCGACGAGCTCGCCGCCGCGGGCGTCGACCTCGTCAAGATCATCATTTCGAACAACGCGATCTTCGGCCCGGCCCGCCCCGAACTGAAGATGCCCTGGCACCTCACCGAGGCCATCGCCGATGCCGCCCACGCCCGCGGGCTGCGGGTCGCCGCCCACACCGAGACCGTCGAGGACGCCAGGACGGCGGTCGAGCGCAGTGTCGACGACATCGAGCACCTGGTGCTGCGCGCGGAGGAGCCGCAGGACGAGGCCGCCGCCGAGGCACTGTTCGCCCTCATGGCCGACCGCGGCACCTACCTCGTACCCACCATGGTGGCCCACCAGTTCGAGGCGGCCGCCGACGGGGACGCCCGCACCCTGCGCTACGGCAACCACCTGGTCCGCCGCGCCTACGAGGCGGGCGTACGGCTCGGGGTCGGCTCGGACGCGCACTCCCCGGGGCTGCACGGCTGGAAGCTGCGCGACGAGCTGGTGATGATGGTCCACGACCAGGGCATCCCGGCCCCCGCAGCCCTGTCCATGGCGACGAAGGCCAATGCCGAGCTGCTCGGCATCGCCGACCGCCTGGGCACCGTCGAGCCGGGCAAGATCGCCGACCTGCTGATCGTCTCCGGCAACCCGGCCCAGGACATCACCGCCATCGGCCGTGTCCACCAGGTGATCCGAAACGGCCGAGTCGTCTTCGACGGCGAGGGAGCGTGACCACGTGACAAAGATCGACGTCCATCACCACTTCCTGCCCGACTTCTACCGCCAGGCGCTGATCGACAATGGGCACTCCCGCCCCGACGGCATCTGGGGCATCCCCGGCTGGGACGAGACCTCCGCCCTCCGGATGCTCGACGAGGCCGGGATCGCCAAGGCGTATCTGTCGATCTCCTCCCCCGGAGTCCACTTCGGCGACGCGGCCGCGGCCCGTGTTCTGGCCCGGCGGGTCAACGAGGAGGCCGCGCGGCTCGCGCGCGCCCACCCGGGCCGGTTCGGGTTCTTCGCCTCGACACCGCTGCCCGACATCGACGGAACCCTGGCGGAGATCGCGTACGCCTTCGACGAGCTCGGCGCCGACGGCGTGGTCTTCGAGACCAACGTCGACGGCCTCTACCTGGGCAACGAGCGGTTGGAGCCGGTCCATGCCGAACTCGGCCGCCGTAACGCCGTGTTGTTCCTGCACCCCACCAGCCCCGCCGCCCCCTGTACCGGGCATGCCCCTGCCCTGCCGTATCCGCGGCCCATGCTGGAGTTTCTCTTCGACACCACCCGGACGGTGACCGACATGGTGCTCTCCGGTGTACTGGAGCGTCACCCCGGCCTCCGCGTGATCGTCCCGCACGCCGGTGCCGTCCTGCCCGCCGTCGCCTCGCGCGTCGACGTCATCGGCGCGCGCACGGCCGGCAAGGAACATCAGCAGCCGATGCGCAACGCCCTGCGCACGCTCCACTTCGACCTGGCGGGCATGCCCCTGCCCGAGATGCTGCCGGCGCTGCTGAACGTCGCCGACCCGGCCCGTCTCCACTACGGCAGCGACTGGCCCTTCACCCCGCTGCCGGAAGTCCTCGCCTGGGCCGGACGCCTCGAAGCGGCCACCGCCGCCCTCGGTGAGGACGGCATGGCCAAGGCCCTGCGCGCCAACACCGAGGCGCTCTTCAGCTGAACATCCGAACCTCGCTGCCCGCCGGCTGCCCGTACAACTGGCGGGCAGCCCCGCACCGCCCGGTGAGCGCACGGGCGGCCCTTCAGCGCCGGCGGTCGCCGGCCGTCTTCTCGACGTGGTCGCCCATCACCTCGGCGAGACGCTCCAGTGCCTCGAGCACCTCGGCGCGGGCGCCGCCCAGCGCATGGAACATCTCGGCCTCCACCGTCAGGCGCCGGGGGAAGAGCGAGTCCATCAGGCGCTTGCCCTCCTCGGTGATGGTCACCAGCGACGCACGCCGGTCGGCCGGATTGGGCGCACGCTCGATCAGCCCCCGCCGCTCCAGCTTCGCCAGCGCCTTGCTCACCGCCGCCTGGGTCAGCCCCAGGTCCTCAGCGAGCCGACGCGCGATCACCGGCTCCTCCTCGTAACGCAGCGGCACCAGGAAATCCAGCTCCTGCAACGTCAGCGGGGCGCCCTCGACGAGCGGCTCCACCGCGCGGTCCAGCAACGACGCGCACCGCTTGATGAGCGTGACGATCTCCATCGAGGACGTGTCCAGCCCAGGGTTGTTCGCCGCCCACTGGCCGCGGACCCTGCCCGAGTGCGCGTGCACCGGACCTCCAATTGCTTAACTGGTTATGTATTGGTTACGGTTTTTCTCATGGTATCCCCGACCCGAACCGCGAACAGCACCCCCCGCACGGCCGCCCCCGCAGGCCGCAGCGCCGCCCTGATCGCCGTCCTCGGCGCCCTCAGCGCCGTGGCACCGCTGGCCACCGACATGTACGTGCCCGGCTTCCCCGCCATGGGAGCCGCCCTGCACGCGAACAGCTCGGCGATCCAGCTGACCATGACCACCTTCCTCGCCGGCCTGGTCGCCGGCCAGCTGGTCATCGGCCCCCTCAGCGACGCAATGGGCCGGCGCGGACTCCTCATCGGCGGCACCGCCGCCTTCGCCGCCCTGTCCCTGGCCTGCGCCCTCGCACCGAACGTCCAGACGCTCCTGATCCTGCGCCTGCTCCAGGGCGTCGCGGCCGCCACCGGCATGGTCCTCGCCCGCGCCGTCCTCACCGACCGCTTCGACGGCCCCGAGGTCCCCCGCTACTTCGCCCTGCTCGCCCAGGTCCTGGGCATCGCCCCGGTGGCCGCCCCCGTCCTCGGCGGCGCCATCCTCAGCGTGACCGCCTGGCGCGGCATCTTCGTCGCCCTCGCCCTGGCCGGCGCCCTGCTCACCGTGGCGGTGCTGGCCAAGGTCCCCGAGACCCTGCCCCCGCGGAACCGGCAGTCACAGGGGCTGGCGAACACATTCCGCGCCATGGGCGGCCTGTGCCGTCGGCGCGCGTTCATGGGGTACGTCCTCGTCCTCGGCCTCACCTCGGCCGCGCTGTTCGCCTACATCAGCGGGTCCAGCTTCGTCTTCGAGCACCTGCACGGTGTCTCGTCCACGGCCTACTCCCTGATCTTCGCCACCAACGCCGTCGGCATGCTGATCGCGGGCTTCGCCTTCAGCAGGCTCTCCCGGAAGATCAGCCTCAACGCCATGCTGACCACGGGCGTCGCCATATGCGGCCTCGGCGTGACCGGCCAGCTGGCCATCCTCGGAACAGCCGGCGAAACCCTCGCCGGCACCTGGGCCAGCCTCTTCGTCACCCTCCTCGGCGTCGGACTGATCTTCCCCGCCGCCACCACCCTCGGCCAGGCCCTCGGCCGCACCGCCCCCGGAGCCGCCTCCGCCCTCCTCGGCGGACTCCAATTCCTCTTCGGCGCCCTCGCCTCCCCCCTCGTCGGCCTCTTCGGCGAAACCAGCTCCACCCCCATGGCCCTCATCATGCTCATCGCCGTCGCCCTCGCCGCTCTCGCCCTGATCACCCTCGCCCGCCCCTGGCTCCGCCACGGCGAAACGCTCACCGACAACTGACCCCCCACCAGCGCCGGGAGCGCCCACGAACCATGCCCTACCTCCGGTTCCGGGGTCCCGGTATTGCTCCAGGATTGAACGCTAAGGACGTCCGGCCTTGGAGGGGGGATCCAAGCGCGGGAATTGACGCATTTGTACTACGAGCTGATGGGCGAGGAGTGCGAGCGGGGCCGACCGGCAGGGTTCGGCCGAGCGCCAGGCCCGCTGCCGATCTTCAAAGAACCAACGTTTAATGAAGATCACCGGGCGGACCGCCGGAAGGCCCCCAGGGCCTTCAAAAACTCCTTCAACAACCCGGGTGGTTCAAGAACCTCGGAGCACCGTTTTCTGACAGGATTCCGGGCGCGAACACGCCCCTTGCACCGTACGGTCTCGAACTGCTGGCCGCCGAGCCTGCCGTCCGGACCGAGATCCGCATCGGATACGCACGCGTGTCCACCGGCGGACAGAAACTCGACCGGCAGATCGATGCCCTCAAAGCGGCCGGCTGCCGGAAGATCTTCGCGGACAAGAAATCCGGCAAGAACGACCTCCGCCCCGAGCTCAAGGCATGCCACGCCTTCCTCGACGCCGGCGACACCCTGGTCGTCCCCGCCCTCGACCGCTACGGCCGGTCCCTCCAGGACCTGATCAACATGGTCGCCGAGCTCCGCCGCCGCGAGATCGGCTTCACCTCCCTGCACGAAAACCTCGACACCACCACCCCCGGCGGCCGGCTCGTCTTCCACGTCTTCGCCGCCCTGGCCGAGTTCATCCGCGAACTCATCGTCTCCGGCACCCGCGAGGGCCTTGCCGCCGCCCGCGCCCGCGGCAAGGTCGGCGGCCGACCCACCGTGGTCGACGAAAAGATCCTCAACATGGCCCGGGACCTATTGCCCAACCCCGAGCACTCCATCACCGCCATCGCCAAGATGCTCGGCGTCTCCCCGGGCACGCTCTACAACCACATCCCCGACCTGCGCGAACTGCGGGGCAGCCGCATCCCCGCCCAGCTCGGAGCAGGCACGCGATGATCCCCGGCTCGGCGGCTGACGCACGGGCCTGCGGGTGGCCGAGCGCCCTTCAAGATCATCCCGTGGCGGCTTTTGACCTCACCTTGGCCGGACCCCATACGGGGGCGAGCCGGGTGACGGCGTCGTACAGAGACCGGTTGCCGCAAGCGTGAACGAAGACGCTCCACAGGGCGCGCTCGGCAGCGGCGGCTTCCACCGCGTTCCGGTGCGCGACAGCGCGGGCGTGCGCGGCAGCGGAGTTACGGAGGGCATCGAGGCCGTCGTCGGTCAGCGGCCAGGGCGCGGTGAGCAGCGTGGTGCGGTACAGGCCGTGCAGGGCGGCCGCGGTGTCCCGGGCGGTGGTGGCGTCGGTCGTCGTCACCCGTACCGTCTCCGGCCCCACGTACTCGACGAGCCGCTGCGCGGCGAGCAGGAGCAGCGCCTCCCGGAGCGGGTCGCGGGGAGCACCGAGGTGCGCGGCGAGCGTCGCCTCCTCGCTCCTGGCCGGGCGCCAACGTGCCGTTGACGAGCGCTTCGGCCAGCGCGCTGCGGATGCGCTCCCGTAGCGCGTGGCGGTCGTCGTCGGCGGCCCTCGGCGGCAGCGGCGCCAGGTGGGACACGTCGGGCATCGGGCGTCCTCTGCGGTGCGGCGCGGCGTACGGCGGCCATTCCGTGCAACGTCGTGCGGGAGGGCTCCGGCCGGGCGCGTCGGCCGGAGCCCTCCCGCACGTGGCTCAGCGGGCGGACGTACCGCGCTTGCGGAGGTCGTGGACCTTGCCGTCGATGTCGTCCACGGAGTACCTGTCGCAGCCGCCCCGCAGGTTGGAGAAGATCCAACGCTGCTTGAACTCCGGGTGCAGCGGGTTGCCGAGCGAGACGAACTGGAAGGCGTGGCCACGGTGCCCGGCCTTCTTCAGCTGGTGATACGCGCCGGCCGGTGTCAGCCGCGGCCCCTTGATCGGAGCGTTGTCCAGCCAGGCGCCCCGGCCCGGGCGGGGCTTCCCGACGGGGCCGCCGAGTACAGCGTCGACGTAAGCGCCCATGACCGGCTTGGCGTTCCTGTGGCGGGGCGGGACCTCATAGATGAACCGCCAGTGGTCCACCTTCGCCATGTTCGTGGTGGGGCCGCCCGGCGCGTGCCCGAGGGCGGACACCAGCCGCGCGCCGGGGTAGACGGCGCGCACCTTGTGCGTCGCCCGGCTGTAGGTGAGGCGCCACGAGGCATGGGCCCGGTCGTCGTCGGCCTGGTGCCGCGCCTGCTGCCCGTGGGTGGCGGAGGGGCCGTTCGCCGGCGGAACGGGGGCGGCGGAGGCGGTCGCGCCACCGAGGACGGTGGTCGCGGTGAGGGCCGCGGCCCCCAGAAATACGCGTATGCGCATGGTGCGGTTCTCCCTGTCGAGGGGTCGGAATACTCCCAGGGCAGCCGATGCGCGGCCGGGCCGCACGGCCGGTCCGGCATTCGCGTGACGCGGGGAAAGCGGACGGTGACAGTGGGCGTACGGTGCTGACGCGGCCGTATGGGGCGGCCTTACGGGGCGGCCGGAGGCGCCGAGCGGCCGGGCCGCCGCGCCCTCGGCGATCGCCCCGCCACCTCACGGGCAGTCAGTTGGCGTGCTCTTCGCAGCCGCTGACGTGCCATGGGGCGTTTCGCTCTCAGCGAGCACGCGGCACTCCACCCTCGGCGGCCATTGCGCTCTGCACCGGGAACGTGCTCCCATCAAGCTCTACGTACGTTCTGTACGTTCTTTACAGATCAGCAGTGAAGGGGAATCCCCATGAACCGGCCCGAGGCCCGTTACGTCCTCCCGGAGTTCACCGAGCGCACCTCGTACGGGGCCCGGACCATGGACCCGTACTCCAAGCTGCTCAGCGAGCGGATCATCTTCCTCGGCACGCCGATCGACGACACCGCGGCCAACGACGTGATCGCACAGCTGATGCACCTCGACTACGACGCGCCCGACCGGGACATCTCGCTCTACATCAACTCCCCCGGCGGTTCGTTCACCGCGATGACCGCGATCTACGACTCGATGCAGTTCGTGGGCTGCGACATCGAAACCGTCTGCCTGGGGCAGGCGGCCTCCGCCGCCGCGGTCCTGCTGGCGGCCGGCACACCCGGCAAGCGCCTCGCCCTGCCGGGCGCCCGGATCCTCATCCACCAGCCCTCGTTCGGCGAACCGGTGCAGGGGCAGGCCGACGACCTGCGGATCCAGGCCGAGGAACTGCTGCGCACCCGCGCGCTGCTGGAGGAACTACTGGCGAAACACACCGGCCGGCCCGCCGAGCAGATCACCGAAGACCTCGAACGCGACAAGATCCTGGACGCCGCGGCCGCCGTCGAGTACGGGCTGATCGACGGACTCACCCGCAGCCGCAAGCCGCACTCCGCGGCGTCCGCCGCGAGGTGAGGCGGGATGCTGCCCCCCGAACTGCCGCCGCTGCCCGCGCTGACGCGCGCCGAGGGCGAGTTCATCGACAGCTACTTGGCGGTCCTGGACCTGCTGGGCCGGATCAACCCGGCGCGCGGCACGGACACCTACGGCGGACTGCGGGCCGCGCAGGCCCTGGTCGGCAAGTCCATCGCCCTGCGGGACGCGTTGACGCTGATGCACAACCGGGGCGAGAACGAGGTGCACTCCGGCACGCTGGCGCAGGCCCTGCGCGTGCTGGACGGCGAGCGCCGCGCGCGGCTCGTTTCCGTACCCCCTGCGCGAAGCTGAGCCGCACAGCCAGCCCACGGAATTGACGTCGCGCCACGCGCCGGGGAGGGCGCCCGAGCAGGGGACGGGCGCCCTCCATCCGCCTCCCTGACGCCTTTTGCGGCCCGTCCGCCCCAACAGGCACGCGCCGGACGGGAGTGACGAGCCGGACAGGAGGTGCCGGAGCACCCCAAGGAACCGGCACCTGCCGACACGGAGCCCGATCGGGCTCGCCCGAACGGTGTATTCGCGGGGCCGCCCGCCGTGCCACACGGCTTGCGCGACGTGCGTACGTATCACCCGGAACACTCGGTTCTCGGCCTGGTACACGGGTCCTCACCTCTCCCGGCGCCCCCGTGGAACACCCGCTGTCCACCCGAACGGCGCAGAGGTGACCAACCTCACATGTCGCCATTTCTGCTCGGAATCCGGGCGCCGGTTGCGCAACGATCGCTCCGACGACAAGCCCCCGCCACAGCGGCGGGGCGGTCCGGGCGGACGCCCAATCCTGCCGCCGTACCGGATGTCCGGTCGATGCGCCTGGATCGGCAGGAGCGGAGGACCCGAGCACGACGGGACCGGCGGCCACCACGGCCGCACGGGCCCTTGGGGTGAAGTCGCCACCGCGACCGGGCATCTTCGCCTGCCCGAACCCGACAGGTACTCCTTCGTCGGCGGCTGACGAAGGGTTGCGCATGAGCGCGCGTACCACCATGTCCCCCCTGCTGGTGCGAGCCGGGCTGGTCTCGGCCGTCGCACTCGCCACGGTCGGCGGAACACTGGTCGTACCAGGAGCCTCCGCGGACGCCGAGGCCGCGTCCACCTCGATGGCGGCACTGCGGACAGCCGCCTCCAAGAAGGGCTCGCCGTACAAGTACGGGGCCAGTGGGCCCTACCGTTTCGACTGCTCAGGGCTGACGCTGTACTCGTTCAAACGGGCCGGCAAGCGGCTGCCGCGTACCGCGGCGGCCCAGTACAACCGCACCCGGCACCTGTCCGCGTCCGCACGCCGCCCCGGCGACCTGGTCTTCTTCCACTCGCGCCGGGGGATTTACCACGTGGGCATCTACGCGGGCAACGGCAGGATCTGGCACGCGCCCAAGCCGGGCACCGTGGTGCGCCTGGAGCGCATCTGGTCGCGCAGCGTCTCGTACGGCCGCATCCGCTGACACGGCCGTCCGCAGCTGTCCTGTAGCCGACGCGCGACTGTCCTGAAAGAGCGTGCGTACGGGCCGGATGCGCCCCGGGCCCTGTACCGGGGTACGCGCCCCGGCACCCGTACGCACGCGAGGGCGCTCGTATGCACGCGGGGGCGCCCGTTCGCACATGCGCGCCAGGAATGTTCAACGTACCGGTGGATACCCGGCCACAATGGCCGCCTTCACCGACAACGTCCGGAACGCATCGCCCGAACCCCACCAGCCGTCCGGGTCCGAGACCGGGTCCGGGTCCACGTCCGCCCGGTGCGCCGTGTCCACGGACCGCAACGAGACGCCGCTGGAACGCTACGACCGCAACTTCGGCGAACTGCTCCAGGAACTGCGCGTTCTGCAGACCGGCGTGCAGATCCTGTTCGCCTTCCTGCTGACACTGGCCTTCACCCCGCGGTTCGTGTCCCTGGACACCACACAACGCGCCTTTTATGTCGGTACGTTGCTGTTGGCCGTGCTGGCGACGCTGCTGCTGACGGCGCCGGCCGCGGTGCACCGGGTGCTGTTCCGGCGGCGCGCGAAGCCGCTGATCGTGGAGGTCTCGGCGCGTCTGACGGCGGCCGGCATGGCGGTGCTCGCGCTGGCGCTGGCCGGTGCCGTACTGCTCGTCGTCGATGTCGTCCTGGGGCGCGGCGCGGGCGTGGCGGCGGGGTCCGTGACGCTGGTGACGTGCGGTGGTCTGTGGGCGCTGCTGCCCCGCGTCCTGGGGCACCGGAACGGGCACCTCTAGAAACGGGCGCGTCAAGGCGATCGTGCGCGACGCGTCCTCCTGAGCCCCCGGTCCGGAGAACCCCCGTGGACCTCCGGGAGGCCGCCGGACACCGCGCGGTGGAAATCTTTTGTGACCTGGTCGTCCTTGCTTTGGCGACGGCGAACCGATGGAGTCTCCTTAGCACGTGAGGAGACCCATGCACACGCACCTGCCCCAGCCCCCGCACACCGGGACCGACTCGTGAACCTGCGAGGACTGCTGCGCCGCCGCTCCCCCGCCGCCGCCTGCCCGGCCTGCGGCAGTACGGACGTGCTGTGGGAGGACGAGGGGGTCTACGGGGCCGGCGAACTCCTGTGGTGGTGCGCCTCCTGCCTGCATCAATGGCATCCGGGCGACCTCACGGAGACGGAACCGGCGAACGGCGGTCCGGTGCCGGGTGGCCCTGTTCCAAGCGCTCCCGTGCCGGATAGCCCCGTTCCAAGTGCTCCCGCGCCGGGCCGCTCCGTTCCAGGAACTCCCGTGCCGGGCGGTCTCACGCCGCCTCCGGCGCCCGCGTCCCCGCCGGCGTTCGCGCCTCCCCCGGCGCCCGCGGCTCCACCGGTGCCTGCCGCTCCTCCCGTCACCATGGCTTCGGCCGTCCCTCAGGTCACCGCGGCCCCCGCCGCGTCCGGACCGGCCACCGTCGCCGAGCGCGTCATGCACGCCGCCGGGCTCATCCCCCTCGTCCCCTGTCCCGGTGCCTACGAGCCGTGGCCGTGCCGCTGTTCCCGTTGCGGCCGGGAGAGCAGCCCGACATACCGGCAGGTCCGGGACGAGGGCGTGGGCTGCGCGTGCGGCGGGGGCCGGCGCCGCAAGCCGCGCTTCCTCGCCAGGCCGTGACGCGCTGCGGGGCAGTCCGAGCCGCTACGGAAGGAACAGCTTCCACGGCAACGTGATCCACACCGTCTTGCCCCCGGCTTCCGTCGGCTCGACCGTGAGCTGCCCGCCGGACTCCGCCGTGAGGAAGCGGACGATCACCATGCCCCGCCCGTTGTCCTGCTGGACGGCCGCCGGCAGCCGCTTCGGCCAGCGCGGATGGTCGTCGGTGACACCGATCCGCAGCCGCTCGTCGCGATCGAGCCGGACGTCGACGGTGAAGGCCGGTGACCGGCCGAAGGTGTGCTGTACGGCGTTGGTGGCCAGCTCCGAGACGATCAGGCGCACGGTGTCCGCCGTCTCCGTCCCGTCCGGCAGGCCCCATTCGACGAGCACGCCCGTGACGTACCTGCGAGCCTCGGCGACCGAAGCCGGTGTGCTGGGCAGAGTGAGTGAGGATTCCTGGTGGTCTGCCATCGCGACCCGTCCCTTTCCCACCGAGGCTCGACTCCGGCCCGCCGCCGGAGGAAGCCGCCGTCGCTTTCCGGTCTTTTCGGCACCCTCGTTTCCGGCCTCGGACCGCTGCTGTGCGCCAGACTGCCACTCATGCTGCGTCTGTGACGCGTCATCCACCAAGATGTGCATATATCTGTCGCCCGAAGCAGTGAACTCTGCTACGCGAGACCGTATTTGCGCGGCACACTGTCGGATCGGAATCGGCCACCGGGGCCGGGTGCGCACCCACGGGGGTGGCCTCGCGGACAGGGACGGAGGAATCGGCATGGGGCACGGGCCCGTGGTGCGCCGCCGCAAACTGGGCGCCGAATTACGGCGTCAGCGGATGCTCGCCGGTCTCACCAGCGACGAGGCGGCCCGCCGCGTCGGGTGGCACCAGTCCAAGGTCAGCCGCATCGAGACCGGGCGCAGCGGGGCGAAGCCGGGCGATGTCGAGCTGCTGCTGGACGCGTACGGCGTCCGGGACGCGGAGCTGCGCGCCCTGCTGGCGGCGCTGTGCGGGGGCGGCGCACAGGACGGTACGAGCCGGCGGGGCTGGTGGCACACCCACCGGGACCTGCTGCCGCCGGAGTACCGGGACTTCATCAGCCTGGAGTTCGGGGCGACGCGGGCGCGCACGCTGGAGACGACGGTGGTGCCGGGGCTGCTCCAGACGGCGGACTACGCGCGGACGGTGACCCGCGCGACGCTGCCCGGCATACCCGCGTGGCAGGTCGACGAGCTGGTGGAGGTGCGCATGGCCCGCCAGGAGGTGCTGCGCGGCCCGCGGCCGCTGGAGCTGTGGGCGGTGCTGGACGAGGCGGTGCTGCGGCGGGAGATCGCCTCGCCCCGGGTGATGGCGGCACAGCTCCACCGCATTCTGGACATGGGGCAGTTGCCGCATGTGCGACTACAGGTGCTGCCCTTCGCGGCCGGTGTGCACATCGGTATCACCGGTCCTTTCGTTATCTTCTCTTTTCCGCTCACTTCTGACTTGGATGTGGTTGTTCTCGACCATTTGACGAGTAGCCTCTACTTGGAACGTAAAGAGGACCTCAGGGCGTACAGCGATGCGTTCGACACGCTGCGGGGGCGCGCCCTCTCCTGCGAGAAGTCAGCGGAATTCATCGCCCGGGTCGCCGATACCTCATGGACCGGCGCCGGCGTCTGAGGAGGCACCATGTCAGTCCCGTCCGGGCACGCCCGACCCGGTACCGGCCGGACCGGCGTCCAGTGGCGGCGCAGCAGTCGCAGCACCGGGATGAACAACTGCGTCGAGACGGCCCGCATCGGCCCCGGCCTGCTCGCGGTGCGCGACTCCAAGAACACCGCGGGTCCGGCCCTGCTGTTCACCTCCGCCGCCTGGACGGCCTTCGTCGGCGGCCTGGCCGACCGCCGCTTCACCAAGGTGGGGTGAACCGGAAGGCGGGGTGAACCGGTCCGCCGTACGGACCCCGCGCCCCCCTTCCAGGCGCCCGGCGCGGCCCGCGGGCTCAGGCGCCCGGCGCGGTCCGCAGGATCGTACGGACCGCTTCCCGCGTCTGCCGCGCGGTCAGATCCGCGCGGGCGGTCAGCCGGAGCCGGGAGATGCCGTCGGGTACGGACGGCGGGCGGAAGCAGCCGACCAGGAGGCCCGCGTCGCGGCAGTCCGCCGCCCACCGGACGGCCTGTTCCGGCGAGGGCGCCCGTACGGACACCACGGCGGCGTCCGGGCGGGCGACCGTCAGCCCGCCGGCGGTCAGCCGCTCGTACAGTTCGTCCGCCACCTCGCGGGCCCGGCTCGCCCGCTCCGGCTCGCGGCGCAGCAGCCGCAGCGCCGTGCGGGCCCCGCCGGCCGCCGCGGGGGCGAGCCCGGTGTCGAAGATGAACGTCCGCGCGGTGTTGACCAGGTGCTCGATGACCCGGGCGGGACCGAGGACCACGCCGCCCTGGCTGCCGAGGGACTTCGACAGCGTCGCGGTGGCGACCACGTCCGCGTCCCCGGCCAGCCCGGCCGCGTGCGGCGTGCCGCGCCCTCCGTCGCCGAGCACGCCCAGCCCGTGCGCGTCGTCGACGAGCAGGGCCGCGCCGTGCGCCCGGCAGGCGTCGGCGAGGGACCGCAGCGGGGCGGCGTCGCCGTCCACCGAGAACACGGCGTCGGTGACGGCGAGGGCCGGGCCGTCGTGCCCGTCCAGTGACTTGCGTACCGCGTCCGGATCGGCGTGCGGGGCCACGACGGTCCGGGCCTTGGCGAGCCGGCAGCCGTCGATGAGCGAGGCGTGGTTGCCCGCGTCCGAGACGATCAGGCCGCCGTGGCCGCCGAGGGCGGTGACGGCGGCGAGGTTGGCCGCGTAGCCGGAGGACAGGACGAGGGCGGCCTCGAAGCCGCAGAAATCGGCGAGTTCGGCCTCCAGACGGGCGTGCAGCTCGGTGCTGCCGGACACCAGGCGGGAGCCGGTGGCGCCGGCGCCCCAGCGGTGCGCGGCCTGCGCGGCGCCCCGGGTGACCTCCGGGTGCCGCGCCAGGCCGAGGTAGTCGTTGCTCGCCAGGTCCAGCAGGGGCGACTCGACGGGCCGCGGCCGGAGGGTACGGACGAGGCCCGCCCGGCGGCGCTGTTCGCGGGCCGTATCGATCCAGCCGAAGGCGGCGGTCCGCGCGCCGGTGTCCCGGCCCGTGGCGACCGGCCCGGCCGGCGCGTCGTAGGGCGGTGGCGGCCCGCCGCGGGGCGCCGGCGGAACGGGGTCGTCCTGGTGCATCGGTTTCCTTCGCGTTTGTGGGCTGTCGATAGACGTTAGCGGTCGTTACGCGGACCTACGGTGTGGCCATGCACACACCCCGAAACAGCGCCCTTGTTGGGTTCCTCCATGGTCGCGAGCGGTGGCCGTACGCCAGGATCAGCGCCATGGATCTGCTGACAACGCTGGTGGACAAGGGGCTGCGGCGCGAATCGCCGACCCGCGAAGAGGCGCTCGCCGTGCTGGCGACGTCCGACGACGACCTGCTCGACGTGGTGGCCGCGGCCGGAAAGGTGCGCCGCCGGTGGTTCGGGCGGCGGGTGAAGCTGAACTACCTGGTCAACCTGAAGTCCGGGCTGTGCCCGGAGGACTGCTCGTACTGTTCCCAGCGGCTCGGGTCCAAGGCGGAGATCCTCAAGTACACCTGGCTCAAGCCGGAGGAGGCGTCCAGGGCCGCGGCGGCCGGGGTGGCCGGCGGCGCCAAGCGGGTGTGCATCGTGGCCAGCGGCCGGGGGCCGACGGACCGGGACGTGGACCGGGTGTCGCAGACCATCGCCGCCATCAAGGAGCAGAACGAGGGCGTCGAGGTGTGCGCGTGCCTGGGCCTGCTCTCGGAAGGGCAGGCGGACCGGCTGCGGGCGGCGGGCGCGGACGCCTACAACCACAACCTCAACACCTCCGAGGCCACGTACGGGGACATCACCACCACCCACACCTACGCCGACCGGGTCGACACGGTGCAGCGGGCGCAGGCGGCGGGCCTGTCCGCCTGTTCCGGTCTGATCGCGGGCATGGGCGAGAGCGACGCGGACCTGGTGGACGTGGTCTTCGCGCTGCGCGAGCTGGACCCCGACTCGGTCCCGGTCAACTTCCTGATCCCGTTCGAGGGAACCCCGCTGGCCAAGGAGTGGAACCTCACCCCCCAGCGCGCGCTGCGCATCCTGGCGATGGTCCGCTTCGTCTGCCCGGACGTGGAGGTCCGGCTGGCCGGCGGGCGCGAGGTGCACCTGCGCTCGCTCCAGCCGCTCGCCCTGCACCTGGCCAACTCCATCTTCCTCGGCGACTACCTGACCAGCGAGGGCCAGGCCGGCAAGGACGACCTGGCGATGATCGCGGACGCGGGCTTCGAGGTCGAGGGCACGGACACCACCACCTTGCCGGAGCACCGCGCGGACGCGCTCGCGGGCGGCGGCTGCGGTGAGCCGGTGGGCGGCGGCCGTGGCGAGCACGCGGGCGGCGGCTGCGGGCCGTGCGGGGACGGTGACGGCGCGGCGGAACCGTTCGCGGGGAACGGCGGCGGTGCGGCGAACCCGGCCGCGGGGGACGTCGCCGACGCGTCGGCCGCCGGCGAGGCCCGTACGGACCTGGTCGCCGTACGCCGCCGGGGCGCGGGTACGGAGCTGCCGCCGAATGCCTGAGCCCGCCCAGCTGTCCGTTGCCGAACTGCGGGCGCTCGACCGGCAGCACGTCTGGCATCCGTACGGCCCGATGCCCGGCCGGACCGACCCGCTGGTCGTGGCGTCGGCCTCCGGCGTACGACTGCGACTGGCCGAACCCGTCGAGGGCCGGACCGAATTGGTGGACGGAATGTCCTCCTGGTGGTCGGCGGTGCACGGATACAACCACCCCGTGCTCAACGACGCCGCCCGCGGCCAGCTGGACCGGATGAGCCATGTGATGTTCGGCGGGCTCACCCACGAGCCCGCCGTGCGGCTCGCCGCCCGGCTGGTGGAGATCGCCCCGGACGGCCTGGAGCACGTCTTCCTCGCCGACTCCGGATCGGTGTCGGTCGAGGTCGCCGTGAAGATGTGCCTCCAGTACTGGCGCTCGGCCGGCCGGCCCCGCAAGCAGCGGCTGATGACCTGGCGCGGCGGCTACCACGGTGACACCTGGCAGCCGATGTCGGTGTGCGACCCGGAGGGCGGCATGCACGGGCTGTGGCAGGGCGCCCTGCCCCGGCAGCTGTTCGCGGACGCGCCACCGCCGGGCTTCGACGCCGCGCCGGACCCGGCCTACGAGGCACACCTGCGCGACCTGATCGCCCGGCACGCCGACGAACTGGCGGCGGTCATCGTGGAACCGGTGGTCCAGGGCGCGGGCGGGATGTCCTTCCACTCCCCCGCCTATCTGCGGGTGCTGCGCGAGGCGTGCGACGAACACGGCGTGCTGCTCGTTCTTGACGAGATCGCCACCGGTTTCGGCCGTACGGGATCGCTGTTCGCCGCCGGGCACGCCGGTGTCACGCCCGATGTGATGTGCGTCGGCAAGGCGCTGACCGGCGGATACCTCACCATGGCGGCGACGTTGTGCACGGCCGCGGTGGCGGACGGCATCTCCCGGGGCGAGGTGCCGGTGCTGGCGCACGGCCCGACCTTCATGGGGAACCCGCTGGCCGCCGCGGTCGCCAACGCCTCCGTGGACCTGCTGCTGTCCCAGGACTGGTCCCGCGAGGTCAAGCGGATCGAGACCGGTCTGCGGGACGGGCTCGCCGGTGCCGCGGCCCTCGAAGGCGTACGGGACGTACGGGTCCTGGGCGCGATCGGCGTCGTCCAGCTCGGCCATGAGGTGGACATGGCGTCCGCGACCCGGGCCGCGGCGCGGGAGGGCGTGTGGCTGCGCCCGTTCCGCGACCTGGTGTACACCATGCCGCCGTACATCACCGGGGACGAGGACATCGCGCGGATCTGCGCGGCGGTGTGCGCGGTGGCCCGGGAGAGCTGAGCGGCGCCCGCCACGGCGGCGGCCAATCTTTACGACAGGAGAAGAACCACTCATGCCGGTGCTGTTCGTTACCGGAACCTGCACGGAGATCGGGAAGACCGTGACCACGGCGGCGATCGCCGCCACGGCCCTCGGTCAGGGCCGTTCCGTGGCGGTGCTCAAACCCGCCCAGACCGGTGTCGCCGCGCACGAGCCGGGTGACACCGCGGAGGTCGTACGGCTGGCGGGTCCGGGCGTCACCACGGCCGAACTGGGCCGCTATCCGGAGCCGTTGGCCCCGGCGACCGCCGCGCGCCGCGCCGGTCTGCCGCCGGTGCGTCCCGAGGAGGTCGCCGAGGCCGCGGCCAAACTGGCGGCCTCGCACGATCTCGTCCTGGTGGAGGGCGCGGGCGGCCTGCTCGTACGGTTCGACGACAAGGGCTCGACCCTCGCCGACGCGGCGCGCCTGGCCGGAGCCCCCGTACTGGTGGTGGCACAGGCCGGGCTGGGGGCGCTCAACGCGGTGGCGCTGACCGCGCTCGCCCTGCGCTCGTACGGCGTCGACTCGCCTGGAGTCGTCGTCGGCAGCTGGCCCGCGCGGCCCGGCCTCGCCGCCCGCTGCAACCTCGACGACTTCCCCGAGGCGGCCGGCGCACCGCTCCTGGGCCGCGTCCCGGAGGGAGCGGGGAACCTGCCGCCCGAGGAGTTCCGTAGGCGGGCGCCGGGCTGGCTGGCGGCGGAACTCGGCGGCACCGCGTAACCCGCCGCCCGGCGTTCCGTGATCGGCGCCTCGCATCGCGCTCCCACGGTGGTACCGCGGCACGGCATTGACGGACACTCGAACCGGCGAACGTCGTCCGGTGAAGGGACCCAGCCATGCCAGACCGCAGGAGAGTCGATCGGGCCATCGTGCACCACCCGGTCTTCGCCCACTGGTACGCGTGCTTCGCGGACCACCGCGCCGGGCTCGCGGGCCTGCGGCGCGAGATGCTGGCCGGGCTCTCGGGCCGGGTGATCGAGATCGGCGCCGGTACGGGAGCGAACTTCGCCCACTACCCCCGTACCGTGGCGGAAGTGGTGGCGGTCGAGCCGGAGCGCACGTTGCGGCGCCGGGCCCTGACCGAGGCGGCCCGCGCCGGCATACCGGTGGACGTCGTACCGGCCACCGCGGAGGCGCTGCCGGTCAAGAGCGAGGCGTTCGACGCCGCGGTGGTGTCGCTGGTGCTGTGCTCGGTACGCGACGTACAGCGCTCGCTGTCGGAACTGCGGCGGGTGCTGCGGCCGGGCGGCGAACTCCGCTTCCTCGAACACGGACGGTCCCGGCGGCGCGGCCCCGCCGCGGTGCAGCAGGCCCTGGACCGTACGGTGTGGCCGCTGCTCATGGGCAACTGCCACCTGGCACGCGACCCGCTCGGCGAGATGCGGGCGGCGGGCTTCGAGATCGGTCCGTACCGGCGGGGCCGTCTGCTGCGGCACGGCCCCGGTCCCGCTCTGCCGTGGACGGTGGTGGGGGTGGCGCGGCGGGCGGAGGAGTAGCGGTCGGGGCGGGATGCCGGGCCCCTGCGGGTGCGTGGCCCCGGTCCTACGGGTGCGTGGCCCGGGTCCTGCGAATCCAGAGCACGGCGTCGGCGCCACCACGACAAGCCCCGGCTCAACTCCCGTACCGCTGCGGGCTTTGGTGAGCGTTTCGGCCGCCGGAGATCAACCCACGGGCTGACGCGCCGGGCCGGTGCGGGGCCTACCGTCATTCGCATGATCGGACTTTCCCGGACGGCCAGGGTCCTGGCCCTGACCGTCACACTCAGCCTCCCACTGCCGCTCGCCGCCACGGCCGGTACGGCCTGGGCCGCACCGTCGGCCACCGTGTCTCCCACTGGGCCTGCCGCGGGCACCAAGGCCGCCGCGCGGCTGCGGCTGCCCGCGCCCACCGGGCCGTACGCGGTCGGCCGCCGCACACTGCCGCTCACCGACCACAGCCGCCCCGACCCCTGGGTGCCCACGGCGAAGGCCCGTGAGTTGATGGTCGGCATGTACTACCCGGCCCGCCGCGGCACGGGCACCCCCGCGCAGTACGCCACCACCGAGGAAATCCTCTCGCTGCTCAAGCAGGCGGGCCTTGAGGGCAAGGTCGAGCCCGAGAGGCTGAGCGGCACGGCCGTCCACAGCCGCACGGGCGCCCGCCCGGCGGCCGGAAAGTATCCGCTGCTCGTCCTCTCCCCCGGCTTCGGCGCCTCCCGCTACTCCCTCACCAGCCTCGCGGAGGACCTCGCCAGCCGCGGTTACGTCGTCGCCACCGTCGACCACGCCTACGAGAGCATCGGCACGACGTTCCCCGGCGGCCGGACACTGACCTGCGTGGCCTGCGAGAAGGTGCACGGCACGGAGGACGGCACCCGGTACGCGACGCAAGGCCGCGCCAAGGACGTCGCGTTCGTCCTGGACCGGCTCACCGGCCGGCACCCCGCCTGGCGGTACGCGCATCTGATCGACGCCCAGCGCATCGGCATGGCCGGCCACTCGCTCGGCGGCGCGAGCGCCGCTTCCGCGATGGCGGGCGATGACCGCATTCGGGCGGGCCTGAACATGGACGGCGCGTTCGGGGACCCCGTACCGGCCGACGGTCTCGGCTCCCGCCCCTTCCTCATGCTGGGCACCGACGACGCGGTCCACCGCCCCGGCGGCCGGGACAAGACGTGGGACCTGGCGTGGAGCCGCCTGGACGGGTGGAAGCGCTGGCTGACGGTCGCGGGCGCCGACCACTACAGCTTCAGCGACGCGCTCGTCCTCGGCGACCAACTCGGCTTCCCGGTCACCGGAGCGGACCCCTCGGCCCCGCGGCCCGCCCTGTCCGGCGAGCGCTCGGCCGCCCTCACCCGGTCCTATGTGGCCGCCTTCTTCGACCTGCACCTGCGCCACATGCCCCGGCCCCTGCTCGACGGGCCGAGCCGGGCGTACCCGGAGGTGCGATTCAACGACCCGGCACGCGCCCGTACCACTTGAGCCGACCGCACCGCCTCAGCCGGCCACACCTCCCGACCCGGCCCTACGGCTCTCAGCGCCGGACGAACCGGGTGATCGTGACGTCGTTGGGGAAGGAGGTGCGCTCGGCCACCGAGAAGAGGGTGGGACCGAACTCGCCGTCGAACACCGGGATTCCGGCCCCCGCGACCACGGGATAGCTCTTGATGATCAGCTCGTCGATCTCCGGCAGCAGCACACCGGCCAGCCGGCCGCCCCCGCACAGCCAGATGTCCCGCCCCTCCTCCCGCTTGAGGCCGCGGACCAGCGCGACCGGGTCCTCCCGGACCACGGTCACGGCCGGATCGATGTCGTGCGCCAGGGTGCTCGACACGACGTACTGGCGCAGGTGCGCGTACGGGCTGGTGAGGCCCGCGTCCAGCGCGGGCCGGTAGGTGCCGAGCCCCATCACCACCGTGTCGAAGCGGACGTTGGGCGTGTCGGCCAGGCCGTGGGCGGCGCGCATGGCGGTGGGGACGGTTTCGGGATGGTGGATGTTGGCCCACGCGGCGTAGGCGGCGGCCTGTTCCTCGTCACCCGTGGGGTAGAAGTCGAATTCGCCGCCGGGGCCCGCGATGCGGCCGTCGAGGGTGACGGCGACGTAATAGACGAGCTTGCGCATAAAAATAACTCCACCCGTAGTACTCTGCTTGCAGTGGTTTGAACGTAGTACTACGACTGGAGTGGTGTCAATGGCGCGCAGGAACGAGGAGCGGAGGGCCGCCCTGGTCGACGCCGCGATCGAAGTACTGGCCAAGGAGGGTGCGCGGGGGCTGACCTTCCGGGCGGTGGACACCGAGGCCGCCGTCCCCGCCGGTACGGCCTCGAACTACTTCGCCAACCGCGACGACCTGCTCACCCAGGCGGGCGCCCGGGTCTACGAACGGCTGCGGCCCGACGAGGCCACCATCGCCCGGCAACGGGCGAGCACACCGGACCGGGAGACGTACGCGCAGCTGATGCGCGAGCTGATCGGCCGGATCAGCGCCTTCCGCACCGGCTACCTGGCGCTGCTGGAACTGCGCCTCGAAGCCACCCGGCGCCCCGGCCTGCGCGCCCTGCTGACCGAGCGCGTCCGCGCCGACGTGGACGCGAACGTGGCCTACCACGAGGAATCCGGCCTGCCCGGCGACGCGACGGCCGTCCGGCTGCTGTACCTGGCGTTCAACTGGCTCATCGTCGAGCAGCTCACGCTGCCGGGGGTCTTCTCGGAAGCCGAACGCGACCGGCTGGTCGAAGCCGCGGTGGAACGCATCGTGACGCCGTGAGACGAAGGCCGGGGGCCGGGGTGGCAGGTGGTTCGGAGGGCGGGTGGTCCGGGAGGTGGGTGGCCGGGGAGGCGGGTGCTCCCGGAGGACGGGTGGCCCCGGGCCCGGCAGCGTCCCCGTAACCCCGCCCCGTCCACCCCTCCGCCCCATTCCCACCCCCACGTCCCGGCGCACTCGCGACCCCTCCGGGGCGCGCTCCTCCGCCGGGACGAGAACCGGGGCCGGGGAGGTGGCCCGTAGGGGGATTCCGGGGGCGGTGGATGCTGCCCTACTGTCGGGGACCACGCGGGAGTTGCCGCCCCGTGCCGGCACGGGGCCGACGTCGGGAGGCTGACGTGTCCACATCGGTCGCGGATACGGCGAAGGGCGCTGCGGGCGGTCACGGGACGGCCGCGCGGGCGGTGTCGCTGGTCAAGACGTACGGGATGGGCGAGACCCGGGTCGTGGCGCTGGACGGCGTCGACGTGTCGATCGGGCGGGGGCGGTTCACGGCGGTGATGGGGCCCTCCGGCTCGGGGAAGTCCACGCTGATGCACTGCCTCGCGGGCCTGGACACGGTGTCCGCCGGCCGGGTGTGGCTGGGCGAGCGGGAGATCACGGGCCTGAACGACCGGCAGCTGACCCGGCTGCGCCGGGATCACGTCGGCTTCATGTTCCAGTCGTTCAACCTGCTGCCGACCCTGACCGCCGAGGAGAACATCACGCTGCCCATGGACATCGCCGGCCGCAAACCGGACCGGGAGTGGCTGCGCGAGGTCATCAGCACGCTACGGCTGGGCGACCGGTTGCGTCACCGGCCCTCCCAGCTCTCCGGCGGTCAGCAGCAACGGGTGGCGTGCGCACGGGCGTTGGCGGCCCGCCCCGATCTGGTGTTCGCGGACGAGCCGACCGGCAATCTGGACTCGCGCTCGGGGCTGGAGGTGCTCCAGTTCCTGCGGGAGGCGGTGGACGGGCTCGGGCAGACGGTCGTGATGGTCACCCATGACCCGAACGCCGCGGCCCACGCCGACCGGGCGCTCTATCTGGCGGACGGCCGGATCGTGGACGAAATGGCGCAGCCCACGGCGGAATCCGTACTGGAACGGATGCAGATCTTCGCCGGGGGCCCGCCGCAGTCCGCGCAGCCCCTTCCCGACGCCGGTGATGACCTCGACGCCGACTCCAGTTCCGACCTCGGCCATGGCGACAGCTCCGGCTCCCGTTCCACAGCCGAGCCGCCTAACGCTTCCGGCTCCAGTTCCACAACCGAACCACCCACCGCTTCCGGCTCGACAACCGAACGAACCACCGCTTCCGGCTCCCCAACCGAACGAACCACCGCTCCCGACCCGGCAACCGAACGCCCCGCCTCTCGCGGCCCCGCGCCCCATCCGCCCACCCCTCCCGGCCCCACCCCCACGTCCTCCCCCGACACCCCGCGGAACGACTGACCCGCCGTGTTACGGGCCACGCTCCGGAGTTTCCTCGCGCACAAAGGACGGCTGCTGCTCTCCGCCCTGGCCGTGGTGCTCTCGGTGGCGTTCGTGGTGGGCAGCCTGATCTTCTCCGACACGACGGGCGCCACCTTCGACCGGCTCTTCGCCTCGACGGCCTCGGACGTGCGCGTCGCGCCGCGGCAGGACTTCGACGCGCCGGGCGGAATCGGTTCGGCGGAGACCCCGACCGTGCCGGCGGCCCTGCGGGACCGGGTGGCCGGCGTCGAGGGGGTGGCGGGCGCGCACCTCGACGTATCGGTGGAGCGGAGCACCGTCACCGACGCCCGCAACCGGCCGGTGGGGCCGACGCAGAACGCCACGTCCATCGTCACCAACTGGTATCCCGGCGAACACAAACCGGTGCGGGTGACCAGCGGCCGGCCGCCGCGCGGCCCCGGCGAGGCGATGCTCGACCGCGACTCCGCGGACCGGAAGGGCGTCCGGATCGGCGACACCCTGCACATCATCGCGCCGCCGGGCAGGTTCTCCGTACGTGTCGTCGGCATCGCCACCTTCACCACCACCAACCCGGGCGCCTCGCTGGTCTTCCTGGAGACCCGGGCCGCCCAGCGCGG
The DNA here is from genome assembly GCF_008634025.1 of Streptomyces albofaciens JCM 4342. NCBI lineage: Bacteria > Bacillati > Actinomycetota > Actinomycetes > Kitasatosporales > Streptomycetaceae > Streptomyces > Streptomyces albofaciens. The sequence continues at coordinate 4,034,460 of NZ_PDCM01000001.1, read as the reverse complement.
CCTGCTGGGCAGTACGGCCAAGGCGACCTCGGTCTCCGTGGACGCCGCGCCCGGCGTCCCGGACCGGGTGCTCAAGAGCCGGATCGGCGCCGCGCTGGGCCCCGGCGCCGCCGCGTACGACATCCGGACGCGCGACGAGCAGCAGAGGAGCCAGGCCGAGGAGCTGGGCGACTTCCTCAGCATTCTGAAGTACATGATGGTGGGCTTCGCGGGCGTCGCCGTCCTCGTCGGCGTCTTCCTGATCGTCAACACCTTCTCGATGCTGATCGCGCAGCGCACCCGGGAACTGGGCCTGTTGCGGGCGCTCGGCGCGGACCGCCGCCAGGTGCGCCGCTCGGTCCTGCTGGAGGCGCTGCTGCTGGGCGTCTTCGGCGCCACGGTGGGGCTGGCGGCGGGCGTCGGGCTCGCGGTGCTGCTGGTCGTGGCGCTGGGCTGGTTCGGGCTGCGGCTGAACACGGCCGACCTGGTGCTGGACTGGCCGGCCGTGGTCGCCGCGTACGCCGTCGGGGTGGGCGTGACCTTCGTCGCCGCCCTGCTGCCCGCGCTGCGGGCGGGCCGGGTCTCGCCGATGGCCGCCCTCGCCGACGTGGAAGTCCCGGGCGCCGGGCGGCCGTTGCGGGTCCGCGCGATCGCGGGGGCCGTGGTGGGTGCCGGTGGCGCGGCCGCACTCGCGGGCTGCGCGCTGAGCGGCCGGACGCCGGTCGCCGGGACGCTGCTGGCGCTCGGCGTGCTGCTGACGCTGCTGTCCGTGGTGATCGTGGGGCCGCTGCTGGTGCGCCCGGTGATCCGGCTGCTCGGACGCGGGCTGGAGCCCGCGTTCGGCGCGGTCGGCCGGATGAGCCGCCGCAACGCGCTGCGCAATCCGCGCCGTACGGGTGCGACGGCGGCGGCCCTGATGGTCGGGCTGGCGCTGGTGGCCGGTCTGTCGGTGGCCGGGGCGTCGGCCGCCGCGTCGGTGAACCAGCAGATCGACCGGACGCTGGGCGCGGACTTCGTCGTGCAGGACGCGTCGTTCGCGCCGTTCTCCGGGGAGATCACCGATCGCGTGCGCGCGACGCCGGGCGTGGGCACGGTCGTACGCCAGCGGATCGTCCCCCTGCGGCTGAACCTGCCCGACCGCCGGTCGGTCACGACCGTGGCCGGCGCCTTCGACCGGGACTTCGACGCGGTGGGCAAGGTGACGTACGCGGCGGGCGGTACGGCGGCGGCGCTGGCGCCCGGACGGGTCGCCGTACAGGAGAAGTTCGCGCGGGAGCACGGTCTGCGGGTGGGCAGCAGGCTGGACGCGGTGCTGCCGTCGGGGCGGGCCGCCCGGTTCACCGTCGGCGCGCTCACCGCGGACTCCGGTTCCGGGCCCGCGGCCCAGGGCGGCATCTACATGGGGATGGCCACGCTGGAGAAGTACGTGCCGCGCGGCCAGGACTCCGTGGTGTACGTGAACGCCGCGAAGGGCGTCGATCCACAGCGGCTGCGGGCGGACCTGGAACGGACGCTCAAACCGTTCCCGCAGGTTCGGGTCAGCGACCGGGCCGACTACAAGAAGCTGGTCAGCGGCCAGATCCAAGGGCTGCTGAACCTGCTGTACGGGCTGCTGGGGCTGGCCATCGTGATCGCGGTGCTGGGTGTGGTCAACACGCTGGCCCTGTCCGTCGTGGAGCGCACCCGCGAGATCGGGCTGCTGCGCGCCGTCGGCCTGTCCAGGAAACAGCTGCGCCGGATGATCCGGCTGGAGTCGGTGGTGATCGCCCTGTTCGGCGCGCTCCTGGGTCTCGGCCTCGGCCTGGCCTGGGGCGCCGCCACGCAACGGGTGCTGGCGCTGGAGGGGCTGACGGCGTTCGCGGTCCCGTGGTCCACGGTGGCCGCGGTGGTGATCGGTTCCGTACTGGTCGGGCTGCTCGCGGCACTGCTGCCGGCGCTGCGCGCGTCCCGGCTCGACATCCTGGCCGCCATCGCCCATGAGTGACCGTACGTAGACTGACGGACTGTCCGCACCACGCGTCGACCGCGCACCGGCCCAGCACCGCGTGCGCACACTTCGAGGGGGCTCCATGTCACGCCCGTTCCGCTTCGGTGTCAACATGCTCACCATCGAGTCGGGGGCCGAGTGGCGGCGGAAGTGCCGCCGGGCCGAGGATCTGGGGTACGACGTGGTGCTCGTACCGGACCACCTCGGCATGCCCGCGCCGTTCCCCGCGCTGATCGCCGCCGCCGAAGTGACCGAGCGCCCGCGCCTGGGCACCTTCGTCCTCAACGCGGGCTTCTGGAACCCGGCGCTGCTCGCCCGCGAGGTGGCCACCACCGACCTCCTCACCGACGGCCGGCTCGAACTGGGCCTGGGCACCGGTTACGTACGCGCCGAACACGACAGGGCAGGCCTGCCCTGGGGCCCGCCCCGCGAGCGGGTGGACCACCTCGTGCGTACGATCGAGGAGTTGGACCACTTCCTGGCCGACCCGGAACACGCGCCGCAGCCGGCCCAGCGGCCCCGTCCGCCGCTGCTGATCGGCGGCAACGGCCCGCGCATGCTGCGGCTCGCCGCCCGGCACGCGGACATCGTGGCCTTCACCGGCGGCCGGGCGGCCCCCGGCAAGCCGGAGGGCACCCTCGAACTCCTGACGCCGGAGGCGCTCGACGACACCCTCGCCGGCTACCGGAAGGCCGCCGCGGACCGTACCCGGCCGGCCGAGCTGAACATCCTGATCCAGCAGGTCAGGGTCACCGACGACCGGCGCGGGACGGCGCGCGCGATCGCCGGGCACAACATCGGCGTGGACGAGGAGCAGGCCCTGCACGTCCCGACGTTCCTGTTCGGCACGACCGCGCAGATGGCCGAGCAGCTCCGCGAACACCGCGAGCGCTACGGCTTCTCGTACATCACCGTGCTGGACGCCTCCATGGAGGCGTTCGCGCCGGTGATCGAGGAGCTGAAGGGGAGCTAGCGCCCGGCCTCGCGACGGGACCGGCTGCTATCCGTTACGGCCCCTGCCGCGCTCCCCCGGCGCGGCCGGGGCCGGGGCCAGGGTCCGCGGGGTCGCTTCCGGCCGGGCCCTGTCACCGACGTGTCCCGGCCGGTGGGCCGCCGCGCCGCGTCTCGGAGTCCGGAAGCCCGTGGCGGCCCGGGGCCGCTCCGTGTTTGGCTCACGGCATGATCGATATACAGATACGGACGGCCGTACCGGACGACGCCGAGAACGTGCTCGCCTTCTGGCGCGAGGCGGCGGAGGGCACCTCCATCACGGACGACGTGGACGGTGTGACCCGTCTCGTACGGCGCGACCCGCAGGCGCTCCTGCTCGCGGAGTCCGACGGCCTCCTGGTGGGTTCGGTGATCGCCGGTTACGACGGCTGGCGGTGCTCGCTGTACCGGCTCGCGGTGCTCCCCTCGTACCGCCGCCAGGGGGTCGCGACGGCGCTGCTCGAAGCGGCCGAGCGGCGCTTCCTGGCCGTGGACGGCCGGCGTGGGGACGCCATGGTGCTGGAGTCGAACGAACGGGCCCACCGGGCGTGGTCGGCCGCCGGCTACCGGCGCGAGGACCACTGGCGGCGATGGGTGAAACCGCTGACACGGGCCTGAACCGTCCCTTTCTCACTCCCTCCGCCTGCCCGCCACCCGCTTTGCCCATCCTTTACTATGGATGGTTCCACGTCTCCCAGCGAAAGGAGTGAGCGTCCAGCCATGGGCGAGCCTCCCAGTTGTCGTCCCGTCTCCACCCGGAGCGCGAACCTCCCGGTCCTGTTCGAACATGGGACGGAGGTGACCCGATGACCGAGCTGCTCCTCCTGGCCGTGGCCCTGCTCCTGACCCTGGCCTGCGGCGTCTTCGTCGCGGCCGAGTTCTCGCTGACCACCGTCGAACGCAGCGACCTGGAACGCGCCGTGGAGCGCGGCGAGCGCGGCGCGGACAGCGCCCTCGAAGCCGTCCGGAGCCTGACCTTCCAGCTCTCCGGCGCCCAGCTCGGGATCACCGTGACCGGCCTGGTCATCGGCATGCTCGCCAAGCCGTCGATCGCCGCGCTGCTGGCCGGCCCGCTGGACGCCCTCGGCCTGCCGGGCTCCGCGGCGGACTCGGCGGCCCTGGTCCTCGGTACGGCGGTCTCCACCGTCCTCCTGATGGTCATCGGCGAGCTGGTCCCCAAGAACTGGGCCATCTCCAGCCCGCTGCCCATCGCCCGCCGGGTCGCCACCCCGCAGCGCGGCTTCAGCGCCGCCTTCAAGCCGCTCATCGGGCATCTGAACAACACCGCGAACCGGATGATCCGCCGGATGGGCATGGAGCCCGCCGAGGAGCTGGCCTCCGCCCGCGGCCCGCAGGAGCTGGTCGCGCTGGCCCGGCACTCCGCCAGGGAAGGCGCCCTGGAGCCGGACACCGCCGAGCTGTTCGTACGGACCCTCGCGCTCGCCGACCTGACCGCGGAGAACGTGATGACGCCCCGGGTGCAGGTCACCGCCCTGGACGTGCAGGCCACGGCCGAGGACGTGGCCACCGCGACCCGCGCCACCGGCCTGTCCCGCTTCCCCGTCTACCGCGGCAGCCTGGACACCGTGGTGGGCGTCGCGCACATCAAGGACGTACTGACCGTGCCCGCCGGCCGGCGCCCCCGCCACCCGGTCTCCGAGCTGCTGCGCGAGCCGCTGCTCGTACCGGAGACACTGACCGTGGACAAGCTGCTGGACCGGCTGTCCGGCAAGCAGACGATGGCCGTGGTCATCGACGAGTACGGCGGTACGGCCGGGGTCGTCACCCTGGAGGACATCGTCGAGGAGGTCGTCGGCGAGGTACGCGACGAGCACGACCCGATGGAGACGCCGGACCTGGCCTCGGCCGGTGAGGACGCGGACGGCCGGCCCCGGTACGAGGCCGACGGCGCCGTACGCACCGACCAGCTGGAGCAGATCGGCCTGAAGCTGCCGGAAGGCCCGTACGAGACCCTGGCCGGCCTGATCGCCACCGAACTGGGCCGCATCCCGGCCGCCGGGGACGGCGTCGAGGTCGCGGGGTGGCGGATGGACGTCCTGGACGCCTCCGGGCACCGCGCGGCGCGGGTGCTGCTGCACGCGCCGCCGCCGGCCGACGCCGACGAGGCCGGGGAGGACGCCCGATGACCGCGCTCCAGCTGTTCATCGGCCTGCTCACGCTGGTCGTCAACGCGTTCTTCGTGGGCGCCGAGTTCGCGATGATCTCGGTGCGCCGCAGCCAGATCGAACCGTACGCCGAGGACGGCGACCGCCGTGCGGACCGGGTCCTGTGGGGTCTCCAGCACGTCTCCGGCGTGCTGGCGGCGGCGCAGCTGGGCATCACCCTGTGCACCCTGGTGCTCGGCGCGGTCGCCGAGCCCGCCATCGCCCACCTCCTGGAGCCGGTCTTCGACACGGCCGGCGTGCCGGAGGTCCTGGTGCACCCGGTCTCCTTCGTCCTCGCGCTGGCCGTGGCGACGTACCTGCACATGCTCTTCGGCGAGATGGTGCCGAAGAACGTGGCGCTGGCCGAGCCGGTGCGTACGGCCCTGCTGCTGGGGCCGCCGCTGGTCGCGCTGACCCGCGCGCTGCGCCCGGTGATCTTCGCGATCAACGCGTTCGCGAACGCGCTGCTGCGGCTGCTGCGGGTGGAGGCCAAGGACGAGGTGGCCGCGACCTTCTCCGACGACCAGCTCGCCAAGATGGTCGAGGACTCACAGGCGGCCGGGCTGCTGGACGACCGGGCGAAGGAGCGCCTGCGGGACGCCCTGGAGCTGGGGCGCCGCCCGGTCGCCGATGTGGTGGTACCGGTGACGAAGGTGGTCACCGCCCGGCTCGGCATCACCCCCGAAGGCGTCGAGGAACTGGCCGCGACCTCCGGCTTCTCGCGCTTCCCGGTCGTCGACAGCACCCAGCGCATCCTCGGGTACCTGCACGTCAAGGACGCGCTCGACACCTCGCCGAGCGATCTGCCGTTCCCCCTGTCCGCGCTGCGGCCGATCGCCCGCGTACGGGCCGAGACGCCGCTGGACGACGTCCTGACGGCGATGCGGGCCTCCCGTACGCATCTGGCGGCGGTGATCGGCAAGGACGGCCGGCTGGCGGGTCTGGTCACGATGGAGGACGTGCTGCGGGAGCTGGTGCTCCAGCAGCAGCCCCGGAAGGCGGGGCCAGTCGGGGGCGCTTCCAGGCGGTAGGCGGGGGCCGGGGGCGATGGACGGGAGCCGGGGGCGGGGAGCGGGGGCGAGGCGCCGAATCGTCCCCGGAACCAGGGCCCAAGCCCGGGGCCCGAGCCCAAGCCCAGGGCCCGAGCCCAAGCCCGGGATCCGAGCCCGAGGCTCGGCCCCTCGTTCGCGCCCCGGCCCGCGCCGGGCAGCGCCCCGGCGCCCGGTATCCGCCCCTGTAGGATGCCTCCCGCCATGGAGATCAATGCCACCTACACCAGTTTCGTCGCGGTGGGCGACAGCTTCACCGAGGGCATGTCCGACGCCCTGCCGGACGGCTCGTACCGGGGCTGGGCCGATCTGCTGGCCGCGCGGCTCGCGGCCCGCACCCCCGGCTTCCGCTACGCCAACCTCGCGGTGCGCGGCAAGCTGATCGGCCAGATCGTCGACGAGCAGACGGGGCCCGCGGCCGCGATGGGCGCGGACCTGGTCACACTGGTGGGCGGGCTCAACGACGTGCTGCGGCCCAAGTGCGACGTGGACCGGGTCTGTGCTCTCCTGGAGGAGGCCGCGGCGCGGCTGGCCAAGGACTGCGCGCAGCTGGTGCTGATGCGCAGCCCGGGACGGCAGGGCCCGGTCCTGGAACGCTTCCGCCCGCGCATGGAACAGCTCTTCGCGCACATCGACGAACTGGCCGAGCGGCACGGCGCCATCGTGGTGGATCTCTTCTCCTCCCGCGCGCTGGCCGACCCGCGGATGTGGGCGGACGACCGCCTCCACCTGAACGGCGCCGGTCACGAGCGCGTGGCCGAGGCCGTCTGGCAGGCCCTCGGCTTCCCGGCCGAGGCCGACTGGGACGCTCCGCTCCCCGCGTTCGTACCGCCGCGGTGGACAGCACGGCGCACCGCGGACGTACGCTTCGCGCGCCGGCACCTGATGCCGTGGATCGGCAGGCGCCTGACCGGCCGCTCCAGCGGCGACGGCCGCCCACCGAAGCGCCCCGACCTGCTGCCTTACGAGGATTGAGCCGGCCGCGTCGGGCTATCGCTCACAGCAGGCCCAGTTCCCGGGCGCGCAGGGCGGCCTGAGTGCGGTCGCGCAGGGCCAGGCGGCCGAGGATGCGGGAGACGTTGTTCTTCACGGTGCCCTCGCTGAGGTAGAGCTGCGCGGCGATCTCCCGGTTGGTCCTGCCCTGCGCCACGAGCCGCAGAATGTCGATCTCGCGCGGGCTCAGGGGGACGGGCGGCCCTGCTCCGGGGCACGGCGCGGGCAGGCAGGCGGCCAGGTGGCGGGTCACGGAGGCGTCGAGCTGGGTGACGCCCGCGTGCGCGAGCCGGACCGCGTGGGCGAGATCATCGGCCGGCAGGTCCTTGAGCAGATAGCCGAAGGCGCCCGCGCGCAGCGCCTGGACGACGTACTCCTCGTCGTCGAACGTCGTCAGCATCACCACCCGGCACTCCGGCGCCTCCCCGCGCAGCACGGCGACCGCCTCGACACCGTCCATCCCCGGCATCCGGACATCCATCAGCACGACATCGGGGCACAGTTCGAGCACCTTCGCGACGGCTTCGCGACCGTCCTCGGCCGTGCCGACGACCGTGATGCCCGGCCGGATGGACAGCAGCGACGCGATGCCGTCCCGGATGAGCCGCTGGTCGTCCACGACCAGTACGCGGACCGGTGCCGCCCCCTCGCTCATCTCGCGCCTTTCCCGCGGTGGCCGCGCGGCACCGTCACCGTCAGCCGGGTCCCCGCGCCCGGACCGCTGTCGATGTGCACACTCCCGCCCACCAGGTGCACCCGCTCCCGCATCCCGAGCAGCCCGAACCCGGTGGCGGTCCCGCCCGGGGTGAAGCCGCGGCCGTCGTCGGCGACCACCAGGCATGCCACGTGTTCCGTCAGGTCGACCGCCACCGTCACCCGCGAGGCCCGCGCGTGGCGGCGCGCATTGGTCACACCTTCCTGCGCGGCCCGGTAGAGCGCGGTCAGCTGCGCCGGTCCGTAGCCGTCCTCGGAGCCGTCCACCTGCACGGTGACCCGGGGCCCGGCCTCGTCGTCACGGGCCAGGCCCTCGATCGCCGTGAGCGACCCGCGTGTCTCCTCGCCACGCAACGCCCGTACGGACTGTCGTACGTCGCCCAGCGCGCGCTTGACCGACAGCCGTGCCTCATCGACCGCGCGCTGGGCGGAGCCGGGTTCCAGGGCCCGGAACTCGGAGGCGATCTCCAACTGTACGGACACGGCGGTCAGGTGGTGCCCGAGGCTGTCGTGGATGTCCCGCGCGAGGCGGTTGCGTTCGGCCGCGGCGGACAGTTCCGCGACCTGCGCGGCGTACTGCTCCAGGGCGCGCCGTGACCGCTGTTCACCGATGGCGACGGCCGCCATGGAGAGCGCGAGGATCAGGCCCACGCAGAGCATCAGCAGGTCCGACACACGCTCCACATCGCGGTGCCAGCCGGGCGCGGTCACCACATATCCGGCGAGCAGTCCGACCACGCACAGCGCCGCCAGTGCGAGCGCGGCACAGCGTCCGTAAGCGAAGTAGGCGGTGAACGGCAGGAGTACGAACAGGACCTGGGCCAGCCCCGAGGCGTCGAGGGCGGCCACGACCGCGATCAGGCCGCCCCGCGCCAGCAGCGGCAGGCACGCCCGGACGGAGATCCCACGGCGCTCCACGGCCTCCAGCGCCATCAGCGCAACCAGCCCCGCGGCGAACCCCGCCGTGCGCGGCAGCGACGGGCCGGGGCCGGGAGCGAGACCGGCCAACGCGTAGTAGAGGCCGCCGACCAGCACCGCGGCGTACAGCAGAGGCGACACCCACGGCACGGGAATGTACGCCGCCATGCGCCCACCCCCTCTTGCGTGCCGTCCAGGCTAGGCGGGCAGCCGCCGAAGGGCGAGGGCGCGGGGCGGGCGCGGGCAGGTGTGACCGAGCGGCACATGCCGTCCAGCCATCCGGCGGCGGGACGATGACTTCCGGCGGAGGACAGATGCCTTCCGGCGGCGGGGCGGATGACTTCCGGCAGCGGCGAACAGATGCCTTCCGGCAGCGAGTCTCGCCGTTCCGCACCTGCCGCAAGCGGCCGGCGGCTCCTTAACGTTCCCAGCCCCGGCCGCGAAGTCCCAGGCCGGGATCGCCCTTCGACCCATAGGAGCGACCATGCCGACAACCTTGTCCGACCGGGCCGCCCGCATCGGCGCGCTGGCCGGTACGCTGGCCGGCCTGCTCATCGCCCTGCCCGCACTGGTCGAGATCTTCACCGGGGAGACCACGGCCACCAGCTTCTTCCTCGCCCTGTCCCCCGCGTTCTCGCTGCCGCTGCTGACCGCGCTGCACCGGCGCCAGAGCGCGGTCACGGGCCACTTCGGGGAGACGGCCCACGTCGTCAACCTCATCGGCCTCGGTCTGTTCGGCGGCGCCGCGTTCGCCTCGAACCTGGTACTGATCCACTTCGACGACGCGGTCGTCGAGAAGGCCCTGACGGGCCCCACGGTCCCCGCGCTCATCGGCTCCGCGGCCGTCTTCGCCGTCGGCTGCGCCCTGTTCGGGGCGGCAATGCTCCGCGCCCGGGTGTATCCGCGGCTCCCGTCCTGGGCGTACGCGACCGTGCTCCCGCTCTTCGCATTCCTCACCGCCCTGCCCGACTCCGCGCTCACCAGCGCCCTGCACATCGTGGTCGGGGCCACCTTGGCCTGTCTCGCACGCGCCCTATGGCGGTCCGCCGGGACGGTGGTCCCCCGGGCGGGCACCCTCGCAGGTTGCGCAGGCCCCAAGTGATCCCGGCGATATGCCTGCCTGCGGGCCTGGTTGCGTCGGGTGAGGCGGCAACGCCCCCGTACGGTACGGGGCCACCGGGCGGGAACCGGTCATGCGCGGTCGACTTCGACGGTCGCGGTCCCGCCCGGTGGCACCCGTACGTTCACACAGGTGTGGACGTGTCCGTGAAGGGTCTTCCGCTCGCACTCGTACGGCCTGCCGTCGGTCCGGACGGCACGGTGGTCGCCGGGGAACCGGGCCTGCCACACGTAAGCCTTCGAGGTGCCGTTGGTGAGCCGGGACCGGTGGGTGCCGTCGTGCCGCAGGTCGAAGAAGCCGTCGCCGACGGGGATGTGGTCCGCCCGCACCCAGTCGATTCCGCGGGGCAGGTGGGAACGGGTCGTCACCCGGGCACGCGGTGCGTCCGGGCGGAATCCCATCAGCCCTTCGACGGTCTGTGAGACGAGGGTGAACGCCACCTCCGGATAATCGCCGTTGATGCCCTGGGCGGCGACGGGGTGGCGGTCGTCGCGGTGGTCGTGGACATAGCGCATCCACTTCCACGCCTGCTGGTCACGGTCGTTGGCGAAGAAGGTGTCCGGCAGGTACGTGATCGCCTCGATGTTCACCGGTTTCCCCGCTCCCCCGGCCATTTCATCGATGTAGTCGAGGTATGCGTCATTGCGCGGCCCGGGCAGCAGGAGACGTTTCATCGGCATGAACCAGCTGTTCTCCCTGCCCCAGCCGGACAGCGGGGCACCGGAGAGGTCATAGGCGCGGGTCATCGCGGCACCCTGGTTCGCGACCCAGCCGTGATGGAAATATCTGCGCAGTTCCGCGGCCCGGCCGGCGTACCGGGCCGCTTGGCCGTCCTCGCCCCGGGCCGCCGCGAGGGCGGAGGCGGCCAGATAGGCCCGGTACTGGGAGGCGAACGCGTCGCCGGCCTCGACCAGTTGCTCGCCACTGCCCTCGTTGTAGCTGGCCACCCCTTGGAAGATTCCCCGCCCCGTGCCCTCGGCGACGCCATTGGGTTTGAGCCGGTCGTGCTTTTCGACGAATTCCGTGACGGTGTGACGGCAGAAATCCCACATGGTGCCGTCGATGTAGAAGGCGTCGCCGCTCCACCGGTAGGCCTGTTCCGTCTTCTCCACCAGTTCGAAGGGCGCGGGCACCTCGCGCACGAACGAGTCGGCACTGTGGTAATCGATGCTCAGATAGGTTCGGGCGTCGAAGTTGTACGCCCACACGGGGTAGTACGCATGGGCGGCGACCGCCGAAACAGCGAACGAGCCCAGCATGGTCTTGTTCTCTTCGTTGAGCCCCAGAATCTGGGCTCCGACGACCTGATGGGCGGTATCGCGCGCGTAATAGCCGCTCCGGTGGGCGTATCCGGCCCAGTACGAGGGAGCGTAGGCGGCGGTGCCGGAGCCGCTGGGCTGCCTTTCGTCCACGTTCAGAGGCCCGACCGTACCGGCCAGGTGAACCCAGCTGTTGGCCTTGCGCTTGGCCCACGCGAACAGTTCCACCAGCACCGGGTCCGAGGACGAGACCCGCGGATCGGCCGGCGACGCGGGGGACGGCATGACGTCGTCGACATGGACCCAGGCACCGCCGGACGCGAACACGATCTCCATCCGGTCCCCCTTCCTCAGGGCGACTCGCGAGACGGTGTGCCGGGAGTAGAAGGCACGGTCCGCGACGGCGGCCTCGCCGGCCGGCGTGCCGTTGACCCGTACCTGGAACACGCCGCGCGGTCCGCCCGCGGCGATCCACGCGGACACGTCGTACGTGCCCTGCCCGGCCGCGGTCACCACCTGCCGCACCTGCCGCTCCCGCCCGGCATCGAGGTACGCGTTGCACCGCCCGGTGTGCGGATGGCCGGTGTCGACGCCGGTGCCGTCGTCCCACACCCACCCCTGCTCGCCCTGCTCGAACCCGGGATTGGCCACCGCGAGGAACGACGGGCCGGCGTAGCAACCGTTCGGTGACGACACGAGCGAACCGTCCTCTCCTTCGATGAGCACGGCCCAGCGCCGCGCTCCGGACCGTGCCCGGAAAGGCGAGCCACCGCACCAGAGTCGTGGCAGCACCGGGTACGCACAAGGCCCTGGGGCCGCGAACGCCCCGGCGGCCCCGGACTATTGGGCGGAGCCGCTGGGTGGGTCGGTGGATCGGTGGATCGCTGGGTTGATGGATTGGGGGTGGTGGGGTGGCGGACCGGTGGGTTGGTGGGCCGGTGGGCCGGTGGATAGTGGAGGACACGGTCAAGCGAAACCGGTACGCACGGTTCCTGCTCAGCCGCCCGGCCGCGTGAAGCGGCTGCTCGGCTCTCCTCGTAGCCGATCGCCTGGAATTCTGCGGCCGTATGCCAGCAGCAGAAGGTCCTGGGCGGAGCCGTACAGCGGCGAGCCCGAGCCGTACGACCAGTCGAGGTCCTCGGCGCACAGCCGCACCCCGTCGAGGTCGGCACCGAAGAACTTCAGGCTGCTGGGCCGGATCTCGTCGAGCAAGATGCGCAGCCGGTCCTCGGGGACACGCCGGTCGAGACCGAGCGCGACGGTGATGTCCAGCCCGTGCACCACGTCGTGACCGAGCGCCGCCGCGAGCCCGCCGACCGGTGGAGTCCAGGGGTGGTCGGCGTTGTCGCGCAGGAAGGCGGCGAGTGCGGTGGTGGAGTGGGCGGCCGCGTCCTTGCGCGCGACCCGGTCGGTCATCCGGTGGAGGTTCCCGCGCGCCTTGGCCAACTCGCCGAGCACCGAGGGCAAGGAGAGCCGGAACCCCATCGACATGTGTGCCGCCACTTCACGAACCCGCCACCCCGCACAGAGGCTCGGCCCGTCCCACTGGTCGACCCGCAGAGTGTCCAGCAGGTCGGCGAGTTCTCGGCGTTCCGCCGAAATCGCGGCTCTGACCTCGGCCTTCTTCACCTTGTGCGTTGTCGCTTTCGCCATGTGATCAAGCCTGCCGCCGACTGAGTCATATCTCCAATAGATGGTTCTGCTGGCACCTAGAACCATTGGTTATGGAACTGCGTCAGCTGCGCTACTTCGTCTCCGTGGTCGAGGAGGGCGGCTTCACCCGCGCCGCGGCCAGGCTGCACCTGGCGCAGCCCGGCTTGAGCGCCCAGATCCGCCAGTTGGAGAACGAGCTGGGACAGCCGCTGCTCGACCGCTCCGGCCGGTCGGTGACGCCGACCGAGGTGGGCCGGGCGGTCCTGCCGCACGCCCGCGCCGCACTGGCCGCGGCGGAGGCGGTGCGGGAGACGGTGGACGCGTACACGGGCCTGCTGCGTGGCCGGGTCACGCTCGGGCTGGTCTCCGGCGCCACCGGCCACGTCTTCGACATCCCCGCTGTGCTCGCGGACTTCCACGACGCCCACCCCTCGGTCGAGTTGACGCTCACCGAGGACACGACGGAGCGGATGCAGGCCGCAGTCCTGGCCGGTGAGCTGGACATCGCCGTCCTCGGGACGGCGGAGGAAGCGCCACCGCCCGGAATGGCCTTCCAGATGGTGATCGACGTCCCGCTGGTCGCTGTCGCCGCGCCCGGAGTTCCGCTTGCCGACCGTACGCACGGCACGTGCATCCCGCTTGCCGGTCTGCGCGACAGGCCGCTGATCTGCCTGCCGCACGGCACCGGAGTGCGCGCGGCACTCGAACGCGGCTGCTCGCAGGCGGGATTCCGGCCCCGCGTCACCTTCGAGGCGGCCGCCCCGCACGTGCTCGTGCAACTCGCCGCGCGGGGCCTGGGCATTGCCGTACTGCCGGCCGGCGAGGACGAATCGCCCCTCGACGGGCGCCTCCGGACCATGCGCATCGTCCGTCCCGAAATGCGTGGCCGCATCGCGCTCGCCTGGCAGGCCACCGGCCCCTCCAGTCCCGCGGCCCGGGCACTCCTCGACCGCCTGCGCGCAGCCCTTCCGAAGCCGCCCGTGCGTCGGTCCTCGCGGGGCGGGGCAGGGGTCAGCAGGTGATGGTGCCCTTGCGCAGCGCGTGGCCGTCGTCGTTGGCGTCGTCGGACCAGTAGACGGGCTTGCGTCCGGCGACGCACTCGTCGGCGCCTGCCAGGGCGAAGCCCTCGTTGTTGTAGTTGGGCATGCCGGTGGGGCGGTTGTAGACGGCGGTGGTGGTGAAGACGCCGGCCTTGTTGACCTGCAAGGTGCGGTGCCGGCCGTCACAGGTGTCGTCACAAACGGCCCACAGTCGGGCGGCCCGGGACTCCCACTGGAGTTCCATGACGCCACGCATACCGGTGTTGATGGACGCGACGCGGGTGAAGGCGCCGGAGTCCTGCAAGACGTAACCGTAGATCATGCCGGTGCCTTCGACTCCGGCGAAGAACACGCCTCCGCTGTGGGCGCCGTAGCGGGCCGGGTGGTAAGCGGCGCCGGTGGAGGCGTCCTTGAAGGCGGCCTGGGTCAGGTAGGTGTCGGGCACCCAGGTGATACCCTCGAAGCCGAGGTTGGAGCCGACGGACGGCAGGTCGGAGGTGAGGTTCCACTCCTTGACGGCGGTCAGCGCGGAGCCGGTACCGGCGCCGCCGGAGACGTCGTACTTCAGGACGGACAGGCGGCTGGTGCCGGAGGCGTCACCGTTGCGTTCGCTGGCGACGAAGACGCCGCCCGCGGCACCGTCGCCGGTCGCGGTGACGCCCTCGCTGTCGGGGTGGCCGGAGCCGCCGGGGAAGCGCAGGGTCTTGCCGGTTCTCCAGCCGCCGCCGGTGTCGGGGGTCCAGCCGCCGGAGCCGTTACGGACCAGGCGCCACAGCTTGCCGCTGTTCTGGGCGCCCCACATGATGTCGCCGTCCTGGTGGAGGCCGCTGAGGTCCTGCCCGAACACGTGGGAGGCGTCGGCGTTCGTCACGGAGCTGCCGCCGGGCCATGCCACGGGCGTGGTGCCGCCGCCACCGCAGTCGTTCGCGGCGCCCAAGGTCACCTCGGCCGCCTTGAAGGCACCGGTGCCGTCGGGGCAGCGTGACCAGGACGGGCCGGAATGCCGGCCCCAGGAGTAGCTGTCGACCAGGGTCTTGCCGTCCGGCAGGTACAGCCGGGCTCTGTCGTCCGACCCCAGCCCGAACGCGTCATGGACATCGAAGGCCCGGAAAGCACCCGCGGCCAGCACGGTCCCGGAAGGGATCTTGTACTTCGAGCCGTCCTTGTCGCCCTTGCCGTTCTTGCCGTCCTTGAGGATCCAGCCCGAGATGTCGACCGTCGCGGTGCCCTTGTTGTACAGCTCGACCGAGTCCTCGACGTCCCCGGTGGTCACCACCTCGTTGATACGGATGTCGCCGGCCGGGGCCGCGTCGGCAGGTGAGGCGGCCGGCGCACCGGCCAGTGCCGTCCCGGCGGCGAGGAGGAGAGCGAGAGCACGAGGCAGGCGGCGCGTACGTAATGCGGTCACGGTATACGTCCAGAGGTCGCGGCGGATGGGGCGCCACGACGCTCCCGACGCGATCCGAACGAAACGCCTCCCGACACACAGACAGCACGTGAACGACAACCGAACGGTGAACTCCCCCGTGCGCCCTGCCGGATGGTCCGGTCAGTGGCCGCCACACGCGCGCCCTGCGTGGCACCGCGAGGTCACGCTGGAGTATCAGGAGTCGCTGGTGTCGTCGTGAAGGAGGTGGTGGGTGAGCGGACCTTCGAGGTCGGCCAGTGGTGTCGTCCGGGGCCAAGGGGGCTGTTCCTGGCGGCCGCTCCAGGTCAGATGGACCACTGCCCAGCGGAATGATCGGTCGGTGACGCGGAACAGGTCGTCGTCGCAGGTTTCGCAGCGTGCCGCCGCGCGGACCCGGGCACCGTACAGCGCGTGGTCCGGCGGCAGTTCCCGGTGGAGTTCCCGTTCCAGGCCGTGCAGGGCGCCGCCGTCGGGCACCCACCATGGGGCGGGGAGCCGGCCGGGATCGTCTGGTGTGGGCAGTGTGGGCGGCACTGCTTCAGTGTGGCGCACGCTCTTTCCGTTCCGGGCGAGGCCCCACAGGGAGGAAGGGCGATGACATGGCGGAGAGGCGTGCGCGACGGGCCGCCGCGGCCTCTCACGAGACGGCCGCTGGAGTCGCCTGGTCTTGGTGCGACGATGCGCGCGTGGCGACAGGCTCCGAACAGGTCCGACGGGAGCCGGCCGACCATGATCGTGGCGCCCGGTCGCCGCAAGACGGGCCGGTGCCGGGCTCCCGACGCCGCCTCCGGGTGCAGGCTCCATCGGATGGGCCCAGGCCGTAGGGCGAGGATGCCCGCGACCGGCCGGAAGGGACGCTCCGCGCCAGCGATGATCGCTTGTGAGCCCCCGCCCCGTCAGCGAAGAGCGCAGGCACGCCATGCCGCCCGCCCCCTCCGGGACAGGAGCCCGCGACGGCCCCGGACGCCCCTGTTTCCCGCCCCCTGCCCGTTGATCAAGAGAGAAGGAAGTTTCCCCAGGTCAGAGGGCTGGCAGTCGCGGCGGTCACGTGACAAGTACACTCTCGTCCGTGACTGCCAAGCCCCGCATTCCGAATGTCCTGGCCGGCCGCTACGCCTCTGCGGAGCTCGCCGTCCTGTGGTCCCCCGAGTACAAGGTCAAGCTGGAGCGCAAGCTGTGGCTCGCGGTGCTCCGTGCGCAGAAGGACCTCGGGGTGGAGGTGCCGGAGCAGGCGCTCGCCGACTACGAGCGGGTGCTGGAGGACGTCGATCTGGCGTCGATCGCCGAGCGGGAGAAGGTCACCCGGCACGACGTGAAGGCGCGGATCGAGGAGTTCAACGCGCTCGCCGGGCACGAGCAGGTCCACAAGGGGATGACCTCGCGCGACCTGACCGAGAACGTGGAGCAGCTGCAGGTCCGGCTGTCGCTGGAGCTGATGCGGGACCGTACCGTGGCCGTCCTGGCGCGGCTGGGCCGGCTCGCCGGTGAGCACGCCGAGCTGGTCATGGCGGGGCGTTCGCACAACGTCGCCGCGCAGGCGACCACGCTGGGCAAGCGCTTCGCGACCGCCGCCGACGAGCTGCTGGCCGCATACGGGCGGCTGACCGACCTGCTGTCCCGCTATCCGCTGCGCGGCATCAAGGGCCCGGTCGGCACCGCGCAGGACATGCTGGACCTGCTGGGCGGCGACGCCGCGAAGCTGGCCGAGCTGGAGCAGCGGATCGCGGGGCACCTCGGCTTCGGCCGGGCGTTCACCTCGGTCGGCCAGGTCTATCCGCGCTCGCTGGACTACGACGTGGTCACCACGCTGGTGCAGCTGGCCGCCGCGCCGTCCTCGCTGGCCAAGACCATCCGGCTGATGGCCGGGCACGAGCTGGTCACCGAGGGCTTCAAGCCCGGCCAGGTGGGCTCGTCCGCGATGCCGCACAAGATGAACACCCGCTCCTGCGAGCGCGTCAACGGTCTGATGGTCATCCTGCGCGGCTACGCCTCGATGGCCGGCGAGCTGTCCGGCGACCAGTGGAACGAGGGCGACGTGTCCTGCTCCGTGGTGCGCCGGGTCGCGCTGCCGGACGCCTTCTTCGCGCTGGACGGTCTGCTGGAGACGTTCCTGACCGTGCTGGACGAGTTCGGCGCGTTCCCCGCCGTCGTCGCGCGGGAGCTGGACCGCTATCTGCCCTTCCTCGCCACGACCAAGGTGCTCATGGGCGCCGTACGGGCCGGGGTGGGCCGCGAGGTGGCGCACGAGGCGATCAAGGAGAACGCGGTCGCCGCGGCGCTCGCCATGCGCGAGCAGGGCGTGGAGCGCAACGAGCTGCTGGACAAGCTGGCCGCGGACGAGCGCATTCCGCTGGACCGTGCGCAGTTGGACGCGCTGATGGCCGACAAGCTGTCCTTCACCGGCGCGGCCGCCGACCAGGTGGCCACCGCCGTGTCCCGTATCGAGGAGATCACCAAGCAGCACCCCGAAGCCGCGGCCTATGCGCCGGGCTCCATTCTGTGAGGCCTCGCTGAGATGGGATTCACTCCCGAGGAACTGCAGGCCGCGCGCGGCCGCCTCGTCCCCGACGTGGCGGCGCCCGGCCTGCGGGTGCTTTTCTGCGGTATCAATCCCGGGCTGATGTCGGCCGCCGCCGGCCACCACTTCGCCCGGCCCGGCAACCGCTTCTGGCCCACCCTGCACGCGGCCGGGTTCACCCCGCGCGTGCTGCGGCCCGCCGAGCAGGAGGAACTGCTGGCGTACGGCCTGGGCATCACGAACGTCGTGGAGCGGGCCAGTGCCCGGGCCGACGAGCTGACCGCGGAGGAGTTCCGCGAGGGCGGGCGGCGCCTGGTCGAGAAGGTGACGCGGCTGCGGCCGGACTGGCTCGCCGTGGCCGGGGTGACGGCCTATCGGGTGGCTTTCGACGACAAGCGGGCGCAGGTCGGCCCGCAGGAGCGGACGATCGGCGACACCCGGATCTGGGTGCTGCCCAACCCGAGCGGCCTCAACGCGCACTACCCGCCGGCCGCGCTGGCGGAGGCATACGCGCGGCTGCGAGCTGCGGCTTTCGACGAGGACATCGCGGAAGGTGACGTCCGGGACGTGTGAGTCCCGCGTTACGGGTAAGGCGTGCGTTGTGTGTAGGACGCACGAGGTGGTGGGGCCGCGCGGAGCGTTTGAGCCATCCGGTGGTGTTGCGCCGTACGGGTACGGCCAGTGAGCCGATAAGTCGCCAAACGTTGCGTTCGCCCCATTCGTGTCGTTCCTATGCTGGTTGTGCCGATTTCGACCTTTGCGTTGATACTCGGAGTTACCGATGTGCCGCTCAGCCCCTAGCGACAGGACGAGATGACTACCGGTCAGCCTCAGCCGCCGCGTGTCCGGCGGAACAAGCGGTCGGACGGAGGAAGGAACTCCGAAACCGACCGGCTGCTGCGCACCCTGCTGCGCCGCCGCAAACGCCAGCTCAGTGTCGAGGAAGTCACCGTCACCGACAGACCGCAGGTGCGCCGCGCGGTCACGGCGGCCGCGCTCGGCAACATGATGGAGTGGTTCGACTTCGGGGTCTACGCCTATCTGGCGGCCACGATGGGCAAGGTCTTCTTCCCGTCCAGCTCGCCCGGCGCCCAGCTCGTCTCCACCTTCGCCACCTTCGCCGCGGCCTTCCTCGTGCGGCCGCTCGGCGGTCTGGTCTTCGGGCCGCTGGGCGACCGCATCGGACGGCAGCGGGTGCTCGCCGCCACGATGATCATGATGGCGATCAGCACCTTCGCGGTCGGTTTCCTGCCCGGCTACGACTCCATCGGCTTCGCCGCCCCGCTGCTGCTGCTCGTCTGCCGGCTGGTGCAGGGCTTCTCGACCGGTGGCGAGTACGCCGGCGCGACGACCTACATCGCCGAATACGCGCCGGACAAGCGCCGCGGCTTCCTCGGCAGCTGGCTCGACTTCGGCACCTTCGTCGGCTACTCCCTCGGCTCGGGCCTGGTCACCGTGCTCACCGCCGTACTGGGCACGGACGGCCTGGAGGACTGGGGCTGGCGCATCCCGTTCATGGTGGCCGGGCCGCTCGGTCTGATCGGCCTCTACATGCGCATGAAGCTGGAGGAGACCCCGGCCTTCAAGCAGGAGGCGGAGGCGGCGCGGCAGCAGGCCGAGGCCGCCGGACCGGACGACACGCCCGTCGAGGAGGCGCGGCAGTCCGGCAAGGGCCGTCTGAAGGAGATCTTCACGCGGCACTGGGAAGCCGTGCTGATCTGCATGGGGCTGGTGCTGCTGTACAACGTCACCAACTACATGGTGACCTCCTATCTGCCCACCTTCATGACCGAGACGCTGGGCGAGGACCCCACGACCGCGCAGCTGCTGGTGCTGGGCACCATGGTCGTCGTCGCGCTGACGATCACGACCGTGGGCCGTACGTCCGACCGGTGGGGCCGGCGGCCGGTGTTCATCGCGTCCAGCGTCGCGCTGGTGGCGCTCTCCTATCCGGCGTTCCTGTTGATCCGGCAGGGCGGGATCCTCTTCCCGGCCTTCGGGTGCCTCATCCTGGGCCTGCTGCTGGTGTGCTTCGCGGGCACCTCCGCCTCCACGCTGCCGGCGCTCTTCCCGACCCATCTGCGCTACGGGGCGCTGTCGATCGCGTTCAACATCTCCGTGTCGCTCTTCGGCGGCACCACGCCGCTGGCCGCCTCCGCGCTGGTGGAGGCCACCGGCAGCCACATGATTCCGGCGTACTACCTGATGGTGGCGGGCGTCATCGGCTTCATCGCGGCCTTCTTCCTGCACGAGACGGCGGGCAAGCCGCTGCGCGGTTCCGGGCCGATGGTCGAGACCCCGGAGCAGGCCCGCGAGCTGGTGGCCCGCAGCCGTACCGAGGCGGGGCGCCAGGCCCGGGACATCTGGATCCGGCTGCGCCACCCGTGGGCACACCACCGCGACAAGCAGAACGACGGGGACAAGTAGGCGGGGCGGGAACGCCAACGACGGGGCGGCCGGGCCCGTACGGCAGGCGCGCGGCCCCCGCCCCCGACGGCCCCCGCACGGGTGGCGGCGGTGCGGCCGGCCCGCGGCGAGCGGGCGGCACCGCCGCCACCCGTCGCGCGTACCCGGCGCGGCGCGCCCGCCCGCACCCGGCGCGGCACACCCGCCCGCACTCAGCGCACCGCGTCCGCCCGGCCCACCGCCGCCAGCAGTCGGAAGGCCGGCATCTCCGGCTCGCCCTCCCCCAGCCCGACCGCGATCCACCGGCCGTCGGCACGCCAGGCGTACACCCGCGGCACCTGGCCGCACAGCACGTCGAGCGGCGGCCGGACGGGCATGCCCATCGCCACCCGCTCCAGATGGTCCGCCAGGTCCAGCACCTCGGGCTCGCCCCAGCGTAAGGAGAGAGCCGATATGAGTCCCTCCAGCTCGGCGCGGTACTCCTGCGCCGTCTCCTCGACGTCCGCGGGGTCGGCGTCCCAGAGCTGCTCGTCGGCGCGCAGCTGGGCCACGTGGAAGCCGGGGCCGCTCTCGACCATGGCGGAGCCGACCGGCTCGGCGGGGAACGCCCGGCCGCGGAGGAGGTCGATCGCGGTGAGGTGCTGTGCTGTGGTCGCTTTCGTCATGCCGTCAGTAAACCGCCCGGGTCTGACAATTGGCTCCGCGTCAGGCCCCGCCGGGCGCTCCCGGGGTGGACGATCAACGGGCCCGGGGTCCGGCCCACGGCCCCACGCCGTCTCCCCTCCCTCCCCCGCCCGGCGCCCGGGACTCGCCGCACACCGGCTGACCGGCTACGATCCGCCACACACGCAATGCGAGGGAGAGGGACGTTGGGGCGGCTAACCGGCGGGGACCCCTCCCTGCTGCGACGGATCAACTCCGCGGTGGTGCTGCACGCGCTGCGCGCCGCCGACTCCCCGACGCTCACTCACCTCGTGGAGGTGACCGGTCTGTCCCGGCCCACCGTCGAGGGGGTCGTCGAGGGCCTGATCGAGAGCGGACTGGTCGTCGAGGCGCCCGCCGACGAGGGCGCCGCCCGCCGCCAGGGCCGCCCGGCCCGCCGCTTCCGCTTCCGTACGGAGGCCGGGCACCTCCTGGGCATCGAGATCGGGCCGCACCGGGTGGCCGCGCTGCTGTCCGACCTCGGCGGGCGGGTCCTCGGCTCCGCGCAGCGCGCGGTCGAGGAGACCGCGTCCGCGGACGAACGGCTGGAGAAGGTACGCGCCGCGGTGGCCGAGCTGCTGCGGCGGGCGGGCGTGGCCCGCAGTTCGCTGCGCGCGGTCGGGGTGGGCAGCCCCGGCATCGTGGAGGCGGACGGCACCGTACGGCTGGGTACCGCCCTGCCCGGCTGGACCGGGCTGCCGCTCGGCGACCGGCTGCGCCGCTCGTTCCGGTGCCCCGTCCTGGTGGAGAACGACGCGAACACCGCCGCCGTGGCCGAGCACTGGAAGGGCGCGGCCACCGGCTGCGACGACACCGTGTTCGTCCTTGCGGGCCTCAGCCCCGGTGCCGGGGCCCTGATCGGAGGGCGGCTGCACCGCGGCTTCGGCGGGGCCGCCGGCGAGATCGGCGCGCTGCACCTGCTGGGGCGCGAGGCCACCCCGGAAAAGCTGCTGTCCACGACCGGGCAGCCGCTGCATCCCCTGGACGAGGCGCAGGTGGCGCGGGTCTTCGCCCTCGCGCGCGATGGTGACGCGCGGGCCCGGGACGCGATGGACCGCTTCATCCGGCGGCTGGTGCACGATGTCGCGGCGCTGGTGCTCGCCCTCGATCCGGAGCTGGTCGTGGTCGGCGGCTGGGCGGCCGGTCTGGACGACGTACTGGAGCCCCTGCGCGCCGAACTGGCCCGCTACTGCCTGCGCCCGCCTCAGGTGGCGCTGTCCGTACTCGGTGAGGCGGCGGTGGCCACGGGAGCCCTGCGGCTGGCGCTGGATCACGTCGAGGGCGAGCTGTTCGCGGTGGAGGGGACGGTCACGGCCCGGCGTTGAGGCGGGCCCCAGTGATCTCCGCCGGCCTCCCCCACCTGCGCGCGGCGCGACGCGAGGGCGTTGTCACACCCCCCGGCTAATGTGCTGAGCAGTCGCTTCGGGGCCGATCCCGGCAGGGCACACGGGTCGGCGGCCAGGCGCGCCGCGAGCCATGGAGGCAGAGTTGAGCGACGGACAGGAATCCGCGACGTACCCGTCCTCCGCGGGGTACGCACAGGTCAACGGCCTGGATCTGTACTACGAGGTCCACGGCACGGGACAGCCGCTGGTCCTGCTGCACGGCGGCCTGCTCACCATCGACCTGACCTTCGGCGGCATACTGCCCGCGCTCGCCGCCACACGGCGGGTCGTCGCCGTCGAGTTGCAAGGGCATGGGCACACCGGCGACATCGACCGCGAGCCGGCGCTCTCCCACCTGGCCGACGATGTGGTGGGACTGCTGGACCACCTCGGGATCGACCGGGCGGACGTCTTCGGCTTCAGCCTCGGCGGCCTGACCGCCCTTCAGCTGGCGGTCACCCGCCCCGCGCGGGTGAACCGCCTGGTGCTCGCCTCCACGCACTACCGGCGCGACGGCTACCACCCGGAGATCCTCGACCCGTACGCCGGGCCCGGCTCCCCGCGGATGCCCACCGAAAGCGACTTCCAGGAGATGTACGAGGCGTACGTCCAGGTCGCGCCCGACCCGGGCCGCTTCCAGGCGTTCGCCGAGAAGCTGCGACCGACGGTGCACGGCTTCGAGGGCTGGCCCGCCGAGACCCTGGCCGCGATCGAAGCACCGGTCCTCCTGCTGGTCGGGGACACCGACTTCGTCCGGCTGGAACACGCCGTCGAGATGCACGGCCTGATTCCCGGCTCGCAGCTCGGCGTCCTCCCCGGCACCACCCACCGCGACCTGCCACGGCGCGCCGACCTCGTCGTACCGATGGTGAAGGCGTTCCTCACGGCGGCGAGACCGATGACGTCAACGACGCCGCCGACACCGGCCACGCCGGACCCGCCCCCGTCGTCGGCCGGCTGAGCCACGCAGCCGACGGAGGGAACAGGCCCGTCCCCGGTCTCAGCCGCGGGACGTGTCGATGACGCAGAACCGGTTGCCCTCGGTGTCGGCGAGCACGACGAAGTCGGGGTCGTCCGGATAGAGGTCCCAGTCGACGCGCCGGGCACCCAGGGAAACCAGCCGCTCGACCTCGGCGGCCTGGCCGGCCGCGTCTTCGGCGTACAGGTCCAGGTGGACGCGCGGGTGCTCCTGGACGGGCGTCCCGCTCAGTCCGACGGCGAGCTGTACGCCGGGCCCCTCAGCGGGCACCAGCACCACCCAGTCGTCCTCGATGTCCTCGCGCGGGACGTACCCGAGCGCGTCCGCCCAGAACGCGGCCGCCCGCCGCACATCCGAAGCGCCCAGCACCACCGACCCGATCTTCAGCATGCGCCGATTCTCGCGCATCGCCGGGGCGGTGTCCGCCATGCGGCGACAGCATCCGAGCGGCGGCCTCCGCCCGGCACCTAACCGGCCAGCGCCGGCACCCCCGCCTCGGTCTCGTTGTCGCCGAAGGTGAGGCGGCAGGTGTCGGCGCGGTACGTGGACAGGGCCACGGCGGCGGTGCGGCCGTCGGAGAAGTAGCGGGTGGTGACGACGAGGACGGGGGCGCCGGGCAGACGGTCCAGTTCCCTGGCGTCGTCGGCGCGGGCCGAGCCCAGCTCCACGGCCCGGTCCTGGCCCTCCAGTTCGCGCTGCTGGAGGGCGCGGAGCACGGCGCGGGCGCGGGCCGGCGCGTCCGTGTCCGCGACGGTGGCGTCCGGCACGGTACGGACGGGTACGTACAGCTGCTCGGCGGCGACCGGCTGGCCGTGCGTGACGCGGCTGCGGTGCACGATGTGCACCCGCTCGCCGGGCGTCAGCTCCAGCAGGCGGGCGACGGCCGCCGGCACCTCGGCCGTCTCGACGGCGTCGACGGGCTGCCAGTCGTCACCGGGGGCGCCCGGCCAGGTGTGGCGCGCCGGGTCGACGGCCACGCCCACACGCGGGGGCGCGACGGTGGTGCCCACGCCGCGGCGGCGCTGCAGGCGGCCTTCCAGTTCCAGCTGTTCCAGCGCCTGTCGCAGCGTGGCCCGGGCGACGCCGAACCGCGCCGCCAGCTCCCGCTCGTTGGGCAGGATCTCGCCGACCGCGAACTCCGAGTCGAGCGCCTCGCTGAGCACGGTCTTGAGGTGCCAGTACTTCGGCTCCGGAGCCGTTTCGAGCTGCGTGGTCCCCACCCTGTCCTCCGCCGTGGCCGTCGTCCCGACGGGGCTGGTCCCCGTCGGCCGGGGGCCTGTCCCTGGCCCCGCACGCGCTCCTCGGATATGAGCGCTTCTTTATTAAAGGTTGTTGCAGTATCCCTGTGACGATATGGCCGCCCCCACCCTTGGTCAAGACCAATGCGCCGATCCGCCGTCGGCCGGTGGCCGGGGCCGGGGCGGAAGTGCGGGACGCGCGGCGTGCGGTGGCCGCGGGCAGCGGCGCGGCGGGTACGGCAAGAGCCGCGGACGGCGCCGGACGACGCCTGACCGCGGCTCTTGCCGTACCTCCTCAGCCCCTCACCCCGCGGCGCCCAGCGCCCCCAGCTTGTCCGGATTGCGAATGATGTAAACGGTCTGGATCCGGCCGTCCACGACGTCGATCTGGAAGACCGAGTCGGGCTTGCCCGCGGAGAGCACGAGCAGCGCGACGCCGCCGTTGAGCTCCGCGAAGACGAACTCGGCCGCCGGAATCCCGCCCCTGGCCACGCCGAGCAGGAAGCGGCCGACCTTGTCGGCGGTCTCGATGACCCGCAGCGGCGCCTTGGCCTTGCCGCCGCTGTCGCCGACCAGCCGTACGTCCTCGGCCAGCAGCCGCAGCAGCCCGGCCAGGTCGTCGCCCGCCGCCGCCGCGAGGAAGCGCTCGGTCAGATCGCGCTGCTGGGCCGGGTCGACCTCGAAGCGCGGCCGGCGCTCCTCGACGTGGCGCCGGGCGCGGCCCGCGAGCTGGCGCACGGCCGCCTCGCCGCGCTCCAGTACCGTGGCGATCTCCGCGTACGGATAGCCGAACGCCTCGCGCAGTACGAACACCGCGCGCTCCAGGGGCGAGAGCGATTCCAGGACCACCAGGACGGCGAGGGTGACGGACTCGGCGAGGACGGCGCGGTCGGCGGAGTCGGGAGCGGCCGTCACGAAGTCGGTGGCCAGCGGCTCGGGGAGCCAGGGGCCCACGTACGCCTCGCGGCGCGCCTGGACCTGCCGCAGGCGGTCGATGGCCAGCCGGGTCGTCACGCGCACCAGGTAGGCGCGCGGTTCGCGGACCTGCTCCCGGTCGGCGGACGACCAGCGCAGCCACGCCTCCTGGACCACGTCCTCGGCGTCGGCCACCCGGCCGAGCATGCGGTACGCCACGCCCATCAGGACCGGGCGGTGTTCCTGGAAGACGTCGGTTGCGGAGTCGGTCTGCACGCGTTCATCCCAGCGGGCCGTCCGGTCGTTGTCCAGCGGGAACGATCGGAAAGAGACGCTTGCGGACGTGGTGTGCGGCACAGAGCGCGCGGCGTACGATCCGGTACGGCCCCGTACGGTCACCGGATCGCCGCCTCCCGGGAGGTGGCCGCCCCGGACCTGCCCGGCTTCGGCGCGCGGCGGGGCGTGCGGGCCCCGCCCGTCCCGCCCCCCTGAAGTTCACCCCCCGTTCGGCCGCCCGGCACCGGCCCCCGATACGAACGGGAGGTCACCAAGATCGGTCGCATCACGGGAGGTTTCACATGGCGCAGGGACCCGGCAGAGCCGTCGGCCGGCGGTCGTTGCTGCACGGGGCGGCGGCCGGTACCGCGGCGCTCGCCCTCCCCGCCGTCGCCGGCGCCACGGAAGCCGCGGCCACGTCCCGGGCGGCGGGCGCGCCCGCGCTGGCGCGGGCCGGGCGGCCGGGTGCCCCGTGGGGTGTGCAGGCCGGGGACGTGACGTCCTCGTCCGGGCTGGTGTGGGTGCGGTCCGACCGGCCGGCGCGGATGATCGTGCAGACCGCGGCGACCGAGTCGTTCCGTAACGCCCGTACCTGGCACGGCCCGCTGCTCGGTCCCGGTACGGACTTCACCGGCACCACCGCGCTGCACGGGCTGCCGTCCGGTGAGCAGATCCACTACCGGGTGCTGCTCGCCGACCCGCACGACCACCGGCGTACGGGCGAGCCGGTCACCGGCACGTTCCGCACCGCCTCGGACCGGCGCCGGGACGGGGTGCGCTTCACCTGGTCGGGCGATCTCGCCGGGCAGGGCTGGGGCATCAACCCGGAGCTCGGCGGCTACCGGATCTACGAGGAGATGCGCCGCCGGGACCCGGACTTCTTCCTGTGCAGCGGCGACAACATCTACGCGGACAGTCCGATCGAGGCCAGTGTGCGACTGCCCGACGGCCGGATCTGGCGCAATGTGACCACCGAGGAGAAGTCCAAGGTCGCAGAGACGCTGGCGGAGTACCGCGGCGCCTTTCGCTACAACTTGCTGGACGCCAATCTCCGCCGGTTCAACGCGCAGGTGCCCACCGTCATCCAGTGGGACGACCACGATGTGCGCAACAACTGGTACCCCGGCCAGATCCTCGACGA
Source organism: Streptomyces albofaciens JCM 4342 (assembly GCF_008634025.1). NCBI lineage: Bacteria > Bacillati > Actinomycetota > Actinomycetes > Kitasatosporales > Streptomycetaceae > Streptomyces > Streptomyces albofaciens. The sequence continues at coordinate 4,007,625 of NZ_PDCM01000001.1, read as the reverse complement.
CGCCCGGTACACGGAGAAGGACGTGGACGTGCTCGCGGCCCGCTCGCTTCGGGCGTTCCGCGAGTACTTCCCCATCCGTACGCTCCGACCGGACCACGGCGGCCGGGTCTACCGGGTGCTCCACCACGGTCCGCTGCTGGACGTGTTCGTGCTGGACATGCGGACGTACCGGAACGCCAACTCCCCCAACCGGCAGCCCGACGACCGGCAGGGCATCCTCGGCACCGAGCAGCTGGCGTGGCTGAAGCGGTCGCTGGCCCGGTCGCGCGCGGTGTGGAAGGTGATCGCCGCCGACCTGCCGCTGGGGCTGGTGGTCGCGGACGGCAAGACGGACTTCGAGGCGGTGGCGCAGGGCGATCCGGGCGCGCCGCTGGGCCGGGAGCTCCAGATCGCGGAGCTGCTGCGGTTCGTCAAGCACCGGCGCGTCACCGGCACGGTGTGGCTGACCACGGACGTGCACTACACCTCGGCGCAGCACTACGATCCGTCGCGCGCGGCGTTCGGGGACTTCGCGCCGTTCTGGGAGTTCGTGTCGGGGCCGCTCAACGCGGGCGGCTTCCCGGCCGTGCCGCTGGACGGTACGTTCGGGCCCGCGCAGCCCTTCGTCAAAGCGCCGCAGCGGGCGAACGTCTCCCCCGCCGAGAACCCGCAGTTCTTCGGCGAGGTGGACATCGACGGCGACAGCGGCGAGCTGACCGTACGGCTGCGGCAGGACGACGGGCGGGTGCTGTTCCGCAAGGTGCTGCAACCCGGACGGGTGGGGCAGCCCGGCAGCTGACAGCGCTTCGCCGGTTCCACCAGGGCAGCCGGAAGGTGCCGCCCCGGTGGGTGAGATACCACCGTCGCTTTGTGCCTCGATTGTCTCCTTTACCCATCGGTCACAGAGCGTTCGCGATCAGGCAACACCGGTCCGTGACGCTGGCCGTATGACTGACGCGACATCTGCCAAGAGCTCCCGCCGCCACCACTGGCGGCGGGAGCTGGTCGAGCTGGCGGCCCTGTTCACCGCCGTGGCGGTGGCGGACGCCGTCGCCAACACCATCGCGCACGGCCCGTCCGGGCCGGTGCTGCTGTGCTGCTCGGCGGTCGCGCTGATCGCCACGGCCGCGTTCCACACGTGGTGGGCACGGCGCCACGAGAACGCGCCGCCGCCGACCGATACCGGCGCCGCAGCGCCGGAGTCCCCCGCCGCCTCCCCCGAGGAGCGGCAGGAGACGGCGCTGTGGCGGATGCGCACGACCGTACGGGACGAGCCGGGCACCCTGGCCGCGCTGTGCACGGGGCTGGCCGGACACCGGGTGGACATCCTGAGCCTCCAGACCCACCCGCTGTCGGACGGGACGGTGGACGAGTTCCTGCTGCGCGCCCCCGCCGCCCTGCTCCCCGCCGACCTGACCCGGACGGTCGCCGCGGCGGGCGGCGCGCACACCTGGCTGGAGCGGGCGGACGCGCACGACCTGGTGGACGCCCCCACCCGGGTGCTGGGGATGGCCACCCGTACGGCCCTGGACTCCGCCGAACTACCGCTCGCGCTACGCCAGTTGCTGGGCCGCTGCACCATCCGTTCGGTGCCCGCGCGGTCCCGTAACGGGCAGCGGGACTCCGCGCGGGTCCCGGAGGAGGGCATCCTCGAAGAGCACACCATGACGTTCCGCGATCCGTCCGGGGGCTCCGTCACCATCGAACGCCCGCACCTCCCCTTCACGCCCACCGAGTTCGCACGGGTACGGGCGCTCGTCGAGCTGGACGCCCGGCTCGGCCAGCGGGTGCCGCCGCGCCGTGACGTGCTGACGCTGCCGGAGGGCAACCCCATCACGGTGCGCCGCGCGGACGCCTCCGACCTGGCGGCGGCCCGCGACCTGCACGGCCGCTGCTCGGCCCGGACGCTGGCCATGCGCTACCAGGGCCCGGTCGCCGACGCCGAGCGGTACCTGGACCACCTGCTCAGTCCCCGCTTCGGCCGGACGCTCGCGGTCGAGACGGCGTCCGGGCGGCTGGTGGCGCTCGGCCATCTGCTGTGGGACGGCGAGGAGACCGAGGTGGCGCTGCTGGTGGAGGACTCCTGGCAGCGGCGCGGCATCGGCGCGGAACTGCTGCGCCGGCTGGTGGGGATGGCCGCGGACGCGGGCTGCACGAGCGTGTACGCGATCACCCAGGCGTCCAACACCGGGATGGTGGCCACCATGCGCGGGCTGGGCCTGCCGCTGGACTACCAGATCGAGGAGGGCACCCTGGTGATCACCGCCCGGCCGGCCGGGGTGCCCGCGCGGCCGGCGGCGGCCCGGACCGCGCCGGACGCGGGCCCGCGGACGACCTGACCGGGTGACCGTACGCGGACACGGAGAGGGGGCCGGCCGGTACGCGAGCGCTCGTACCAGCCGGCCCCGGGCGGTACGGAGACCGGTGCGGATCGGTGCCGTACCTCAGTGGCCTGCGGTGGCGTCAGCCGCCCGCTGTCGCCGCGGGTCTCAGACCTGCTCCCAGAGGGACGGCGTGTTCGCCGGCTCCCAGCCGGGCTGGGCCTGGTGGCCCTGGAGGCAGCGGTAGGTGATCCCGTCGTACGTCACCTGGGCGCCCGCCTCGTAGACGGTGCCGGCGGCCCAGGTGGTCTCGCCCGGCTCGCTGGGGCCGGGCTCCTCGGAGCCGCTGGTGCTCGTCTTGAGGGTCAGGCCGTACCCCTGGAGCAGCGGGTTGATGGGCTGGTAGAAGGTCGTGCCGCCGGAGCGGCAGTTGCCGGAGCCGCCGGAGGTGACGCCCTGGGCCTGGCTGCCGGAGATGAAGGAACCGCCGGAGTCGCCCGGCTCGGCGCACACCGAGGTCCGGGTCACACCGCTGACGGTGCCCTGCGGGTAGGTGACGCTGGTGTTGTGCTGCTGGATGGTCCCGCAGTGCCAGCCGGTGGTGGAGCCGGAGCGGCAGATCGAGGCGCCGACCGCCGCCTGGGTGGAGCCGGCGACCCGGACGTTCTGGCCGCCCTGGCCCTTCACGTACGGCGTCGAGGTCCAGTTGCTGTTGGTGGCGACCCAGGCGGTGTCGCGGCCCGGGAAGGTGGAGGCCTGGAAGCTGCCCTGGGCCACCTGGTTGTACCCGGTGGTGGAGGTGCCGGCGCGCCCGCAGTGGCCCGCGGTGGCGAAGCCCTGCTGGGAGCCACGGGTGATCGGGAAGCCCACGGAGCAGCGGCCGCCGCCCATGTAGTACGCGTCACCGCCGCGGAGGTCGTACAGCGGACGCGGTCGTTCGGCGGTGGCGCCCACGCTGACCAGGGAGCGGTCGGCGCCGCTGGCGGCGACGAACGCCCGGGCCGCCGCGGGATCGGCGGCCCGCAGCCGCACGGTGTTCGTCCGGACGTCCACGGCCCAGGAGGACGCCTCGGGGGCCTTGCGGTGCTGCGCCGCTCGGTCCAGCTCGGCCTTGGCCGCGTCGAGTCGGGCGAGTGAGTGGGACGCGTGGACGGCGCGGGCACCGGCCGCCCGGACGGCCGCGAGGCGCGCGGTGTCGGTGGTGGCCACGGTCAGGGTGCCGGATTCGGCGCCGCTGACCCAGGCGCCGGCGAAGGACGCGCCCAGCGCGTTCCTCAGGCGCCCGGCGACGGCACCGGCTTCCGCCTCGTTGGCGAGCCGCCGTTCGGCCTGCGCCCGGTTCAGGCCGAGGTCGCGCTGCATCGCCTGGTAGACGGCGTCGGAGGTGGCACCGACGGACAGGGTCTCGGCGGCCGACCGGTGGGGGGCCTGCGGCGTCGTCGAGTCCGCCCGTATCTGGGCCGCCGCGGAACCGGGCAGCGCGGTCATGACGAGGGCACCGACGGCGATGACGGCACACGCGGCCGCTCGGGCGTGTCTGTGGCGCATGGGGGAGGTCTCCTCGGTCTCGGGGGGGGTGGAGGTGCGGAAACCGTAGGAGCGGTGCCGCGGCCCGCAGAAGATGTCAGTTCTCCTTCTGCGGAACGTTATGGATGGCACTCGGAGGACCTGGGTAGTCGGTGTTCTCCGGTGGCCCCGGGTCGGCCTCCTCGTGACCGGACGCTCGCGGAAGGGCGCCGTCCGGCACCGGTCCGGCTCCTGCCGCCGTCCGGTGGTCGGCCAGCCATCGCGTATAGCTGTCGCTGCGCGCGGCGGCGTCGGCGTGGGCGGCGCGGGCCTGGGCGACGACCTCGGCGGCGGAGTTCGCGGCGGGGGTCGCCGGGTGCCAGCCCACCAGGTGGCGCCAGGTCAGCGGCGTACCGGCCAGCGGTCTGGTCACCACCCCCGGGGTGGGCGGCAGGGTCGCCCGGCACAGTCCCACGGCGCGGCCGACCTGCACGAGGTGGATGCAGGACGCGGTGTCCGTCTCGTACACCCGGGCCGGGGTGAAGCCCGCGCGGGCACAGGCCAGGGTGAAGCAGTCCGCGAAACAGCCGTCGCCCGGCACGTCCGCCCAGGCCTCGGTGGCCAGTTCCGCCAGGCCGATCTCGCGCCGCCCGGCCAGCGGATGGCGGTCGGCGAGCATGACGAAGACCGGGTCCACCGCGATCTCCCGCCAGCTGAGCCGTTCCGGCTCGGGCGCCGGCGCCTCCCCGCAGGCGCCGATCAGCGCGAAGTCCAGGCGCCCGGCGGCGACCGACGCGGCGATCTCCCGCTCGGACCAGGTGGTGAAGGTGGTCACCGGCACGCCCGGGTGCGCGGTCGCGAGCCGGTCCACCAGACCGCCGAGCAGCGGGCCGTGGGTGCCGCCGAGCCGGAAGCCGGTCATCCTGCTGCCCGCGCTGCCGAACCGTACGGCCTCCTGCTGGAGCTCGCTGATCGCGGGCAGCACCACCCGCGCCCGCTCCAGCACGAACTCGCCGAGCGCCGTGGGCCGAACCCCGAAGCGCCCGCGCTCGAAGAGCTTGCCGCCGAGGGTGCGCTCGATCCGTTTCAGCTGGGCGCTCAAGGCGGGCTGGGCCAGGCCCAGCTGTGCGGCGGCCTTGGTGAGGCTGCCCGCGTCGGCTATCGTCCGGATCGTCTTCAAATGCCGCAATTCCAGGTCCATTCTGTGAGCTTGGAGTGTCCGCTCCGGCCGGAGCAATAGTCCGGTCCGGACCAATGAAGGCGGCCTTCCGCTCGCGGCGGGACCGGCCCGTACGGCACGTGCGGCGCGTGCGGCCCGTTCCCCGTTCGCCCTGCGCGGACGGGGTGCCCCGGAAGCGCGTGTACGGCGCGCTGCTGATGACGTACCGGGGGCTTCCGTACGAGGATGGGGCGCATGTCCCACACCACTGCTTCCGACAGCGCCCCTCTCCCCCGCCAGGTCGCCGACGCCTATGTCGACGCCCTGGTGGAGCTGGACCCCATCACCGGCACCTTCCTCGGCATCCCGGAGAGTTCGAGCCGGCTGCCCGACTTCTCGCCCACCGGCCAGGAAGCCGTCGCGCAGCTCGCCCGTACGACGCTGAACCGGCTCGCCGAGGCCGAGCGGCGGCCGGGCGCGGACAGCGCGGGCGAGCGCCGCTGCGCCCGCCTGCTGCGCGAGCGGCTGACCGCCGAGCTGGCGGTGCACGAGGCGGGCGAGGGGCTGCGCACGGTCAGCAACATCCACTCGCCGCTGCACTCGGTGCGCGAGGTCCTGACGATCACGCCGGTCGAGACGGACGACGACTGGGCGGCGCTCGCCCAGCGGCTGCGCGCCGTGCCCGCGGCACTGGAGGGCTACCGCGCCTCGCTGGAGGCGGGCCTGAAGCGGGACCTGCCCGCCGGGCCGCGCCAGGTCGCCACGGTCATCGGCCAGTTGGAGACCTGGATCGGTACGGACCGCAGCTGGTTCGCCGAGCTGACCGAGCCCGGCCCCGACGCGCTGCGCGCCGAGCTGAACGCCGCCGCCGCGCTGGCGACCGGCGCGCTCGTCGAGCTGCGCGACTGGTTCCGCGGCCGGTACGCGCCCGCGATCGAGGGCGCGCCCGACGTGGTGGGCCGCGAGCGCTACGCCCGCCTGGCCCGCTACTTCAACGGCACCGACCTGGACCTGGACGAGGCGTACGCCTACGGCTGGTCGGAGTTCCACCGGCTGCACGCCGAGATGGTCCAGGAGGCGGAGAAGGTGCTGCCCGGGGCGAGGACCCCGTGGGAGGCGCTGTCCTGGCTGGACGAGAACGGCGAGGCCGTGGAGGGCGTCGAGGAGACCCGCCAGTGGCTCCAGGCGCTGATGGACCAGGCCATCGAGGCGCTGGACGGCACCCACTTCGACCTGGCGGAGCGGGTCAAGCACGTGGAGTCGCGGATCGCCCCGCCCGGCGGCGCCGCCGCGCCGTACTACACCAGCCCCTCGCTGGACTTCTCCCGCCCCGGCCGCACCTGGCTGCCGACCATGGGCCAGACCCGCTTCCCGGCGTACGACCTGGTCTCGACCTGGTACCACGAGGGCGTGCCGGGCCACCACCTCCAGCTGGCGCAGTGGGCGCACGTGGCCGAGGACCTCTCGCGCTACCAGACGGCGGTGGGCATGGTCAGCGCCAACGCCGAGGGCTGGGCGCTGTACGCCGAGCGGCTGATGGACGAGCTGGGCTTCCTGACCAGCCCCGAGCGCCGGCTCGGCTACCTGGACGCGCAGATGATGCGCGCGGTCCGCGTCATCATCGACATCGGCATGCACCTGGAGCTGGCCATCCCGGCGGACTCGCCGTTCCGCCCCGGCGAGCGGTGGACGCCCGAGCTGGCCCAGGAGTTCTTCGCCCGCCACTCCAGCCGCCCCGCGGACTTCGTCGAGAGCGAGATCATCCGCTACCAGGGCATGCCGGGCCAGGCCATCGGCTACAAGCTCGGCGAGCGCACCTGGCTCCAGGGCCGGGAGGCGGCCCGGCGGCGGCACGGCGCGGACTTCGACCTCAAGGCGTGGCACATGGCCGCCCTGTCGCAGGGCTCGCTGGGTCTGGACGACCTGCTGGCCGAGCTGTCGAGCATCTGAGGCCGGTGGACCGCGTGTTCCTCTTCCCCGGCGATCCGCTGCGCCCCGGCCGCACCGATCCGGAGTTCGTCCGGGAGGCCGCCGCGGTGCGGGCCCTCGGCGTGCGCGGCGCGGTGATCGACCACGAGGCGCTGGCCGCCGGGGACGCCGCGCGGGCGGTGGCGCGGGTGCCGAGCGGGGCCGGGGCGGCGTGGTACCGCGGCTGGATGCTCCCGGCCGAGCGGTACGCCGCGCTCGCCGCGGCCCTCGCCGAGCGCGGCTGCCTGCTGCTGACCACGCCGGAGGGCTACCGCGCCGCCCATGAACTCCCCGGCTGGTACGAGACGTTCGCCGACCTCACGCCGTACACCCGCTGGCTGCCGTGCGCGCCGGACCGGCCGCCCGGCGCGGCGGAGCTGGCCCGGCTGGCCGGGCCGCTGGGCGGCGGGCCCGCCGTGGTCAAGGACTGGGTGAAGTCCCGCAAGCACGAGTGGGACGAGGCGGCGTACGTCCCGGACGCGTCCGACACCGCGCGCCTGTCCTCGGTGGTCGCCCGGTTCGTGGCCTTGCAGGAGGAGTTCCTGACCGGCGGCGTGGTGCTGCGCGCCTTCGAGCCGTACGGGACGGCGGGCGAGGCGCGGGTGTGGTGGGTGGACGGCGAGCCGGTGCTCGTCGGGGCGCATCCGGACACGCCGGAGCGGTGCCCGGTGCCGGATCTGTCGGCGGTCGCCCCGGCCGTACGGGCAGCGCTGCGCAAGCTGGGCTGCCGGTTCGTCACCACGGACCTGGCGCTGCGCACCGATGGCGTGTGGCGGGTGGTCGAGGTGGGTGACGGGCAGGTCAGCGGGCTGCCCGAGGGCGCGGACACCGGCACGCTGGTCGAGGCGCTGACCACGGCCGGGGCGGGCTTCCCGCTGGCGCTGGCGGCGGGCCGGGTGGTGCTGCGGCCCGTCCTGCCGACCGCGGCGGCGCGGCTGGCGGACGGCGGCGGCCTCGACGACCGCCCCGGCGGGCCGGTGTGGGTGGACGGCCGGCCGCCGGAGGCCACCGCCGCCTCCGCCGCCGCTGTCGCGCAGTCCGTCGAGACCGGGCCGTACCTCCCCGGCTGGGGCCTGTTCACCATCACCCGGGCCGACGACGGTACGGCCGTGGGCTCCATCTGCTTCCACGGCCCGCCGGACGACGAGGGCGAGGTCGAGATCGGCTACACGCTCTGCCCCGGGGCGCGCGGCGCGGGCTGGGCCACGGAGGCGACGCGCCTGCTGGCCGACTGGGCGTCCGGCCGGCCCGAGGTCCGTACGGTACGGGCGGCGACCGAACCGGCGAACATTCCGTCGCAACGGGTGCTGGAGCGGGCCGGGTTCGTTCCCTCCGGTGGCCGGGGCGGACTGCGGACTTACGTGTTCGCCGAGGCGTGACATCTTCGCCGAGGCGTGCGTGCCGCCTCGCCGAGGCATGCCGCTTCGCCGGGGCCCGGGGCCTCCTTCGGACCCCGGGTCACCTCTCGGCCCGGTCACTTCCCGGCTCGATCATTTCCCGGTCCGGTCACTTCCCGACTCGATCACTTCTGGGCTCGGTCATTTCTGGGCTCGGTCACTTCTGGGCGCTGTGAATTTCGTACCGCCAGAATTCCCGGTGCCGCCAGAATTCGACGGCGGACATGGAATTCACGGCATGCCGCTCCAGTCCCGCCGCCCGGAACGCGGCATACGGCAGGCGCGCGATGACCGCGAAGCACCGGAGCATCGGCCACATGCTGCGGGAGATGTCCTCGACCCGCAGGACGGAGAATCCGGCCTCCGCCGTGAGGCGTTCCAGCGTGCCGTGGACGAAACGCTGGAACGACGGCATCGCGGCCCAGTCGTTCAGCTGCCGGAAGGTCTCGGCCGCGGGCCCCGGCATCCGGGTCGGCACTTCCCTGGCGTACTCGAACATGACCAGCCGGCCGCCCGGTTTCAGTACGCGGTGGAACTCCCGCAGCACGGCCTCGGCCTCCGCCGCGTGCACCAGGGTCTCCATCGTGTACACAGCGTCGAAGCTCTCGTCGGGGGCGTCCAGTACCGCGTAGTCCCCGTGCGCGAAGGTGGGCAGCGGGTCGAGGGCACGGCGGCGGGCCCGGCGCCGGGCCTCCGCGACATGGGCCGCGACCAGGTCCACGCCGTGGACGCGCAGACCGAAGCGGCCCGCCATGCGGGCGGCCACGTCCCCCACCCCGCACCCGGCGTCCAGCACGCGCGCGCCCGGCGGCTGCGCGAGCCGCTCCCCCATGACGTCCTCCATGCGGCGCAGCGCCTTCGGCCAGTTCCACGGGGAGTCGTGCTCATCGTAGAAACCGAAATGCTTGGTGCCGTGCAGGAAGAGGCGATATCCGAGCCGTGATCCCGGCTGCCGGTAATAGCGGACGACTTCGCGTTCGTTGTTCACATCCGGCACCATGCCAGCGGGGGCGGCGCCCGCACACCGCTTCGGCGCCGGAAACCCTCTTCCGGGTTGCTTCCGCTTTCCGTCCGGCGCGCCCCCGTACGGTGTCAGCAGCCGCAGCCCCCGTCGCCGGCGGGCGCCGTCAACGGGTCCGGGGCGTGCTGTTCGCGTCCCTGCGCCGTCCGCACCGCGTGCCCCTCGCGTATCCAGTACTCGATTCCGCCGAGCATCTCCTTGACCCGATAACCCCGCTCGGCGAGGGCCACCGCGGCGCGGGTGGCGCCGTCGCAGCCGGGGCCCCAGCAGTGGACGACGACGGGGACGGCCGGGTCCAGCACCTTCGCGGCGTGCTGCGGGATGTCCGCCGTGGGCAGGTGCAGGGCGTCGGCGATGTGCCCCTGGTCCCAGGCTTCGGTGCTGCGGACGTCGACGAGGACGAAGCCGGGGTCGCCGCCGCCGGTGAGGGCGGCATGGACGTCGGCGGCGTCGGTGTGGAAGGCGAGCCGGGCCGCGAAGTAGGCGGCGGCCTCGGCGGGAGCGGCGGGCGGTGTCCGCAGGACGGGGGAGACGGGGGCCGGGGCACCGGTGGAAAGGGCGTCGCCGGAAAGAGTGTCGCCGGAAGGGGAGGCGGGGGAAACGATCTGTGCTGTCATGCCGGAAAATCTATGGTGCCGGCACGGTGCCGAGAAGCGACGATCACCGGCAGAAGCCTTGATCCGCCGGGGATTCCACTGCTAAACACCTCTCATGACCGACTATTCCCCAGACGCCACCGACTGGCGCATTCTGGACGTCCTCCAGCGCAACGGCCGCGCGGGCTACGCCGAACTGGCCCGTGCCGTGAACATGTCCGCGAGCGCGGTCACCGAGCGCGTCCGGCGCATGGAGGAGGCCGGGGTGATATCCGGGTACGCGGCGGTGGTCGACCCGGAGGCCATCGGGCTGGGGGTGCTGGCGTTCGTCCGGCTGCGCTACCCGAACGGCAACTACAAGCCGTTCCACGACCTGCTGGACACCACGCCCGAGATCCTGGAGGCGCACCACGTCACGGGCGACGACTGCTTCGTCCTGAAGGTCGCCGCCCGGTCGATGAAGCACCTGGAAGAGGTGTCGGGCCGGGTGGGCGCGCTGGGGTCGGTGACGACCAGCGTGGTGTACTCCTCCCCGCTCCCCCGGCGCCCGATCAGCCACTGAGGGCCGCGGCTCCCCGTACCGGTCCCGCGTGTCAGTCCTGTACGCGGTACCGGCCCCTCGTGTCAGTCCTGCACGCGGTGGCGTACGGACGATCCGGCCCGGTCCTTGACGACCTCCAGCTGGGCGGGGATGCGCTGCCGCAGGTCCGCGACGTGGCTGACGATGCCGACGCTGCGGTCCCGTTCGCGCAGCGAGTCCAGGACGTCCAGCACCTCGTCCAGCGTCTGTTCGTCCAGGCTGCCGAACCCCTCGTCGATGAAGAGGGTGTCCAGGCGGGTGCCGCCCGCCTCGTCGGTGACGACGTCGGCGAGCCCGAGCGCCAGCGCCAGCGAGGCGAAGAACGTCTCGCCGCCGGAGAGGCTGGCGGTGTCCCGCTCATGGCCGGTCCAGGCGTCGATGACGTGCAGCCCCAGACCGGAGCGGCGGGCGCCGCCGGCCCGCTCGTCGGAGTGCACGAGCGTGTAGCGGCCGGAGGACATCCGGTGCAGGCGCGCGCTGGCGGCCGCGGCGACCTGTTCGAGCCGGGCGGCGAGGACGTACGACTCCAGGCGCATCCGCCGTTCGTTCTCCGCCGACGTACCGGCGGCGAGCGCGGCGAGGCGGGCGACGCGCTCGTACTCGACGCGCAGCGGGGCCAGCCGGCGGGCGTCGGCGTGGGCCTGCGCGGCCAGCCGGTCCAGTTCGGCGCAGCGTTCCTCGGCGGCGGCGCAGGCGGCACCGGCGGCGCGCAGCCTGCGCCCGGCCGCGTCCAGTTCGGCGCGGGCGCGGTCCGGTTCGGCGGGCGGGAGGGCCGCCGCCGCGATGGCCTCCGGATCGGCCAACTCGGCTTCCACGGCTGCCGATTCGGCCTGGTAGCGGTCCAGGCGCTGTTGCAGGTCGCGCCAGTCGGCATCGCCCAGCAGCGCGTCGGACGCGGCCTGCGGGGTGTCGAATCCGGCACGGTAGGCGGCGTCGGACAGGTGGGCGTCGGCCTCCTTGAGGCGTTCGGCGCAGGCTTCGGCGGTACGGGCCGCGGCGGCGGCCTCGGCCAGCAGCGCGACCTGCCGCTCCAGGCGCCGGGCCCGTTCCGCGACGCTCGCGCAGTCGCCGCGCGCCTCGGCCAGACCGGCTTCGATCGAGGCGAGTTCGCGGTCCAGCGCTTCGCGGTGCGAGGTGCGCGCGGCGGCGCGGCGCTCGGCCTCCTGCTGTTCGGCGCGGCGGCGCTCGTACTCCCGCTCGGCGCGGGACAGCGCTTCCCGGGCGGCGTGCAGACCGGCGCCCGCGGCCCGTTCGCGTGCGTAGGATTCACGCAACTCGTCGGCCGCGCGCGCGAGTTCGGCGACGGTCGCGTCCCCGGCGGTCGCGGTCGCGGCGGCCAGTTCCTCCTTCATCGCCTGGCGGGCGCGCTCCGCGTCCTGGCGTACGGACTCGGTCCGCCGGTAGGCGTCCAGCGCGGCTTCCTCGGCCGTACGGTCCACATGACCGGCTTCGGTACGCGCCGGGGCGGGGTGTTCGGTGGCCCCGCACACCGCGCACGCGGCGCCGTCCTCCAGCCCGGCGGCGAGTTCGGCGGCGATGCCGCGCAGTCGGCGGTCCTTGAGGTCGAGCCAGTGCTCGTGGGCGGCCGCCGAACGCTCCCGGGCCCGCAGTGCCTCCTCGTCGGCGGCCCGCACCTCGTCCGCGAGCCGGTCGCGCCGCCGCGCGGCGTCCAGGCGCTGCCGGGCCGGGTCGAGCTGCGCGTGGAGCTGTTCGGCGCGGGCGGCGGCCTCCTGTGCGGCCTCGATGCGCCGCTGGTGTTCCTGATGTGCCGGTTCCCAGTCCGCGAGCCAGGCGGCGGCGTCGAGCAGCGTCTGCTCGTCGGCGCGCGCTTCCCGTTCGATTCCGGCGCGCTCCCGGCGGATCTCGGCGGCGCGATCCTCCGCCCGGCGGGCCGCCGTCAGCGAACCGAGGTCCTGCCGCAGCTCGCGTTCCAGCGTGGCGAGCCGCTCGCCGTCCGCGCCGGCGAGGTCCGGCGGCAGCTGGGAGCGGCCGCGCCGCTCGGCGGCCTGCGCCGTCCCGTGCTCGCGCCAGGCGGCGTCCCGCAGGGCCAGCGCCGGGGCGACCTCGGAGGCCGCGCGGGCGCGCGCCAGCCGGTCCCGGGCGCGGTCCCGTTCGCCGGTCTGCGCCGCCAGTTCGTCGGCGCGCCGCCGCGCCTCGGCGTACCGGCGCTGGAGGCGGTCCCGCTCGCGCTCCTCGTCCGCCCGCGCGCGGGCGGCGGCTTCCGCGGCCTCGGCGGAGCGTACGGCGAGCCGGGCGATCGTGTACCGCTCCCGTGCGGTGGAGCGCGCCACGGCCGCCCGCACCAGTACGGCCTCGGCGAAGCCCGGGTCGCCGGGGCCCGGCGGCCCGGCGGCGGCCTGCTCACCGGCTCCGCGTCCGTACTGTCCTGGGATGACGGCGGTCGCGGTGGCCGTCGCCCCGCCTCGCGCCGCGCCCGTACCGGAACGCTGCGCCGTGCGGCCCGTACCGCTCCGGCGGCCGGACCCGGCAGCCGCGCTCTCGGGGGCGCGCCCCGGCGCCGGAACCAGCGGATCATCGAGGTCGGCCGGCTCCCCCGCCGCCTGGTCCATCCGGTGGGCGAGCGCCAGCAGCCGGTCGTCACCGGCGGCGACCCGGTCGGCGGCGGCCTTGCGGCGGGTGGCGAGCCGTTCTTCGAGCGCGGCGAACCGGCGGGTGTCGAAGAGCCGCCCGAGCAGCCGGGCACGGGCCTCGGCGTCGGCCCGCAGGAAACGCGCGAAGTCCCCCTGCGGCAGCAGGACGACCTGGCAGAACTGCTCCTTGCTCATGCCGAGGAGCTGGCCGATCTCCTCGCCGATCTCCTGGTGGGACCGGCTCAGCGCCTTCCAGTGCCCGCGGCCGTCCCCGGAACCGTCGTCGGTGACGTACTCCCGCAGCCGGCTCTGCGCCTTCTCGCGGGTCGTGCCGGTCCCCCGCTTCTTCGGGCGGGGCTGCTCCGGCAGCCGGGTGACCTCCAACCGCCGCCCGCCCACGGTCAGTTCGAGGACCACCTCGGTGGGCGTCAGCGGGTCGGCGAGGTCGCTGCGCAGCGCCTGGCCGCTCTGCCGGGTGCCGGGCACGGATCCGTACAGCGCGAAGCAGACGGCGTCCAGGATGGAGGTCTTGCCCGCGCCGGTCGGCCCGTGGAGCAGGAAGAGACCGGCCCGCGCGAGCCGGTCGAAGTCGATGGTCTGGGTCCGGCCGAACGGCCCGAAGGCCGTGACCGACAGCCGGTGCAGCCTCACCGCGCCACCTCCCGCAGCGCGTCGTCGACGCGCACCTCGTCGAGGGCCGAGCTCAGGACGGCCCGCTCCGCGTCGTCCACGGCGCGGCCGGCCCGTACGTGTTCGACGAAGTCCTCGGCGATCTCCTGGTCGCTGCGCCCGCGCAGCCGCTGGGCGTACGAGGCGAGGGAGCGGGCGGGGCCCTCCTCCGGCTCGAAGGCGAGGCTGAGGATGTGCGGGAACCGCCCGGCGAGCCGGGCCATCGGCTCGTGCGGGCGCGCCGCGTCGGTCAGCGTCGCCTCCACCCACGCGTCCTCGTGCCCGGCCAGCGCCGGGTCCTCCAGCAGGTCGGCGAGCCTGCCGCGGATACGGGCCAGCGGCCGGGGCACCGGGCAGTCCAGGCGCTCGGCCCGTACGGCGCCCGCGGCGTCCAGCTCCACCAGCCACATGGACTTGCGGTGGTGCTCCTCGGAGAAGGAGTAGGCGAGCGGGGAGCCGGAATAGCGGACCCGTTCGGTGATCGTCTGGCAGCCGTGCAGGTGCCCGAGGGCCGCGTAGTCCACCCCGTCGAAGACCGAAGCGGGTACGGATTCCACGCCGCCGACCGTGATGTCGCGCTCACTGTCGCTGGGCGCGCCGCCGGTGACGAAGGCGTGCGCGAGCACCACCGACCGGGTGCCCGCCGGGCGTCCGGCGAGGTCGTCGCGGACCCGGTCCATGGCCGCGCCCAGCACCTGCGCGTGGTCGGCCCGCCGGGCGCCGAACTCCTCCTTGACCAGGGCCGGTTCCAGGTACGGCAGGCCGTACAGGGCGACCTCGCCGTGCGTGTCGCGCAGCACGACCGGGTCGGCACAGGCCGCCGGGTCGGTCCGCAGGTGGATGCCGGCCTGCCGCATCAGCCCGGAGCCGACGCCGAGCCGGCGGGCCGAGTCGTGGTTGCCGGAGATCATGACGGTGGGCACGCCCAGCCCGGCGAGGCGGTGCAGCGCGTCGTCGAACAGCTCCACGGCGGCGAGCGGCGGCACGGCGCGGTCGTAGATGTCGCCCGCGACGAGCACCGCGTCGACGCGCTCCGTGCGGACGGTCTCGACGAGGTGGTCGAGGAAGGCGCGCTGGGCGCCGAGCAGGTTCACGCGGTGGAACGAGCGGCCGAGGTGCCAGTCGGAGGTGTGCAGAAATCTCAAGAGACCGCCTCGACCCGCACTGCCACCGCTCCTCCGCTCCCATGGCCCGCACCCGGCCCGTGCGCCGTCACCGCCCCGCTCCCGCGGTCACCGACCACGCCGGCGCCGCCGGACACCGCGTTTCCCACCCGCCTCAGTCTGCCACCCGCCCCCCGGGCCGGACGACCGCACCCCGCGACAGCACCCGCGGCCGCCTGTGACGCGACTCACTTCCGGGGCGCCGGGCGTACGGCCGGGCGCGCGGTCGGCCACACCCCGGACGTGCAGCCGGCCAAGCAGAAGCCGAGGGCACCGGCTCGTCGCCCGGTGCCCTCGGCGGGTGTCCGCATCAGCCCCTCATCCCTCAGGGCCGCGATGCGCGCCGCTACCCCTGCTGTGTCTGCCGACCTTGTTCTTGTTGAGCGGCTTTGACCGCCTTGTCCGTGATGTCCACGGTGTCCTTCGCGGGCGGCGCGGTGACGTTCACGTCCGTACCGAAGTCGCTGAACTTGAGCGTGGTGGTGACGGCGGTCCGCCCGCCGCTGTTGCCCTGCTGGCCGGCCCTGGGCTTGACCTCGACCTTTTCCTGGCGGAGCCGGCCCTGTCCGTCCAGCCAGACGTCGAGCGGCAGCCGGTCGCCGAGCTGGGCCCGCAGCTGCTTCGCCTGCCGCGCGTTGTCCTTGGCCAGCTCCGCCACGTCGACGGACACCTTGTAGTGGGTGGTGGCCGTGCCGTCGACGGTCTCGGTGCCGACCTTCTCGACGTCCTTGTCGCTGATGCCCTTGATGTAGTTGAAGGAGGACGTCGGGTCCTCGTACTGGGTGCTGCCGCCGGTCTGCCGGAGCAGCTTCTTCACATCCACCTTCAGCCACGACTTGCCCTGCGGCAGCTGCTTGCGCTGCGCGGCGGGCGGCTGCTGGTAGAGGATGCCCTCCACCATCCGCTGGTGAATCTGCGAGTTGCCGGTCAGCAGCACCAGCTCGCTGTTGCCCTTGGCCAGGTCCACCACGCCCGACCCCCGGACCTCGGCGTTCGTCCCGCCGCTCTGCGCCTTGGTGACAAGCGTCATCTTGGCGGTCCGGGCGTCCGTCGTCTTCTGGTGCGCGGCCCGTACCGCCTGCGGGCCGTCCGCCGCCCCGCCCGGCGCGGCGGGGGACGCGCTCTGCCGGTCCGAGGGCTTGCCCGATGCCTTGTCGTCCGTACCACCGCAGCCGGCGACGGCGGCCAGGGACAGCGCCCCCGCTGCCGCCACCGCTAAGAGACGCGGACGTGTGCTCGCTGTTCCCACTGTGACCTCCTGGTCGGAAATCCCGGTACGGGCCGGCGGTGCCGGGTACGCGGCGCCGCGCGTCATGCGGTTGCGAGTGCCCCGCGGTACGCGGATGAATCACGTGCCCCGGCACGACGGGAAGGGCGGACGGTCCTGCATGCCCCGGGGCAGCGCAGCGGCACGCTCGAACACAGAGTTGCCGGTAATGAGTTCGCCGATATCCCGACGGCGTTTCCCGGCCGCTTGCCCCGCGTAATTCAGCCAGTGCCCGGCATGGCCTGAACACCGTCGAACACGCCTTCCGCAATTGACGGCGCCACATACCGCGGGCAGCCTTGCGAGCACCGAAACAGCGACGAGATGGGGACGCGAGTGACCGCCAACGGCAATGGCAAGTCCACCGACGAACCGTACGTCATCACCGGCCGGGGGAAGGACGCCGCCCCCGCGAACGCCTTCTCCTTGTTCGCCGATATCAACTACAACGTGGGAGGGCCGCGCACCAAAATCCTCGTCATCCCGGTCAACGGCACGGCGAACAACTTCAGCGACTACGGCTTCGACCAGAGCGACGACGGGGTGAGCAGCGTCGTCAACAACACCGACCGGGACAACATCCTCTTCACGAGGACCAATCAGGGCGGCTCGCAGCTGCCCGTGTCCGCCAACTCCTCGGTCGCCGACCTGACGCGGACCCCCCTGTCCGGCAGCTCCACCGGCACCTGGAACGACCAGGCCCAGTCCGCGCTCGCCTTCAACAAGCCGGTGCCGCTGCCGGTGTTCACCGCTCCCCTGCCGAGCGCCCAGACCGAGGACCGCCGGCAGGCCGTCCAGGGCAAGGCGGCTCCCGACGTCCAGCAGGTGCTGCTGTACGAGGGGGCGAAGCTGCTGGGCACCTGCCCCGTCAAGGACAGCGCGTGGGAGTACGCCCCGGACACCGACTGGCCCCTCGGCCAGCACGACCTCTCCGCCATCGCCGTACGCGACGACGTGCAGTCCGGCAAGGCGCCCTTGCGTTTCTACGTCACCCTGCCGACGCCCGTGGTGGACATCAGGACCCCGCAGGAGGGCTCCGAGGTGGACAGCGGCGCCACCGTCGACGGGGTCGCCTTCCACGCCGACACGGTGACGCTCACCGAGGGCGGCAGCCAGCTCGGCAGCGTCAAGGTGACCACCAACCTCTGGAGCTTCGCCCGCGAGGGCGGCTGGTCGCCCGGAAAGCACAGTGTGACGGCGACCGCCGTCAGCGGCGGTCAGGAATCGGAGCCGGACACCGTCGATTTCACGGCGGTCAACAAGAATCTGAAGGTCGAGTTCACCTTCAATTCCTCCTGGCAGGACTGGCAGACCCACAAGTACATCCACTCCTACGACGTCACCCTGTACGCCGGCGAGACCGATGTGAAGCACTGGAATGTCGGCTTCGGCCAGCTCCCGGACGGTTCGGTCCTGGCCCCGGAATTCGAGACGAGCTTCTGGGGGCTCATCATCAGTGACGGCTCGGACGGAAACGTCGTGCTCGGTTCGCCTCCGGAGGGCGTTCACATCGTTCCGGCCAAGGGCAAGCTGACCATTCGTGTGCTGGTGCTCATTCCGACGCAGGACGACGCGTACAAGAAACTGTACGGCCTTTTCGCGAAGTCCCTGACGGAATAGCCGGCGGCTGCGCGCCCATGCGGCCGTGGGGTCCCGGACCGGGTGGTCCGGGACCCCACGGCGCGCCGCGCTGTCGCACGACCGTCCGTCCGCTGTCGCGCGGTCATCGGGGCCCTTCGCCGTCCGCGGCGCCCCGCGCCCCGGAGCCGTCCGGTGCGCCGGTCGCGTACTGGGCCGCCTGGATCTCGTAGAGGGAGCGGTAGTGGCCGTCGGTGAGCGCCATGAGCTGGGGGTGGGTGCCCTGCTCGATGAGGCGGCCGGCGTCGAGGACGTAGATGAGGTCGGCGCTCGCGGTGGCGGCGAGGCGGTGGGTGATCAGCAGGACGGTGGTGCCCCGGCCGGTGAGGGCGCGCAGGGCCCGGAACGTCTCGATCTCGGCCCGGGGGTCGAGCGCGGACGTCGGCTCGTCCACGATCAGCAGGGCCGCGTCCCGGTAGCGGGCGCGGGCGCCGCCGAGGCGCTGCCACTGCCCGCCGGAGAGCTCGGTGCCGCGCTCGAAGCCCTTGACGACCAGACTGTCCCAGCCGTGCGGCAGCGCCGTGATCATGTCCATGGCATCCGCGGCGTGCGCGGCCCGCTCGACGCGCCACTGGTCGAGCCGGCGGCCGCTGCGGCCGATGTGGATGTTGGCGCGGGCCGTCATGGGCCAGTGCGGGAAGTCCTGGGCCAGCAGCGCCACTTGGTCGAAGACCGCTTCGCGGTCGGCGTCGCGGGTGTCGGTGCCGTTCCACAGCAGCCGCCCGTCGCTGGGCAGGTACAGACCGGCGACGAGCTTGGCCAGCGTGGACTTGCCCGAGCCGTTGGCGCCGACCAGCGCCACGACCGTGCCGCGCGGGATGGTCAGGTCCACCTTGTCCAGGGCGGATGAGGCGGCGCCGGGGTAGGTGAAGGAGACCTTCTCCAGGCGGACCTCCTCCAGCGGCCCGGACAGCTCGTCCCCGCCGCCGGGGATGGCGTGCCGTTCGGCCAGGGTGCAGGCGTCCTCCCAGTCCTTGAGGTACATGGCCTCCTCGTAGAGCCGGTTGAACTGCATGACCAGCGCCATCAGGCCGGCGCTGGAGGTCCGTACGGCGATCACGGCGGTGCCCGCCACGGCCAGCGGCATGCCCCCGCCGGTCAGCAGCAGCCACAGCACGCCGTAGGCGCCCAGCGCCGCCAGGCCCGAACCCGCCGAGGCGGCGGTCTGGGTGGCGGCCTCCGCGCGGGCCAGCCGCTGCTGTTCGCGCTCCATCGTGCGGGACATGTCCGCGTACGCGTCCACCAGCAGGCGCCCGGCGCCGTGCACCCGGATCTCGGCCGCGCATGCCTGGTCGGTGAGCTTCTGGGTGATGACGGAGATGGCGCGGCGATGCTCGATCCAGGTGTGCCGGGAATCGTACTGGCGGCGGGCCGAGAGCACGGCGCTCCACGCCTTGGGCGCGGCCACCAGGAACAGCATCAGGACGAGCAGCGGGTGCAGCAGAAGCAGCACCCCGGCGGCGGCGAGCAGGCCGATCAGCGCGTTGAGGACGAGGATGGAGGAGCCGAGCATCATACGGATCGAGTCGGTGCCGAACCGGCCCGCGTCCAGGGCCCGGTGGACCTGCTGGTCCTCCAGGGCGGCGAGTTCGACGCGGATCACGCCCTGGTAGAAGCGGGCCGTGCAGACACGCTCGATCTTCGGCTCCAGCTGCCCGGAGGCCGCGGTGGACACCGCCGACAGCAGCGACGAGAACACCGCGACGACGGCCACGGCCGCCAGGGCGGGCAGCGCCTGGCGCAGCCGCGCGGGCGTGGGCCCGGCCGCGAACAGCGCGACGAGCACCTGGTTGGTGGCCACCAGCGTGAAGGCGCGCAGCACGCCCTGGCCCACCTCGGCGCCGAGCAGCGCCAGCAGCGCGGTGCGGTCCTCGCGCCAGGCGGCCCTGCCCACGGCGCCCATCATGGCGGGGAACTGGCGGGCCATCGTCCACAGGCCCATCCGCAGCAGCGCCATCTCGTGCCGCGTGAACGACAGGTCGTAGCGCAGGGCGCCGCCGAACAGCACCCGTTCGCTTTCGGACACCGGCAGCCCGGCGCGGTGCCCCGCGCGGCGGCTCTTCATCGCCCCTCCGGCCGTGCGGCGCGTGCGGTGCGGGTGCGGGCGGCCCGGGCGATGGGCGGGGCCGGGCGGGCCCGCGCGGGGGCCGGCCCGGTCGTCGCCGTCACGGCATCCTTCATGGCTGCTCCTCCGGCTTGGGTCGTCGTGCCTGCTGCTTGCCCCGTCCGGCCCGCCCCGGCACGCCCGCCGCCCGACCCGGCGGCCTCCTTCGCCGACCCCGCCCCACCGGCCACCGCCACCGGCCCGCGCCACGCCGGGTAATACGATTTCCAGCCACGACCGATCGTCATCGAAGTCTTACGGGGGTTTCTTCCACGTGTTCGGAATCGTCCGGCCCTGCACCCACCGCCTGTCCCAAGGACTCAAGGCGGAGTGGATGGCCCACCTGTGCGGGCTGTGTCTCGCCCTGCGCGCTGACCACGGACAGTTCGCCCGGGTGGTCACCAATTACGACGGGCTGATCGTGTCCGTCCTGACGGACGCCCAGACCGGCCGGACGGCCGGCCGGCGCCGGACCGCCGGGCCCTGCCCGCTGCGCGGCATGCGGACCGCCTCGGTGGCCAAGGGCGAGGGTGCCCGGCTGGCCGCGTCGGTCTCGCTCGTGCTCGCCTCGGCGAAGATCCGCGACCATGTCGCCGACCGGAACGGGATGCTGCGCCGCCGTCCCGTGGCCGCCGCCGCCCGCAAGGTGGCCGCCGGCTGGGACCGGGCCGGGGCGCGCACCGGCGCGACGCTCGGCTTCGACACGTCCGTCCTCGTCGACGCGGTCGACCGGCAGGTGGGCATCGAGGAACTGGCGGGCCCGGGCACGCCGTTGACGGTCATCACCGAGCCGACCGAGACGGCGACCGCGGCGGCCTTCGCGCACACCGCCGTGCTCGCCGGCCGGCCCGGCAACGCCGCCCCGCTGGCCGAGGCGGGCCGGCTCTTCGGCCGGCTGGCCCACCTGCTGGACGCGGTGGAGGACCGTACGGCGGACGCCGCCGAAGGCGCCTGGAACCCGATCACCGCCACCGGCGCCTCCCTCGCCCAGGCCCGCCGGCTGTGCGACGACGCGCTGCACGGCATCCGCCTCGCGCTGCGCGACGTGGAGTTCGCGGACTCCAAGCTGGTCCACGTCCTGCTGGTGCACGAGCTGCGGCGGTCGGTGGACCGGGCCTTCGGGACGGCGGCCTGCGCGCATCAGGGGCACGGGACGGGACCGTACGGGGCCGGACCGTACGAGGGCGGGACGGGAAACCCGTACGGCAACGGGTACGGCAACGGGTACGGGCCGGTCCAGCCCGGTCAGGCCGCGCCCGGCTACGGACAGACACCGGCCGGCGCCCCGTACGCCCACGGTCCGCAGCACCTGAACGGCCCGCAGAATCCGTACGCGACGGGCGGGCCGGTGCCGCCCGGGGGCGGCTCGGGTGCGGGATACGGCGGCGGGCCGGGCGGGTCCGGAGGCTCCGGCGGGTCCGGCGGGTCCGGTGACTCGGGCGGCGGCTTCGGTGGCTGGGACGGCGGCGGGCCCGGAGGCGGGTCCGGAGGCGGCGGGATGCCGAACCTCACTCCCCAGCCGCCGAAGAAGCCCCGGGGCCTCCTGGCCGGCTGTGTGGTCGCCGTCGGACTGTGCTGCACGTGCCAGGTGTGCTGCGCGTCGGAGTACGAAGGCGCGTGGTCGCGCAAGAAGCGCGAGGGCTGGTGCCAGCAATGCTGCGACAGCTGCGACTGCTGCCCCGACTCCTGTTGCTGTGACGGCTGCTGTGACGGCTGCTGCTGCGACGGGGGATGCTGTGACTGCTGATCTCGGCTGATCTCGCAAGAGCCACCGTTCGCTCTTCCCGCCCCGCCTCCGTTGCGTCGCTACGCTCCCGTAGCGACGCAACGGAGGCGGACGTACGTGTCGACGCGACCGGACAGGGACCGAACGCCGACAGGCCGCCCCGATCACCTACGGGGGCCGGCAGCCCATGGGAGCCGACATCCCATGGGAGCCGACATCCCATGGGGAGCGGCCCCCCACGGGGACCGGCCGCCCACGGGACACGTCACCCATCAGGACCGGCCACATATCCGGACATCCGGCCGGAAGATCCTCGACACGCGCGCCCCTCCGGTCCTTTCCTTGCGCCGACGGCTCGTCCATCCCGTACTGGAGGCAGCTTCCGTGACGCGCACCAGGCCACTTCGCCGCGACGGCCGGACGCCGTCCGGCTCCCCCGCCCCGGACGACCACGACTTCCTGCGCGAGCTGGGCTACACCCCGGTGCTGAAACGGCGGATGGGCCCCTTCGCGAACTTCGCCGGCTCCTTCTCCGTGATCTCCGTCCTGTCCGGCTGTCTGACGCTGTACGGCTTCGGGCTGGCCACGGGCGGGCCCGCGGTCATGATGTGGGGCTGGATCGGCGTCGGCATCATGGTGATGTTCGTCGGCGCCGGTCTGGCCGAGGTCACCAGCGCCTACCCGACCTCCGGCGCCCTGTATTTCATGGCCGACCGGCTCGGCGGCCGGCGCTGGGGCTGGTACACCGGCTGGCTGAACCTCCTCGGCCTGCTCGGCGCGATCGCCGGCATCGACTACGGATGCGCCCTGTTCGCCGGCGCGTTCGCCCGCCTCCAGTGGGGCTTCGAGCCCACACCCGGCTCCCTCATGGTCATCTACGTCTGCGTCCTCGCCCTGCACGCGGTGCTCAACCTCTTCGGGGTGCGCCTGGTCGGCATCCTCAACTCGGTCTCCGTGTGGTGGCACCTGGCCGGCGTCGCCCTGATCGTGGGAGTGCTGTGGCTGGTCCCGTCCCACCATCAGCCGGTCTCCTTCGTGTTCACCGCGTTCGTCAACGAGACCGGCTGGCACAGCACGCCGTACGTGGCGCTGATCGGCCTGCTGCTGGCCCAGTACACCTTCAGCGGGTACGACGCGTCGGCGCACCTGAGCGAGGAGACCACCGGGGCCCAGGTGAACGCGGCCCGCGGCATCGTCCGCGCCATCCGCTGGTCCTGGGCCGCCGGTTTCGTCCTGCTGGCCGGGCTCACCTTCGCCATCCAGGACTACGCGGGCGTACGGGACACCCCGACCGGGGTGCCGCCCGCGCAGATCTTCCTCGACGCGCTGGGCGTCAGCGGGGCGAAGGCTCTGCTGCTGGTGGTGATCGTCGCCCAGCTGTTCTGCGGCAACGCGGAGGTGGCGGCCACCTCGCGGATGGTGTTCGCGTTCTCCCGCGACGGCGCGCTGCCCGGCTCCGCCCGGTGGCGCCGGGTGTCCCCGCGTACGGGCACCCCGACCCGCGCCGTCCTCCTGTCCGTCGCCGTCGCCCTCGTCCTCGCCCTCCCTCTACTCCTCGGCGGCGTACGCGGCCGTGACCTCCATCAACATCATCGGCATCACCCCGGCCTACGCGATCCCCGTCTACCTGCGGCTGCGCCACCGCCGCAATTTCCGCCCCGGCCCGTGGAACCTGGGCCGCTGGGGCGTCCCGGTCGGCTGGGTGGCCGTCGTCTGGGTGGCCTTCGTGACCGTCCTCTTCTGCCTCCCGCAGTCCGCCCCCATCTCCCCGGCCACCTTCAACTACGCCCCCGTGGCCCTGTTCCTCGTCCTGGCCCTGGCCACCGCCTGGTGGGCCGTATCGGGCCGGCACACGTACGAACTCCCGCCCGCAGCCCCCGCATCCCCGGCCCCGCACCACGTCGGAAACCGGACCAAGTCCTGACCGCGCCGCCCACCGACCATCCCCTGCCCCTGGTAGGGGCCGCCGCACCCGGGTAGTCAGGGGGGCATGGCCAACACACAGGAGACGAACCGGATCCCCCTCCCCATGCCGCCGCTGCGGACCGTGCCGCTGGACGGGAGGGGCCCGGAAGACGTGGTGGTGGACGCGGTCGGGCGGGTGCTGACCGGGGTGGAGGACGGGAGGGTGCTGCGGCTGGACGCCTTCCCGAAGGGACCGCAGGGCGCGGCGGACACGGTGGCCGGCGCGCCGCGGACCGAGGTGATCGCCCGTACGGGCGGCCGGCCGCTCGGGCTGGAACCGCTGCCCGACGGCGGTGTCCTGGTGTGCGACGCGCGCCGGGGCCTGCTGCGCGTCGACCCGTCCGACGGTACGGTACGCACGCTCGCCGACACCGTCGACGGCGCCCCGCTGCGCTTCTGCAGCAACGCCACGGCGGCCGCCGACGGCACGGTCTACTTCAGCGTCTCCAGCCGCCGCTACCCGCTGGACGACTGGCTGGGCGACATCCTGGAACATTCCGGCACCGGGCAACTGGTCCGGCTGCGCCCCGGCGGCAGCCCCGAAGTCGTACTGGACGGGCTCCAGTTCGCGAACGGCGTCGCGCTGGCGCCGGACGAGTCCTTCGTGACCGTGGCGGAGACCGGTTCCCGCCGGCTGACCAGGCTCTGGCTCACCGGACCGCGGGCAGGCCGGCGCGACGTGCTCGCCGACGGCCTCCCCGGCTACCCCGACAACATGTCGCGCGGGTCCGGCGGCCTGTTCTGGGTGGCGCTGGCCGGGCCGCGCTCCACGAGCCTGGAACGCCTGCACCGCGGCAAACCGGCCCTGCGCCAGGCCGTGGGAAGCGTGGCCCGGCACGTCCGCCCACGGCCGGGCCCGCTCGTCGGCGTCCTGGCGCTCGACGCCTCCGGCCGCGTCGTCCACGACCTGCGCCGCCGCAGCCCCGACTACCGCATGGTCACCAGCGTCCACGAGCACGACGGCCACCTGATCCTCGGCAGCCTCCACGAACGCGCGCTGGCCGTGTGCGCATTCCCGCCCGCATCACGCGGTTGAATCCCGCACGCCAGGGAACCCGGGATTCCCAGGCTCCCCACGCGGTCCCGGACAACAGAGTTCCACACCGGCCGGCCGCGAGAGCCCGCCGCCCTCGGCGCCGGGCCGGCCGGTACGCCGCCCCATCGCGCGGACACGGCCCCGGTGCGTGCCGCCACGGAGCCTGCGGAATCCGACAACAATCTCCTGGCGACTCGGCGAGGGAAAGCAGACATGGAGTGGTGGGAACGAGCGGCGTGCCTGGACGAGGACCCGGAACTCTTCTTCCCCGTAGGAGTAACGGGCCCCGCCGCCCAACAACAAGCGGACGCCAAGGCGGTGTGCCGACAATGCCCGGTCACCTACGAGTGCCTGGAATGGGCACTGGAGACGGGCCAGAACTACGGTATATGGGGTGGTACGGACGAAGAGGAACGCCGAAAGCTGTGCGCCCGCCGCCGGCGGAAACGCTGGGCGGCCTGAGGGGATGCGGCACGGTCCCGGCGTAGCGCCGGGACCGCTGGCTGCCCGGCTGTTCCGCCCCACACCCCGTACGTGCCGCCGGCCGTCATTGTCCTGGCTGACCGGAGAGCAGGACAGTGGTGCCCCGCGGCAGGGTGCGGGCGGCAAGAGGAATCGCTCCAGGGCCAAGAGCGCTCCTTCTGGAAGGAACTGCCGCTCCTCGTCGTCATGGCCGTGCCGGCGCTACTGATCAAGCCCTTCCTGATCAAGCGGGTCCTTGCGGTCGGCGGTGACACGGTCGAAGGAGAACAAGAACCGGTGCAGAACATCTTCACCGCGTTCCGCGCTCCGGAGAGCCCTCCCGGAACCAGCGGGTACGCGAAGCCAGGACGCCGAGCCCCAGCGCCACCAGGTGCCCGGCGTCGGCCAGTTCCTGGTTGATGGTCCATGCGACGGCCAGGGCCGCGGTGAGCGCCGGCAGGCCGTAGCGCCGGGCGCGGTCGCCGCCCAGGGCCAGCAGGCACGCGACGGTGGCCACCAGGCCGTAGCTGATGCCGACGTCCTGCATGCGGGGCAGGGCGCCCGGCAGGTGCGCGAGCCGCATCAGCCACACCGCACCCTGGGTGAGCAAGGTCGCCGCCACGTGGCCGAAGAGGAACACGCCCAGGCCGCGCGCACTGCCCCAGCGCCACTCGGCGCGTCCGAGCGCCGCGGCCACCGCGCCTATGCCGAGCAGGACGGGGACCCCGTCGACCACCAGTCCACTGGTCAGCAGGGTCCACCACTTACCGACCTCGAAGTGGTGCACATTGCTGCTGTTGTGACGGATGAACCGCTCCTGCACGCGCAGCGGCTGGGCGGCCAGCCAGGCGGCGGTGACGGCGAGCAGGACGACGTACACCGTCGTCGCCGGCAGCCTCCGGGCCGCGGCCCACGGCCGGTTCCACACCTGCGCACGCGTTTCCACGTTCTTCGACCCCGCATTGACTCACGTCGTCATGGCCTGCCGGCGTCGGCAGGTGACGTTAAAGGATGGTTATGAGAGCGCCTTTTAGTTGCAGGAGCCGGCGGCGTTGCCGGACGCGCCAAGGGATGAGCGAGCAGCAGACAGATTGTAGGGCAGTATTCGCAGGATTCTTTCCTGGACGAGCCGCGCAGACCGGGTGACGAAGGCCACGAAACCGTCTTGCCGCCTCTCGCCATCTATCCGGACAGACATCATTCGCCTCTCATCCGGGCCGGAAACAATATGCGAGCCCCGCCGCGCTGTCCGACCTGTGCCGCCTGCGGCATTCCGGGAACCGGGGCTCCCTCGCGGCCCGGCTCACCGACCGCCCGAAAGAAAGCACCGCATGGAGCTCACCAGCAAAAAAGTGCTGCTCCTGGCCGCCCTGTCCGCGGCAGCACTCCTTGTCCTCACCATCTGGTTGTGGCCGCGCCTGTCCAAGCGCGGCTGGCGCGCGATTCTCGGCCGCGTCGGACTGCTGCTGGCGACCCAGCTGGCGGTTTTCGTCGTGATCGGCCTCTTTGTGAACCAGTCGATCGGCGCCTACGCCACGTGGGCGGATCTGTTCGGCGAAAACCAGAGACCTGGCACGGTGACCCATTACAGGACCGGGCCGAACGGCACCGAACTCAAGGCACTCGGCGGCGAGGGGCAGGACGTACCGGTCGGTCCTGACCGGGCCACTGGGCTGCGCTGACCGATGGCCGTCGGGTGTATTCCGACTGTCGCGATGCCACCGAGAATGTCGTAGCCCCTGATGTCATCGACGTGCCGGGGCCGGTGGCCCGCCACTCCGGGAACGTGGCGGGCCGCCGGGGCCCGGTCAGCCGGCCACCGGAGTGACGTAACCGCTGATCTTCTGGGTGCCGTTGGCCCAGCTGCCGACCTTGTAGGACTGCCAGGTGTGGGTGCTCACGCTGCCCGGGTTGCCCTGGTTGCCGCCCACCACGGTGATCTTCGAGCCGGAGATGCCCACCACGATCGCCACATGGTCGTCCTCGACGTCCCTGGTGTGCTGGTTGTAGAGGATCGCATCGCCGATCTTCGGCTTCGCGTGCATCGGGGCGTACCGGGTGAAGCTGGAGGCGAGGTCGTTGAGTTTGTGCATCCTGCCGCCGACGTGGTTCTTCCACCACACCCAGCCGACGAAGTCGGCGCACCAGGGGTGTGCCTCGGTGCCGTTGCGGCCGCAGCTGCCGGTCTGGTCCGTGCCCCGGCCCCAGAAGCTGCCCTTGCCGTTGAGGCCGCAGGGGCCCGCACCGACCTGCTTCTTGGCGGTGCCGGCTATCTTCGCCCCGAGTGAGGCGGCGTGGGCGTTCCCGGCGCCCGTGACGGCTAGCGCGCTGGTGGCGAGGAGGGTGATCGCGGCGCCCCGGGCCGCGATCGAGGTGACCTTGCGCATGGCTGACTCCATGGGTCGAGAGCCGTGATTCGCACGGCTGTTTCTGCTGGGACGGCAGAACTCTCGACGGGCCGGAGGGACGCGGCCAAGCGATTCACCGTCCGGGACGGTCCGGGACGCTCCGGGACCGTCCCGGACGCCGTCCGGCCAGCTCAGAGCGCTTGTCCACGCGGGGCCGGTGCCGGTGCAGCCCGCACCGGCGCCATGGTCGCCAGGTGTGCCGCGCGGTGCCGGGGCGATCGGCGGTCACCCGGCCGCCCGATTACCTGGTCACCACCGTGGTGGTCACCTCGACGGGAACCGACAGCGAGTTGGCGATGTAGCACTCACGGTGCGCCTGTTCAGCCAGTTCCCGGACCGTGGCCTCGTCGGTGCCGGCGGCCACCTGAACAGTGACCGCCAGGCTGATCGTCCCGAGGCGGGCGGGGTCGGCCGTCAGGTCGAGGTGGCCGGCTGCTTCGTCGTCGTACGACAGCACGTCGATGCCGGCGCGGGCGGCGACGGCGAGGAACGACAGCATCTGGCAGGACGAGGCGGCCATGAGGACGAGCTGCTCGGGGTTGAGCCGTTCGGCATCGCCCCGGAACGCCGGGTCCGCGCTCAAGGCCACTTCCGCGGCCGCGGGTGGTGCGGTGGCGATGTGGGCACGGGAGTAGGAGCGGATGCCTGCGGCGGTGGAACCGTTCCAGTGCAGGTGGGTGGCGTAGGTGTGCGGGCTCATGGCTGGACGGTAGGCGCCGGTTCTTTCGGCGGACGCCGAAACGTCGGCGGATGCCGGTGGTGGCCGCGCGGCGGCCGAAGGCCCTTGCCCGGTGGATGCCGTAGGCGGGCGGCCGGGGATGGTCAGGACGTGGGGGCCTGCGTCCTTCACCGGCCATCGGATAGAACCGCACGAACGCACTGCGCTGCCCACCGCACCCACCGCCCCCATCGCCCTCATCGCTCCGCGCTTGGCCCCGCACCCCCACCTCATGCCGACAGGGATACGGGGCCATCGTTCTTCGCGGTCCGGGGCCAAGGGCCTCAGGGCATCGTCAGCGGATCTGCACCTTCACCAGCGGGCGCGGTGGCGAGTGGGGCACGCGGGTGAAGCACGGGGCCATGGAGGGGGTTTGGGCGGATGTGGCATGGCTCGATCCGAATGGCGGAGTGGTGAGGAATGAGCCGGTGCGTGAGGGTGGCGTGACACCACCGCAGCGGGCTGGCAAGGTGACCTGACGAGATCGGACAGCCGCCGGCCGGCAGGCGTACACCAGACCCATCGACTGCGAGAGGGTGTGGAACGTGGCAGAGCAGACCGCTTCACCGGGATCCTTCTACCGGCGTATCGACGCCGTGGTGAGGGCCAAGGGCAACGACCCGATCACGTGGGTCCTCAAGGACAACTCCTACGTGCGCTACGACATGCGGGAGAACCACGGCTTCGACGGGTACCCGAAGCTCATCGAGGGCAACTGGCCCGGCCTGGTGGACACCTTCGGGCGCCGTATCGACGCCGCGCTCAACCGCCGGGACCAGCCGCAGATCGTGTACCTCTTCAAGGACAGCCAGTACGTCCGCTACGACCTGGACTCCGACAAGGTGGAGCCGGGCTACCCGCTCGGCATCGCGGAGGCGTGGAAGGGCCTGCCGCCGGACTTCCAGCTCGGCATCGACGCCGCCGTCAACCACCAGAGCGACCCGAACGTCAGCTGGATCTTCAAGGACGACCTGTACATCCGCTACGACGTTCCCAACGACAAGCTCCTCGGCGGGCCGACGCCCATCCTGCGCGGCTGGCGCGGGCTGCCGGAGAACTTCCAGCGGGGTATCGACGCGGCCGTCAACTCGGTGCTCGACACGGACAAGGTGTACCTGTTCAAGGACGACCAGTACGTCCGGTACGACCTGGTCAGCGACCGGACCGACAGCGGCTACCCGCTGCCGGTCGAGGGGAACTGGAACTTCTTCGGGTGATCCGCGCGGCATGACGCCCACCGCGGTACGACGCCCCGTCCGACCGGTCTCGGACGGGGCGTTGCCGCACCGGACGGCAGCTCGTACCGGCCGCTTCCTCGGCCGAGGGCCGTTGTCGGTGCCTTCCCCTACGATGCGTTGAGATGGTCCGCTCGGAGTGCCACCCGTGACGGGGAGGGCGTCATGGTGATGCCGCAGCGTGTGCTGTCCGGCCCGGTACCGCCCCCTGGCTCCCCGCCCGGACCGTCACGTCACAGCACCCGTACCGGATGCACCTCCAGTCGCTGGTTCTCGTCGTCCAGGCAGGCGCCCGTGCGCAGGTCGAAGCGTTGCTTGTACATGGGTGAGGTGACGACCGGCGCTCCGTCGACCGCGCCGTAGATGCCGCGGGAGATGACGTCCGCCTCGGAGACGGGGTCGGTGTCGGAGACGGCGAAGAGTTCGCCGTCCGGGGAGCGGAAGAGGGCGATCGGGCCCGGTTCGTCGCCGACGCGGACCGGTATGCCGCGTCCGGGTTCGAGGTCGTCCAGGAGGCAGACCGACCGCCAGTCGCCCTCGTGCGTACGGACCTGGACGTGGCCGGGGCCGGCCGGGCCGGTGGGGGCGGGGAAGGCGCTGGTGAAGCGGCGGAGTTTGGCCGGGTCTTCCAGGACGGCCTGCCATTCGTCCCGGTAGGCGTCGACGTGGCGCTGCATCTGGGATTCCAGTTCTTCGGCCAGGCCGAGGGAGTCGTGCAGGACGACGTCCCGTACGTGGTCGATGCCGCCGTCGATGCGCTCCAGCCACGTCGCGGTGCGTTCCAGGCGTTCCGCGGTGCGGATGTAGAACATGAGGAAGCGGTCGATGGTGCGGATGAGTTCCGCGTCGCCCAGGTCCTGGGCGAGCAGGTCGGCGTGGCGGGGCTTGGTGCCTCCGTTGCCGCCCACGTAGAGGTTCCAGCCCTTCGCCGTGGCGATGACGCCGACGTCCTTGCTCTGGGCCTCGGCGCATTCGCGGATGCAGCCGGAAGCCGCCAGCTTGAGTTTGTGCGGGGACCGCAGTCCGCGGTAGCGCAGTTCCAGCTCCACGGCCATGCCCACGGAATCGCGCTGCCCGAAGCGGCACCAGCGGGATCCGGCGCAGGATTTCGCGGTGCGCAGGGATTTGCCGTACGCGTGGCCCGATTCGAGGCCGGCGTCGACCAGCCTGCGCCAGATGTCCGGCAGCTGGTCCACGGTGGCGCCGAACAGGTCGATGCGCTGGCCGCCGGTGAGTTTGGTGTAGAGGCCGAATTCGCGGGCGATCTCGCCGAGCACGATGAGGTGGTCCGGGCTGATCTCACCGGCGGGCAGGCGGGGCACCACGGAGTAGGTGCCGTCCTTCTGGAGGTTGGCGAGGAAGAGGTCGTTGGTGTCCTGGAGGGCGGCCTGTTCGCCGTCGAGGATGTGGTGGAGGCCGAGTTCGGGGCCGAGGGTGGCCAGGAGCGAGGCGACGGTGGGGCGGCAGACCGCGCAGCCGTGCGGCGGCTTGCCGTCCGGGCCGGGTACGCCGTACTCCTTCGCCAGGCGGGAGAAGCTGTCGATGCCGGTCACCCGGACGATCTCGTACAGCTCGCGGCGGGTCTGCGTGAAGTCCGGGCACAGGCCGCCCGGTCCCGTCTCGATCCCCTCGGCCGCCAGTTGCGCTTCCATGATCGACGTCACGGCGCCGACGCAGCCGCCGCACTGGGTGCCGGCGCCGGTGCACTTCTTCACGGCGGCCAGGTCGTGCGCGCCGCCGCGGACCGCGTCGCGCAGGGCCTTCTTCGTGACGCCGTTGCACGAGCAGATCACCGCGTCGTCGGGCAGCACCGCGGTGGTGTCCACCGGGCCCGCTTCGCCGGCGGGCAGCAGGAAGGAGGCGGCCGGTCCGGGCAGCTGGGCTCCCACCAGGGGCCGCAGGGTGCCGTACGCGTCCGCGTCGCCGACCAGGATGCCGCCCATCAGCTTGCCGTCCGGGCCGAGCACCAGCTTCTTGTAGACGCCGGAGCCGGAGTCGGCCCACAGGACCGAGCCGCCGGCGTCCGGGGCGAAGGGGTCGCCGAAGGAGGCGACGTCCGCGCCCAGCAGTTTGAGCTTGGTGGAGGTGTCGGCGCCGGTGAAGCCGTTCTCCTTGCCGGTCAGGGTGTCCGCCAGGACTTCCGCCATCCGGTAGCCGGGGGCGACGAGGCCGTAGACGTGGCCGTCGGCGGCGCGGGCGCACTCGCCGAGCGCGTAGACCTCCGGCGCGGAGGTGCGGCACTGGGCGTCGATCACGATGCCGCCGCGGTCCGCGACGTCGAGGCCGGCGGTCCTGGCGAGTTCGTCGCGGGGCCGTACGCCCACGGAGAAGACGATGAGGTCGGCCTGGACGCTGCCGCCGTCCGACAGCGACAGACCGCGCACGCGGCCGTCGGCGCCGGTCCACACCTCGGTGATCGCCGCGTCGGTGTGCACGTGGACGCCCATCGCCTCGATGGTCCGGGCCAGTACATCGGAGCCGCCCCGGTCCACCTGTCCGGGCATCAGCCGTGGCGCGGCCTCCACCACGCTCGTCTCCAGGCCCAGCGAGCGCAGGGCGCCGACCGCCTCCAGGCCCAGCAGTCCGCCGCCGACGACGGCCGCGGTGCGGGCGCCGCGCGCCGCTTCCCGGATGGCCCGGACGTCCTCGACCGTGCGGTAGACGAAGCAGCCGGGCGCGTCCCGGCCGGGGACCGGGGGGACGAAGGCGTACGAGCCGGTGGCCAGCACCAGCGCGTCGTAGTGCCAGGCCGCGCCGCGGCGCGTGGTCACCGTGCGGGTGGCGGTGTCGATGGCGGTGGCGGGGTCGCCGAGGCGCAGGGTGATGTCGTGGCGTGCGAGGAAGCCGGGGTCGGCGAGGTTCAGTTCTTCCGGGGTGGTCCCGGTGAACAGCGAGGACAGGTGTACGCGGTCGTAGGCGCGGCGCTCTTCTTCGGCGAGGACCACCACGCGCCAGCGTTGGCCGTCGCCCGGGTCGTCCGCTCCGTCGGGACCGGCGAGCGCGTCGCGTACGGCCAGTTCTTCCAGCAGCCGTTGGCCCACCATGCCGTGACCGACGAGAACGAGAGTGGGCCGGTCGGTGGATGACAGCATGAAGCACTCCTGTAGCTGCTCGGCGACGGGTCGCGTTTTCCGTTGTTCCCCCGACTGCCGCCCGAAGCCCGCGCCTTCCCGGGCCGCAGCGGATTCAGGCTATGCCCGCCCCGAATCCGTACCCCGCGCCGAACGGCCTCTTGATCAGGGCCGGTCGTCCCCCGGAAGCCGGGACCAGCGGTGCCTTATCGGCGGCGGGGACAGTCGTTAGCGTGACGCCATGGCCTCTTCCGCACCTGTATTGATTGCCGCCGCTCACGGCAGTCGCGAGGCCCGGGCGCAAAGGGAAACGGACCGGTTGCTGACGGAAATCCGCGCGCTGCGTCCGGAACTCCGGGTGGAAAGCGCGTTCTTCGATATTCACGGGCCCACCGTCGATGAGGCCGTGGCCGCCCTGCGCGGTGCGCCGGCCATTGTGGTGCCTTTGCTGCTGGGCGCGGGATTTCATTTCACCGTGGACCTGCCCGCTCTGCTCGGGCCCGCCCGTGCCGCGAAACCGCTCGCTCCGCACCTGCTGCTGACCGAAGCGCTGGCGTACCGCCTTCAGGAGGCCGAGGCCCGCGCCGGCTTTCCGGCGGACGCCGTCGTGCTGGCCGCCGCGGGTTCGCGCCGGCCCGGCGGCAATGACGGCTGCTACGCCGTTGCCCGGCAGCTGGGTACGGCCCTGCGCGCCCGGCGGAGGGCCCCCGTCCCGGTACGCCCGGCCTTGCTGTGCGCCGGGCGCGAGGAGGACCGGTCCCTGGCGCGTACGGCGCGGGACCTGCGTGCCGAGGGCCGTACCCGTATCGCGGTGGTCCCCTACCTGATGGCTCCGGGGCGCTTCTCCGACCATCTGGCCGCGGAGGCCGAGCGTGCGGGGTGCGTGTGCACCGCCCGCCCGCTCGGCTCCCAGGTCGCCATGGCGCGCCTCGTCCTGGCCCGCTTCGACGAGGCCCGGAAGGGCCACGGGGCTCCCCTGGCGGCCTGAAGGCCACCGCGGGCCCGCCCCTCACACCGCCGTGAGCCCCGCCCCCGCGAAGATCTCCCGTGCCGTCGCCAGCTGCGACGCGGTGGGCGTCGGGGTGTCCCGCAGGGTGAAGTCCAGGCCGAGGCGCTCCCATTTGGAGGCGCCGAGCTTGTGGAAGGGCAGCACGTCCACGCGGGTCACGTTGCCGAGCGAGGCGGCGAAGGCCGCCACACCCTCGATGTTGGCCGGGTCGTCGGTCAGTCCCGGGACGAGTACGAAGCGCACCCACACCTCTTTGTCCAGCCGGGCCAGCCGCCGCGCGAAGTCCAGGGTGGGGCGCAGCCGCCGGCCGGTGAGCCGCTGGTAGAGCCCGGGGTGCCAGGACTTGACGTCCAGCAGTACGAGGTCGGTGTCCCGCAGCAGCGCGTCGGTGGCGCGGGCGCCGAGGTAGCCGGAGGTGTCCAGGGCGGTGTGCAGGCCCAGTTCGTGCTTGAAGCGGTGGAGGAGTTCGCCGGCGAAGACCGGCTGGAGGAGCGGTTCGCCGCCGCTGAGGGTGGCTCCGCCGCCCGCGGTCCGGATGAACGCCCGGTACTTCGCCGCCTCGGCCACCATGGCGTCGGCCAGGACGCGCTTGCCGTCGCGCATCTTCCAGGTGTCGGGGTTGTGGCAGTACAGGCAGGCCAGGGGGCAGCCGGCCAGGAAGGTCACGAAGCGGGTGCCGGGCCCGTCCACGCCCGTGGACAGGTCCCAGGAGTGCACCGAACCGGCCACCGGGCGGTGCTGGACCGCGGCGGCAGGGGTGAGGGCCTCCTGGGCCGTCACCCCGGAAAGGGGCGGGGTGCGTACGGGGATCTCGGCCCCGAGCGGAACTGCCATGTCAGGCTCTCCTGGGGTGGTGTCGCCCGGGTGCGGGCGAGGTGAAGGACACGGCGCCGGTGCCGGGGTGAGGGCCCGGCACCGGCGCCGTGGACCGGGGGACGGGCGCCGTCACAGGGCCCCGTGGAAGGTGCGGTTGATGACGTCGAGCTGCTGCTCACGCGTCAGCCGTACGAAGTTCACCGCGTAACCGGACACCCGGATCGTCAGCTGCGGGTGGTTCTCGGGGTGCTCCATGGCGTCCTCCAGGGTCGCCCGGTCCAGCACGTTGACGTTCATGTGGAAGCCGCCGCCCGCCATGTAGCCGTCCAGCACGCCCGTCAGGTTCTCGATCCGCTCCCGCTCGGTGCGGCCGAGCGCGTCCGGCGTGATGGTGTTGGTCAGCGAGATGCCGTCCTCGGCGTCGTCGTACGGCAGCTTGGCGACCGACAGCGCGGAGGCGAGGTAGCCGTGCTCGTCGCGGCCGTTCATCGGGTTGGCGCCGGGCGCGAAGGGCTCGCCCGCCGGGCGGCCGTCCGGGGTGGCGCCGGTCTTCTTGCCGTAGACGACGTTGGAGGTGATGGTCAGCACGGACTGGGTGTGCACGGCGCCCCGGTAGGTGGGGTGCTTGCGCACCTTCTGCATGAACGTGTGCACGATGTCCTTCGCGAACCGGTCCGCACGGTCGTCGTTGTTGCCGTACGCCGGGTACGTGCCCTCGGTCTCGTAACCCGTGACCAGCCCGGTCTCGTCGCGGATGGCCCGCACCCGGGCGTACTTGAGCGCCGACAGCGAGTCCGCGGCGACCGACAGTCCGGCGATGCCGCAGGCCATGGTGCGCAGCACGGTGCGGTCGTGCAGGGCCATCTCCAGGCGTTCGTAGGCGTACTTGTCGTGCATGTAGTGGATGACGTTCAGGGCGTGGACGTAGGTCTCGGCCAGCCATTCCAGCATCGCGTCGTAGCGCTCGGCGACGGTGGCGTAGTCCAGGTACTCGCCCTCGACCGGCTCGAAGCCCGCCACGACGGTCTTGCCGGTCATCTCGTCCCGGCCGCCGTTGATGGCGTACAGCAGGGCCTTGGCGACATTGACGCGGGCGCCGAAGAACTGCATCTGCTTGCCGACCGCCATGGCCGACACGCAGCAGGCGATGGCCGTGTCGTCGCCGTACTTGGGCCGCATCAGTTCGTCGGACTCGAACTGGAGGGCCGAGGTGTCGATGGCGACCTTCGACGCGAACTCCTTGAAGCCGCCCGGCAGGCGCGGCGACCAGAAGACGGTCAGGTTGGGCTCGGGGGCCGGGCCCAGGTTGTAGAGCGTCTGGAGGGCGCGGAAGGTCGTACGGGAGACGAGCGGGCGGCCGTCCTCGCCGATCCCGGCCAGCGACCAGGTGACCCAGGTCGGGTCGCCCGAATACAGCTCGTTGTATTCGGGGGTGCGCAGGAACCGCACGATGCGCAGCTTGATGACGAAGTCGTCGATCAGCTCCTGCGCGCGCTCCTCGTCCAGGACGCCGCGCTCGATGTCGCGCCGGAGGTAGATGTCGAGGAAGGCGTCGATGCGGCCGATCGACATGGCCGCGCCGTTCTGCTCCTTGACGGCGGCCAGATAGCCGAAGTAGAGCCACTGCACGGCCTCGCGGCCGGTGGCGGCGGGCCGGGAGATGTCGTAGCCGTACGAGGCGGCCATGGCCTTCAGCTCGCCGAGCGCCTTGATCTGCTCGGCGATCTCCTCGCGCTCCCGGATCACGTCCTCGGTCGGCCACCGCCCGTCGGCGTCGGCCCGGGCGGCCTGCTTGTCCTCGATGAGCCGGTCGACGCCGTAGAGGGCGACCCGGCGGTAGTCGCCGATGATGCGGCCGCGGCCGTAGGCGTCGGGCAGGCCGGTGATGATGCCGGCGGAGCGGCAGGCGCGGATCTCGGGCGTGTACGCGTCGAAGACGCCGTCGTTGTGGGTCTTGCGCAGCCGGGTGTAGATCTCCCTGACCGCCGGGTCCGGCTCGTAGCCGTACGCGGCGAGGGCGCTCTCGACCATCCGCCAGCCGCCGTTGGGCATGATGGCGCGCTTGAGCGGGGCGTCGGTCTGGAGGCCGACGATCAGGTCCCGCTCCTCGTCGATGTAGCCGGGCGCGAACGCGTCGATCCGCGACGGGGTGCTGACGTCCACGTCGTGGATGCCCCGCACCCGCTCGTCGGGGAACATGCCGAGCAGCTTCCGCCACACCGCGGTGGTGCGCTCGGTGGGGCCGGTGAGGAAGGAGGCGTCGCCCTCGTACGGGACGTGGTTCCGCTGGACGAAGTCGCGGACGTCGATGGTGTCGCGCCACGCGCCGCCGTCGAACCCTTCCCAGGCCGTGCCGTCGGTCGTCTTCTCCAGGGGTGTGGCGGTCATGGTGCGCACCTTCCGAATCGCTGTGCCTGCGCTCCCCTCCATTGCACTCCCGCGCGCCGTCTCCCCTGGTCGGCGATGGTCCCGACCCGAAGGCCGAAGGGCCCTCGGCGGACGGCGGGCCGCGTGTCGGAAGGCCGTTGGTCCCCCGGCGCGGGACCTTGGGGCCGTCCCCGCGGTGGCCAGCGAGCCCGGAGAGTGGGGACCGGACGTACTTCCGTTCCCGCCTGAGGAGGCCAGCATGCCCGGCACCGTCACCGTCGGACTGGACGGAACCGACCACAGCCTCGCCGCCGCCGACTGGGCCGCCGCCGAGGCCACCCGCCGCGGAGCGGGCCTGCGGCTGGTCCACGCGTGGGTCTGGCGCCCCCTGGAGGCATTGGCCGCGGCGGACGAGGAAGTGCAGCGCCGCTGGGCCACCGAAATCCTCCAGGACGCCGCGGCCCGGGTGGCGAAGAACTTCCCCGACCTGCCCGCCACCACCGAGATCCTGGCGGACGAGCCGGTCGCGGCCCTGGTCGCCGCGTCCGCCGCGGCGGACCTGCTGGTCCTGGGGTCGCGCGGGCACAGCACGCTGGTCGGCTACCTGCTCGGCTCCGTGGGGTTGCAGGTCCTGCGGCAGGCGCCCGGACCCGTCGTCCTCGTCCGCAGCCCGCGCCCCGACGAGGCGGCGCGGCCGCGTGACGAGGTGGTGGTGGGCGTGCAGGACGTACGGGAGAGCGACCCGGTGCTGGAGTTCGCCTTCTCGGCGGCCGCGGCCCAGGGGGTGGGCCTGCGGGCGGTACGGGCCTGGAGCGTGCCGCCGGTCGTGGTGTGGGGCGGCGAGACCATGCGGGCGGCCGACGACGCGGGCGGTCTGGAGCCGCTGGAGCGCAAGCGGCTGGCCGACGCCGTACGGCCGTGGCGGGAGCGCTTCCCGCAGGTGGAGGTCGTCGAGCACGTCGAGATGGGCGGTGCGGGGCAGGTCCTGCTGGCCGCCGGCGCGCGGGCCCGGCTGCTGGTCGTGGGACGCCGCGGCCCGGGCCGCCACGAGCTGAGGAAGATCGGCGCGGTCGCCCACGCGGCACTGCACCACGCCCCCTGCCCGGTGGCCGTGGTGCCCCACCCGTAACGGGCGGCCCGGTGAAATGCCCCGCACCGGGGTCCGTTCGGCCCTGTTGCCGCGGTCGCGCTTCGAGGAGGCTGGCAGGCAGGCAACGAGTGCCCGGACGAACGCCGCCGGAGCAGAGGGTGTGCAGGATGAACGACGAAGACGCTCAGCAGGTCGAGAAACTCCGTGAACGGGTGGCTCCCCGGGGCATGCAACAGCTGCCCCGGGGCGAATCGCTGCGGCTGCTGGGCAGCGTCCCGCTCGGCCGGCTCGTGTTCACCCAGAACGCCCTGCCGGCCATCCGGCCCGTCAACCACCTGCTGGACGGGGAGGACATCGTCGTCCGGCTCAACGACGGGGCGACCCTCACCTCGATCGCGCCGCCCGCCGGCGAGGCGGGCCTGGTGGTCGCGTACGAGGCCGATGCCATCGATCCGCGGACGCACCTGGGCTGGAGCGTGATCGTCACCGGATACGCGCGGCTGGTGGCCGACCCGGCGCAGGTGGCCCGCTACGAGGACCTGCTGCGGCCGTGGGTGGAGCAGACCATGAACGGCGTGCTGCGCATCCAGCCGGACCTGGTCACCGGCTTCCGGCTGGTGGCGCAGCCCGCGGTCGCGGTGTGCGCGGGGTGCGGCGAGGGGCGCTGAGGCCGCGGCGCCGGCCCGGTGCGGTCCGGCGCGGCCACCGAGAGGTCCGCATCCGGCTTCGGTGGCCCTGACCCGGCCCCGGCCGCCGCGGCTCGACCGCGCCACGGCGTCCCGTACGCGGTACGGCCTGGACCCGGCGGGTAACCGCGGCGGGCGGCCGAGCGCGAGTGTCCCGTACGCGGTACGGCCCGGCCCCGGCGAGTCACCGCGGCGGGCGGCCGAGCGCGAGTCGCGCGCGGGGCCAGATGGCCGGCACCGAGGTCACCGGCACTGCGCTGTGCCGGTGGGAACACGGCTTCACACGGGCCGGGGTGCTGGCCCGTCAGCATGAGCATGTCCTTTTCGCCCGGGGCCCCCGCCGGGACCCGGCCGGCGACCTCACCGCCGCGCACGCGGCGGACGGGATCCTCCGGTGGCGTTGGTGGTCGCCGGAGGGCCTGTCGGCCGGTGCCGGGCCGATCTGGCCGCCGCAGCCGGGCCAACTGCTCGCGGGCGTACGGGAAGCCGGTGCGCCGCCGGCATCCGCCGCTCTCGGGGACGTGCCGAACCGGGCTGCCGGCGGGGGCCGCCCCCGGAGGGCGCGGGGCCTTCCCCGGTCAGCCCGTCATGTCGGCGAGCAGCGGTGCGCGCCACACGATCTGGCTTCCGCCGTCGTCGGGGGTGCGGATCTCCATCGCCCCGTCCACGCTCTGCGCGCGTTCGGCCAGGTTGCCCAGCCCGCTGCGGCGGCCGCCTTCCGGGATGCCCCGGCCGTTGTCCGTGACGGTCAGCACGACCTGGTCGCCGGTGGCCTGGAGCGCCACCTCGACCCGGGTCGCGTGGGCGTGCCGGGCCGCGTTGCTCAGCAGCTCCGTCAGGGCCGCCACGACGTGGTCGGCGACCTGGGCCGGTACGTCGGTGTCCAGCAGGCCCTCCATGCTCAGCCGGGGCGGGAAGCCCAGCGCCGTGCCGGCCTCCCCCACGGCGCGGGCCACGCGGGCCCGCAGGCTCGGGCCGGTGTCCTCCTCCCGGATCCGCAGACCGAAGATCGTCGACCGGATGATCTTGATGGTCTCGTCCAGGTCGCCCACCGCCCGCATGACCCGCTCCGCCGCGCCGGCGTGCTCGACCAGCCGGGCCGCGCTCTGCAGCGTCATCCCCGTCGCGAACAGCCGCTGGATCGCCAGGTCGTGCAGGTCGCGGGCGATGCGGTCGCGGTCCTCCAGCAGGGCCAGCTGCTCGGCGTCACGCCGGCGCTCGGCCAGCTCCAGGGCCAGGGCCGCCTGCCCGGCGAACGCGTGCAGCGGTTCCAGCTCCTCCTCGGTGAAGACCGGCTCGCCCTCGGCGCGCGCCAGCAGCAGGACGCCCCGGGCGCTGTCGCCCTCGCTGCCCAACGGCACGGCCACCGCGGGGCCCAGGCCGTCGAACCGGCGGGGCCCGGCGGCGTACCGGTCATCGCCCGCCAGCCCGGACGTGGTGACCGGCCCGCCCGACTTGAGGGCGGCGCCGGACAGCGTGCCGTCGGCCGGTACGACCAGGCCGCGGCGCTTGTCGGCGTGCCCGCCGATCGCCAGCTCGACGATCAGGTCGCCGGTGTCGTGCATGGGCACGCACACGTCCGCCAGCTGCGCCCGGGTGATCTCCTGGGCCCGGCGGGCGATCAGCTCCAGGACCTCCAGGCGCGGGATGCCGGACAGCAGACTGCTGGTGATCTCCGCGCCCGCCTTCAGCCAGCGCTGCTGGCGCTGCGAGCCCTCGTAGAGGCGGGCGTTGTCGATCGCCACGCCGGCCGCGACCGACAGCGTGGAGATCACCGACTCGTCCTCCGCGTCGAAGTCGTGCCCGCCGCGCTTGTCGGTCAGGTAGAGGTTGCCGAAGACCTCGTCGCGCACCCGGATCGGCACGCCCAGGAACGTGCGCATCGGCGGGTGGTGGGCGGGAAACCCGTACGACGACGGATGGGCGCTGAGGTCGGAGAGCCGCAACGGCTCGGGGTTGCG
Source organism: Streptomyces albofaciens JCM 4342 (assembly GCF_008634025.1). Lineage (NCBI taxonomy): Bacteria > Bacillati > Actinomycetota > Actinomycetes > Kitasatosporales > Streptomycetaceae > Streptomyces > Streptomyces albofaciens. The sequence goes on along the minus strand of NZ_PDCM01000001.1, from coordinate 3,967,116 downwards.
GATCAGTTCGCCCAGGATGCCGTGTCCGGCGGGCAGCGGCCCGATCGCGGCGACCTGCTCGGGGGTCAGGCCCACGGTCAGGAACTGCGACAGCCGCTTGCCGTCCGGGCCGATCACCCCCAGCGCCGCGTACTGCGCGTCGACCAGCAGCGCGGCGGCCTCCACGATGCGCCGCAGCACCTGGGGCAGGTCCAGTTCCCGCCCCACCGAGACCACCGCCTCCAGGAGGCTGTGCACCCGGTCCCGGGTCCCGCGCGCCGCGTCGATGCGTGCCTGGAGCTCCTCCAGCAGCTCGTCCAGTCGCATCTGGGGCAGCCGCGACAACGACTCCTGCGTGCCCACCGGTCCTCCTTCGTCGGTCCGCCCGCCGTACCCGGTCAGCGTAACCCTGTTCGAACAGCGGGTCCCGACCGCCGCCTGCCTGCGCTCACTCGCTCCCGCCCAGGTCATGCGTGTGGCGCGGCGGGCCTGGTGGCCCACGTACGAAGGCGGATAGGCCCCTGCTCCCCGGCCCCGTCCTCGGCGAGACTCGATCGGCGGGGAACGGGACCGGCACGACGGCCCGGCCCGTGACACACCGACCGAGGGGAGGTATCGCCGTGCAGGACAACACCGTTGCCGAGGTGATGACGTGGGAGGTCGTACAGGCCCGCCCGGACACCCCGGCACAGGAACTGGCCCGGCTGCTCGACGACCACCGGATCAGCGGCCTGCCGGTGGTGGACGGCGACGACAAGGTGATGGGGGTGGTGTCCCGTACGGACCTGCCCGCGCCCCCGGGCGGCCGTGCCGGGGCCCCTGCCGTACCGCGCCGCCAGGCCGGTGCCGCCCGCGGCACGACCGCGGGCGAGGTGATGTCCACTCCGGCGGTCACCGTACACCCGGAACACCGTGTCGTGGACGCGGCCCGCATCATGCAGCGCCGGCACGTCGACCGGCTGCCCGTCGTGGACGAGGAGGACCGCCTCATCGGCATCACCACCCGACGCGACCTGCTGCGGGTCTTCCTGCGGACGGACCGGCAGATCCGCGCGGAGGTGACCGACGAGGTGCTGGGCCGCGCCCTGGACGTCCCGCCGGACGACGTGCTGGTCTCGGTACGGGACGGCGTCGTGACCCTGCGGGGGACACTCCCGCACGAGGACGACATCCCGGCAGCGATCGGCCTGACCTGGCGGGTGGACGGAGTCGTGGGCGTGGTCAGCCGCCTCGTCGCGCGCGCGGGCGACGACGGTCCCCCGCGCGCCGGGGCCTTATGGCGGACGCGGGGCTGACCGTTCATGCCCCGGCCCCGCCCGGCGCGGCGCGGTCCGGACCGGGCAGCCGGTGACGGACCGCGGGAGGTCCCGCCGGGCCGGGCACCGAAGCCCCCGTCAGAGCCGCGGGCCACCGTCGCGCGGCGACCCGGCGGGGCCCGTCCGGGGCTCCTGGGCGGCCGCGAGCGCCTGGGTGGCGATGACCGCGGCCTGGACGCGGCGCTCCACGCCGAGCTTGGCCAGCAGGCGGGAGATGTTGTTCTTGACCGTCTTCTCCGCGAGGAAGAGCCGCTTGCCGATCTCCCGGTTGGTCAGGCCCTCGCCCACCAGCGCCAGGATCTCCCGCTCCCGTTCGCTCAGCCCGGACAGGCCGTCCGGGCGCGGTTCCGCCCGCTCGTTCTCGCCGCGCAGCCGGGCCATGACGCGGGCGGTGGCGCCGGCGTCCAGCAGCGACTGGCCGGACGCCACCGTCCGTACGGCGTTGACCAGGTCGGTGCCGGTGATCTGCTTGAGCACGTAACCGGCGGCGCCCGCCATGATCGCGTCCAGCAGGGCCTCCTCGTCGTCGAACGAGGTCAGCATCAGGCACACCAGGTCCGGCATCCGCGAGCGCAGCTCACGGCAGACGCTGACGCCGTCGCCGTCCGGCAGCCGGACGTCCAGAATCGCCACCTGCGGCCGCAGGGCGGGCACGCGCACCAGCGCCTGCTCGGCGGTGTTCGCCTCCCCCACCACGGTCAGGTCCGGTTCGGCGTCCAGCAGGTCGTGCACGCCGCGGCGCACCACCTCGTGGTCGTCGAGCAGGAAGACGCTGACCGGTGCCTTCGTCCGGGCGTCGGCAGGGTTATCCGTCATCACACAGCTCCGATGTTCCTGATCCCGGCCCGCCTCCACAGGCGGCGCCATGGTCAGCCTGCCGTACGCCCGGACCGAAGGGCCAGGGCCGCATGGCCCTTCTTCCCGGTCGAACGTCTTCTCCTGCTCTCCGGTTCCGTCCGGTGGGCGCTGCGGGGCCTGTCAGGCGGTGGCCGGCCTGCCCTCCGCGCCGTAATAGGCCGAACGCATGATGTCCGCCATGTCGTCGAGCATGGGCATCCGCGGGTTGGCCGGGGCGCACTGGTCCTCGTAGGCGTTCAGGGCCTGCTGCGGGAGGGCGGTGATGAAGGCCCGCTCGTCGACGCCCAGCGCCTGGAAGGACGGTTCGATGCCGACGGCCTCGCGCAGCCGTTCGACCGCGGCGGCGTAGGAGGCGACGCCTTCGGCCGGGGTGGACGCCGGCAGCCCCAGGGCCCGGGCGATGTCCTGGAAGCGTTCGGGCGCCCGGTAGCTCTCGTACTTCGGCCAGCCGGTGAGCTTCGCGGGGACGGTGCCGTTGTAGCGGATGACATGCGGCATCAGGATCGCGTTGGTGCGTCCGTGGGCGATGTGGAAGGTGGCGCCGAGGGTGTGCGACATGGCGTGCACGATGCCCAGGAACGCGTTGCCGAAGGCCATGCCCGCGATCGTGGCGGCGTTGTGCATCTTCTCCCGTGCGCGGGCCTTGCGCCGGGCGTCGCCGCCGGTCACCGACGCCTCCAGGTTCTCGAAGACGAGCTTGATCGCGTGCAGCGCGAGGCCGTCGGTGTAGTCGTTGGCGTACACCGACACATACGCCTCGGTGGCGTGGGTGAGGGCGTCGAAGCCGCTGTCGGCGGCGAGCGCAGCGGGCAGTTCCGCGGTCAGGACCGGGTCGATGATGGCCACGCTGGGGGTGAGGGCGTAGTCGGCCAGCGGGTACTTCTTGCCGGTGGCGGGGTCGGAGATGACCGCGAAGGGGGTGACCTCCGCGCCGGTGCCCGAGGTGGTGGGAACGCAGACCAGCCGGGCGTGCGCGCCCAGGGCGGGGAAGCGGAAGGCGCGCTTGCGGATGTCGGAGAACTTCTGCCGCATGTCGGAGAAGTCGATGTCCGGCTGTTCGTACAGCAGCCACATGACCTTGGCCGCGTCCATGGGGGAGCCGCCGCCCAGCGCGATGATGGTGTCGGGCCGGAAGGCGCGCATCAGGGCGGCGCCGTGCTGTACGGAGTCGATGCTCGGCTCGGGCTCCACATCGTCGATGACCTGGATGGTCACCGGCTCGCGGCGCTGGTTGAGGACCTGGGTGACACGGTTGACGTAACCGAGGCGGGTCATGGTCGCGTCGGTCACCACGGTGACCCGGCGCACGTCCGGCATCGAGGTGAGGTAGCGGATGGCCTGCGGCTCGAAGTAGATCTTCGGGGGAACCTTGAACCACTGCATGTTGTTCTGCCGGGTGGTGACCCGCTTGACGTTCAGGAGCTGGGCGGCGGAGACGTTGTCGGAGACCGAGGTGCTGCCCCAGGAACCGCAGCCGAGGGTCAGCGAGGGCAGCAGGCGGTTGTAGATGCCGCCTATGGCGCCCTGCGAGGAGGGGGCGTTGACCAGGATGCGCACCGTCTTCATCCGGCGCCCGTAGTCCTCGGCGAGCGACGGGTCCCCGGTGTGGATGACGGCGCTGTGGCCCTGCCCGTGGAAGGCGACCATGCCGGCCGCCAGGCCGAAGCCCTCTTCGGTCGAGCCGGCGCGCAGCACCGTCAGCACCGGGCAGAGCTTCTCCCTGGTGAGGGGTTCGTGCGGACCCACCCCGCTCGCCTCGGCGAGGATGAGGGAGGTGTCCGCCGGGACCGTGAAACCGGCCTGTTCGGCGATCCACGCCGGGCTCTGCCCGACGGCCGCCGGGTTGACCCTGGGCTCACCGCCCGCCGGGGCGGCGGGAAAGAGGTAGGTCTCCAGCTTCCGCTTCTCCTCGGCCGTGGCCAGGTGCGCGTGCAGGGTACGGAAGTGGCCCAGTGCCTCGTCGTAGATCCCGTCGTCGAGGATGACCGCCTGTTCCGAGGCGCAGATCATGCCGTTGTCGAAGGACTTGGACAGGACCAGGTCGTTGACCGCCCGCCGCAGGTCGGCGCTGCGGTGCACATAGGCCGGCACGTTGCCGGCGCCGACGCCCACCGCGGGCTTGCCCGCCGAGTAGGCGGCCTTGACCATGCCGTTGCCGCCGGTCGCGAGGATCATCGCGACGCCGGGGTGGTGCATCAGCAGGCCGGTGGCCTCGATGGACGGCGCTTCGATCCACTGCACGCAGTGCTGGGGCGCGCCCGCGGCGACGGCGGCGTCCCGCACGATGCGCGCGGCCTCGGCGCTGCACCGCTGCGCCGAGGGGTGGAACGCGAACACGATGGGGTTGCGGGTCTTCAGGGCGAGCAGCGCCTTGAAGATGGTGGTGGACGTCGGGTTGGTGACCGGCGTGACGGCACACACCACGCCGACCGGCTCGGCGATCTCGATCATCCCGTCGATGTCGTCCCGGGAGACCACGCCGACCGTCCGGACCCGCGCCATGCTGTGCGTCACGTGTTCACAGGCGAACATGTTCTTGGCCGCCTTGTCCTCGAACACACCGCGGCCGGTCTCCTCCACCGCGAGCCGGGCCAGCGCGGTGTGCCGGTCGAGCGCGGCGACCGACGCCTTGGCGACGATGTGGTCGACCTGCTCCTGGGTGTAGTGCTCGTAGTCGGCGAGCGCCTTGACCGCGTTGTCCACCAGCCTGCCCACGGCCACGTCCGGTTCGGAGGGCGCCGTCGTCCTCGCAGACGCCTTCTTGGCCGTCGGTCGCGCTTCGGTCTTCACCCGGTTCATGGGCCACCTCTTCCTCCCGGGCACCCGGGCCGGCCGGTGGGCCGTGACCGGCCCGGTCGCACGGGGGTCTCGTTGTGCGGTTCGCCTCCAGCTTCGTACCGCGCAACCCGCCTCCGGGGGGTCCGAAGGTCCCCGGCAGCGGTCCGTTGGTCCGCGGTTCACTGCGGCGGCCACGACGGGTTTCCCGCCGCCCGCCGGGATCGTGGCGGCCGTTCAGCGGATGCGTTCCCACCCCCGCCGGGGAGCGCGCGTGCCCAGCCGCGCGTCGCGGCCGCGGTAGACGATGTACGGGCGGGTGAGGTAGCCCAGGGGCGCGGTGAGCATGTGCACGAGCCGGGTGAACGGCCACGCGGCGAACAGGGCCGGCGCGCTGAGCGCGTGCAGCTGGTACAGCGGCGGCACACCGGTCATCGGCGCGGGGTCGGGCCGGAGGGAGAGCACCGACCGGAACCAGGGGGAGATGGTGGTGCGGTAGTTCGTAGCCCCGCGCACAGGCCGGCGACGGTGCCCAGCGCTACGCCGGTGCGCGACAGCGCGCGCCCGTCGTCCGACACCCGGGCGCGGGTGAAGAAGCGGCGGCTGCCCAGCAGCGCCTCGGCCAGCGGGCCGTCCATGCCCGCGCGTCGCTGCGGACGGGTGCTCGTACTCACCGCGCCACTCCGCTCCCGGGCCGGCCTGCCCGTTCGGATCGTGATCGGTCCACCGCGAACGGCTTCAGGGTCACTTTCCACGCAAAGCGGGGCTACCGCACCATGAGCGGGGCGCCAGATCTCCTCATCCTTGGGGGCGGCGGGCGCCGAGCGATGCCGTGACCGCCTCGGCCGCCCGCCCGGCGCCGTCCACGCAGCTGGTGATGCCGACACCGTCGTAGGCGGCCCCGCAGACCGCCAGCGTGCCGAGCCGTCCGAGGTGCTCCCGCACACGGGCGATCCGGTCGGTGTGGCCGACGGTGTACTGCGGCAGGCCGGTGGCCCAGCGGGTGACGGCACTGGCGTACGGTACGGCCGCCAGGCCGGTCGCCCCGGCCAGCTCGGCCAGTGAACGGGTGATCAGTTCCGTGTCGTCGAGGCGCAGGGCGGTGTCCTCCCCGTACCGGCCGACGGACGTGCGCACCACCACCTTGCCGGGCGCGCACCGGCCCGGCCACGCCCATTTGCCGCTCAGGAACGTGGCCGCCTTGATGACCCGCCCGTCCACCGGCGGGACCAGGAGGCCGCTGCCCGGCAGTTCGCCGGGCAGGTCGGCGCGGTCGAAGACCAGGGTGACCAGGGCCATGTCCGCGTACTCGACGGCGCGCAGCGCGGCGGCCGCGGCCGGGACCTCGTCGGCCAGCAGCCGGGCGGCGGCGGGCGCGGGTACGGCGAGCACCACCGCGTCGGCGTCGATCCGGTGCTCGCCCGAAGCGTCCCGTACGGTCAGCCGCCATCCGTGCCCGGTGCCGCGCAGCGTGCGGGCGGCGGTGGCGGTGCGGATGTCCACCCCCGCGGCCCGGCACGCCTGGGCGACGGCCAGGGGCAGCCGTCCCAGTCCGCCCCGTACGCTCCGGAACGGGGGCACGGCCGCCCCGGGCTGTGACGCCTCGGGCCGTGCGCCACCGGGGGCCGGTGTCCGCATGCGGCGGATGCCTTCGAGCAGGGACCGCTCCTCGCGGGCGACGGGGAGCAGCTGTGGCAGGGCGGCGCGCAGGGAGATGCGGTCGGCGTGCCCGGCGTACACGCCGCCGAGGAGAGGCTCGACGAGCCGGTCGACGACTTCGCGTCCCAGCCGGGCGGCCACGTACCGGCCGACGGTGATGTCGTCGCCCACATCCGTACGCGGGAGCGTCAGGTCCTCGCGGGCGCGTGCGAGACCGTCGGCGGACAGCACCCCGCAAGCGGCCAGGGAATCGAGGTCGGCGGGGATGCCCATGATGTGGCCGCGGGGCAGGGGGCGGAGCGCGCCGCGGGTCCACAGTGCGGCCTCCACCGTGGCCGGGGACTCCAGTTCCTCCCCCAGTCCGACTGCCCTGGCCAGTTCCACGGCGGACGGCTGCCGTGCGAACACCGACTCGGCCCCCAGGTCCACCGGGACGCCGCCGACCTCTCCGCACAGGAGTTTGCCGCCGAGCCGCCCGGCGGACTCCAGCAGCGTCACCCGCGCGCCGGAACCGCTGCCGCCCGCCGCGCCGCTGAGGCGGGCGGCAGCGGTCAGTCCGGCGATGCCGCCGCCCACGACCACGATGTGCGGCCGCGTCTCCCCCGGCCCCGGGGCGGAGGGTGAGGGGAGGGCGGAGGGGCGGAGGTGCGGGGTGGTGGATGCGTTCATCGGGCCGCGCTGCCTTTCTGAGGGCGCCTCAGGGCGCCGTGATCCGAACCTGCTGAGATTTCACCGGGCCGGTTGCACCATCACGGTGAGGTGCCCTCGGAAGCGGCGGCCCGCCGCACCCGGGTGACGGTGAAGGCCAGGGCGGCGGCCGAGACCAGGGCGAGCAGGAGCAGACCGAGGGCGTAGCTCCCGGAGGCGCTGAAGATCGCGCCCATGACGAGCGGGGGGACGAAGCCGCCCAGCCCGCCCGCGGCACCGACGACACCGGTGACCGAGCCGACCTTGTTCGCCGGGGCCAGCAGGGCCACCAGCGCGAAGGTCGCGCCGCTGCCCGCGCCGAGCGCGGCGGCCATCGCCAGGAAGGCGATGGTGCCCACCGGAGCGAGCGGCGGGGTCGCCGCCTGCACGGCGGCACCCACGACGACGACCGCCAGGGACCCGGCGAGCACGCGGACCGAGCCCACCCGGTCCGACAGCCAGCCGCCGACCGGGCGCATGGCCACCGCCAGCAGGACGAAGCCGGCCATCCGGTTGGCGGCGTCGGCCTGGCCGAGCCCGTAACCGGTCTTCAGATAGGTCGGCAGGTAGACCGAGAAGGCGACATAGCCGCCGAACGCCACGGCGTACAGGGCGGACGCCTGCCAGGTGACGGGCAGACGGGCGGTGTCGGCGAGACGGCGGGCCAGCGGCTCGGCCGGTACGGTACGGCCGGGCGCGTCCCGCAGCAGTACGGCGGCCAGCACGGCGTAGACGGCGAGCACCGCGGCGGTGATCAGGAACGGGTTGGCCATGCCGTGCGCGTCGACCAGCTTGACGGTGGTCAGCGCGCTGATGGCGGTGCCGCCCATGCCCACGCCGAAGACACCGATCGCCATCCCGCGCCGCTCCGGCGGGAACCAGCGGTTGACGAACGGCACGCCGACGGCGAAGGCGGTGCCCCCGATGCCCAGGAAGAACCCGCCGACCAGCAGGGCGATCAGCGAGGAGTGACCGGCCAACCCCAGGTAGAGCACGGGCACGATGGTCGCGACGGACACCAGGGGGAACATCACGCGGCCGCCGAACCGGTCGGTCAGCGCGCCCACCGGGATGCGCCCCAGCGAGCCCACCACCACCGGCACCGCCACCAGCAGGGACTGCTCGAACGAGCTGAGCGCCAGGGTCTCCTTGAAGCGCGGGCCCAGCGGGCTCAGCAGCGCCCACGCCCAGAAGTTGACGGCGAAGCCCACCGTGGCCAGCGTGAGCATCACCCACGGGTGGCCGGCCGGGGAGGTGGGATCCGCCGCTCTCGGCTGCGTGGCGCCGGTGGTGGCCTCAAGCGGGCGCATGGTGTGCCTCTCGGTCGAGTCGTTCCGCGAGCCGTCCGGTGCGGGACCCGGGGTCCCGACGCCATACGGCTCCCGTCTTTCACTTTCATCGAACCCGCCCACCAGGAGACGGGCCATTTCTCGCCGCGCCGCCGCGGCGCGGCGCCCGGGGTGTGCGGCGGGCGGCCTCACCGGGACGCCTTGGCGCCGGCCGGGCGGCGCCGGGCGGGGGCGGACCGGTCGTACGCCGGAGCGGCCGTCTTGCGGCGGTAGACCAGGTACGGACGCCGCAGGTAGCCGATGGGGGCGCTCCACACGTGCACGAGGCGGGTGAAGGGCCAGGCCGCGAAGAGCAGGCACGCGCTCAGGGCGTGCAGCTGGAACAGGAGGGGCGCGCCGGAGATCGCCTCGGGCTTCGGTTGCAGCAGGAACAGCCCGCGGAACCAGACCGAGACGGTGGATCGGTAGTCGTATCCGCCTCCGGCGACGTTGTGGACGACGGTGGCGGCGATGCCCAGCAGCACGGTGGCGGCCAGCAGCGGGAAGAGCAGTTTGTCGCTGGAGCTGGTGCGGGTGCGGATGCGCGGGGCGAGCAGGCGCCGGGCGCAGAGCATGCCCAGTCCCGCCACCATGGCCGCACCGGCCGCGGAGCCGAGGGTCACCGCCACGGTGTGATAGGCGTGCTCGCTGACGCCCGCCTTCGCGGTCAGGGACGCGGGGACGGCCAGGCCCACCGCGTGTCCGGCGATCACGGCGAACGCGCCGAGGTGGAACAGCGGGCTGCCCCAGCGCAGCCACCGGTGTTCCAGCAGCTGGCTGGTGCGGCTGGTCCAGCCGAACTGGTCCTTGCGGTAGCGCCAGAAGTGCCCGACGACGAAGACGGCCAGGCAGGCGTAGGGGACGGCGACCCACAGCAGCAGGTCGGTGCCGTCCATGGAGGTGAGAGGGCTGCTGGCGGCGCTCATCGGCGGGCCTCCGGGTCCATCGGGCCGGTCAGAGGGGGCATGAGGGTCGGCGGGGCGGGCGCCGGCGGCACGAAGGTGCCGGGCGGGGCGAAGCCGGTGCCGCTGTACGGGTCGAGGCCGACGTCCTCGGCGGGCGGCCCTTCGGCCGCCAGCTTCGCCACGGCTTCCAGGTCGGCGTCGGTGGCCTGGGGCAGCAGGGACAGCAGCGCCGCCAGCAGATCGGCGTAGGGGGAGCGCACGTCCGTCAGGGCGTGGTGGATGAGGTCCAGGCCGCGCCGGTGGCGGCGCAGCGGCGCTTCTCCGGCGCGCGGCCCGGCCAGGGCGGCGAATTCCAGGACGACGGGCAGGTGGTCGGGGAGTTCGCCGTTGTCGGCGCTCCATCCGGCGGCCCGGTAGGTCTGGGCGAGGGCGAGCAGGGCCATGCCGCGTCGGCGGGTGTCGCCGTGCAGGTAGTAGGTGAGGTAGAGGCTGCTCTTGCGGCGGAGGTCGAAGACCTCCACGTAGTGGCTCTCCAGTTCATCGGCCGGCTGGGCCGCGAACCAGGTGGTGAAGGCGGCGAGGTGTCCGGCGGCGGCCGAGGGCGGCAGCGCGTCGACCGCCGCGCTCAACGCGGGCCTTTCACCGGCCAGTTCGGCGTCCGGGTACTGCAACAGGAGCGACAGCAGCCGTAGCAGGAGCCCGCGCTGTGCGGGCTCTTCGGGGCCGGGGCGGGCGCGGCGCCCGGATGCCGGGCGGAGGCGGGTACGCAGGGTGCTCATGCAGTCCCTCCCGCGCCCGAGGCCGTGGCCCGTCGCCGCAGCGTGGGGATGCCGAGCATGACCTTGCGGTCGGTGCCGGACGGGTCGCCGCCCGCGCTCTCCACGGGGCAGCGGTCCTCCATCGCGCTGAGCGCGGCGGCGTCCTCCTTGTGGGCGGCGGGGACCACGTACCGGTCGGCGTACTTGGCGACGGCCAGCAGCCGGTGCAGATCCCCGGCCTGCGCGGGCGTGAGCCCCACGGCCTTGAGGGCGCTCTCGTCGCCCTGCTCACCGAGGATGCGCTGGCGCATATGGCTGCGGAGCGCGGTCAGCTTCATCAGTACCCCGGCGACGACGTCGGTGTCCCCGGCGGCGAAGAGGTTGGCCAAGTAGTCCAGCGGGATGCGCAGGCGGGTGACGGCGGCGAAGACGTGGTCGGGGTCCTCGGCGTCGCCGCCCGCCTCGCCGACCGCGTCGAGGACCGGGGACAGCGGCGGTACGTACCAGACCATGGGCAGGGTGCGGTACTCCGGGTGCAGCGGCAGGGCCACCTTGTACTCGCTGATCAGGGCGTGTACGGGCGAGCGGCGGGCCGCGTCGATCCAGTCCTCGGGGATGCCGGACAGCCGTGCCGCCGAGCGGACTCCGGGGTCGGCGGGGTCGAGGAAGACGTTCCGCTGGGCGTCCAGCAGGTCCTTCTCGTCCGTGACGGCGGCGGCCTCGCCGACCCGGTCGGCGTCGTAGAGGAGCAGGCCGAGGTAGCGCAGGCGGCCGACGCAGGTCTCGGAGCAGACGGTGGGCTGTCCGGCCTCGATGCGCGGGAAGCAGAAGGTGCACTTCTCGGCCTTGCCGGTGGCGTGGTTGACGTAGACCTTCTTGTACGGGCACGCGGTGACGCACATCCGCCAGCCGCGGCAGCGGTCCTGGTCGACCAGCACGATGCCGTCCTCGGCCCGCTTGTACATCGCGCCGGACGGGCAGGCGGACACGCAGGCCGGGTTGAGGCAGTGCTCGCACAGCCGCGGCAGGTGGAACATGAAGGTCTGCTCGAAGGCGAACTTCACCTTCTCGGCCAGGCCGCCGCTCAGGTTGGGGTCGCCGGCCGCCGTCTCGCCCGCGCCGCCCAGGCCGTCCTCCCAGTTGGCGCCCCAGGTGATGGCGGTCGGCTTGCCGGTGAGCACCGAGCGGGGGCGGGCGACCGGCACGTCCTGGCCGGCCGGGGCGCTGACGAGGTTGTCGTAGTCGTAGGTGACCGGCTCGTAGTAGTCCTCGATGGCCGGCAGGTCGGGGTTGGAGAACAGGGAGCCCAGGCGCCTGAGGCGGCCGCCGGAGCGGAGCACCAGGCGTCCGCGCCGGTCCAGCATCCAGCCGCCCTTCCACTGCCGCTGGTCCTCGTAGCGGCGGGGGTAGCCGACGCCGGGCTTGGTCTCGACGTTGTTGAACCAGGCGTATTCGACGCCGGTGCGGTTGGTCCACGTCTGCTTGCAGGTGACCGAGCAGGTGTGGCAGCCGATGCACTTGTCGAGGTTCATGACCATCGCCACTTGAGCCATGACGCGCATGTCAGTACTCCACATCCTGGCCGCGGCGGCGGATCACGGTGACCTCGTCGCGCTGGTTGCCGGTGGGTCCGTAGTAGTTGAAGGCGTAGGTGAACTGGGCGTAGCCGCCGGCCAGGTGCGAGGGCTTGATGAGCAGCCGGGTCAGCGAGTTGTGCATACCACCGCGCCTGCCGCTGACCTCGGTCCTGGGCACGTTCACCGTGCGGTCCTTGGCGTGGTACATGTACACGGTGCCCTCGGGCATCCGGTGGGTGACCACCGCGCGGGCCGCGACGACGCCGTTGCGGTTGTACGCCTCGATCCACTCGTTGTCCCGGACGCCGATCTTCTCGGCGTCGGCGGTGCTCATCCAGATCACCGGGCCGCCCCGGGAGAGGGCGAGCATGTAGGCGTTGTCCTGGTATTCGGAGTGGATGGACCACTTGGAGTGCGGGGTGAGGTAGCGGACCGTCACCTCGGCGCGGCCGTCCTCGCCCAGGCGCTCGTCGCCGTAGTGCCGGGCGGTGTTCAACGGGGGCCGGTAGACGGGCAGTTGCTCGCCGAGTTCGGTCATCCAGTCGTGGTCGACGAAGAAGTGCTGGCGGCCGGTGAGGGTGTGCCAGGGCTTGCGGTGCTCGACGTTGATGACGAACGGGGAGTAGCGGCGGCCGCCGGTCTCGCTGCCGGACCACTCGTACGAGGTGATCACGGAGCGGGGCTGGACACGGGTGTCGGCGAAGGTGATGCGCTCCGCCTCCCGCTCGGCGGCCAGGTGCGCCAGGCCGGTGCCGGTCCGCTTCTCCAGCTCCTTGAACCCTTCGGTGGCCAGGCGCCCGTTGGTGGTGCCGGACAGGGCGAGGATCGCCTCGCACATGTCGGAGGCGGTGGCCAGGGACGGGCGTCCGTCCGCCACGCCGCCGCGCCGGACGCCGTTGGTGCGGCGCAGCTGCTCCAGCTCCCGGTCCGGGCGGACGGTGACGCCCTTCGTGGTGGTACCGAGCCGGTCCAGGAGGGGGCCGACGGCGCGCATCTTGTCCGCCACGGCCGCGTAGTCCCGCTCGACGGTCACCAGCTTGGGCATGGTGCGCCCGGGGACCGGCGCGCACTCGCCGGCCTTCCAGTCGGCGACGATGCCGCCGGGCTGGGCCAGTTCGTCGGGCGTGTCGTGCTGGAGGGGCACGGCCAGGACGTCGGTACGGGTGCCCAGGTGGTCCGCGGCCAGTTCGCTGAAGCGGTCGGCGATGGTCAGGAAGGTGTCGTAGTCGGTCCGCGCCTGCCAGGGCGGCGCGATGGCCGGGGTGAAGGCGTGCACGAAGGGGTGCATGTCGGTGCTGGACAGGTCGTCCTTCTCGTACCAGGTGGCGGCCGGCAGCACGACGTCGGAGAACAGGCCGGTGGACGTCATCCGGAAGTCCATCGAGACCAGGAGGTCGAGCTTGCCCTCGGGCGCCTCCTCGTGCCAGACGACGTCCCGGGGCCGCTTCTCCGGGGGTGTCTCCTCGGAGCGGACCGCCGCGTCCGTCCCCAGCAGATGGCGCAGGAAGTACTCGTTGCCCTTGCCGGAGGAGCCGAGCAGATTGGCCCGCCACACGGTCAGTACGCGCGGGAAGTTGGCCGGGTCGTCCGGGTCCTCGGCGGCGAAGCGCAGCGCGCCGGAGGTCAGCTCGTCGACGATGTGGCCGGCGACGGGGCGCCCGGCGGCGGCCGCCTCGTCGCACAGGTCCAGCGGGTTGCGGTCGAAGCCGGGGTGGCCGGGGGTCCAGCCCATGCGGACGGCCTGGGCCAGGCAGTCGGCGGTGGCCCGGCCCGCGAAGCGGCCCTCGCCGAGCGGGGAGGCCAGCTCGTCCGGGCCGAAGGCCTCGTAGCGCCACTGGTCGGTGGCCAGGTACCAGTAGGAGGTGCCGGCCATGTGGCGGGTGGGCCGCTGCCAGTCGAAGGCGAACGCGAGGTGCTGGAGGCCGGTGACCGGGCGGACCTTCTCCTGGCCGACGTAGTGGGCCCAGCCGCCGCCGTTGACGCCCTGGCAGCCGGTCATGGTGGTCAGGGCGAGGAAGGCGCGGTAGATGGTGTCGGAGTGGAACCAGTGGTTGGTGCCCGCGCCCATGGCGATCATCGAGCGGCCCTCGGTGCGCTCGGCGTTGCGGGCGAACTCCCGCGCGATGCGGGCCGCCTGCGCGGCGGGGACCGAGGTGACCGTCTCCTGCCAGGCCGGGGTGTACGGCTGGGAGGCGTCCTCGTAGGAGGCCGGCCAGGTGCCGGGCAGCCCGGCGCGTCGCACGCCGTACTGGGCCAGCATCAGGTCGAAGACGGTGGTCACCCGCCGGCCGCCGATCGTGCGGACCGGCACACCGCGCACCATCACCGCGCCGCCCTCGGTGGGGCCTTCGTCGAAGCGCGGCAGCGCCACGGCGGCCGTCGGCCCATCCTCTTCCAGAAGGCTCAACCGGGGCTCGATGTCCCCCAGTTCAAGGTTCCAGCGCCCCTTTCCCTCCTCTCCCCAGCGGAAGCCCAGCGACCCGTTGGGGACCACCGGCTCGCCGCTGGAACGGTCCACGAGGACGGTCTTGAAGCGCGCGTGCTCGTCGGTGTCACCGAGGTCCGCCGCGGTCAGGAAGCGGTCCGGCACCAGGGCGCCGTCCCGCTCGCGCAGCGTGACCAGGAACGGGGCATCGGTGAACCGGCGCAGGTAGTTCTCGAAGTACGGCGTGGCGCGGTCGACCAGGAACTCCCGCAGGATGACGTGGCCCATCGCCATCGCCAGCGCCCCGTCCGTGCCCGGGTGCGGGGCCAGCCACTCGTCGGCGTGCTTGACGTTGTCGGCGTAGTCGGGGCTGACGGCGACGACCTTGGTGCCGTTGTAGCGGGTCTCGGTCAGGAAGTGGGCGTCCGGGGTGCGGGTGACGGGGATGTTGGACCCCCACATGATCAGGTAGCCCGCGTTCCACCAGTCGGCGGCCTCCGGCACGTCCGTCTGGTCGCCGAAGACCTGCGGCGAGGCGACCGGCAGGTCCGCGTACCAGTCGTAGAAGGACAGCAGGGTGCCGCCGATCAGCGAGTGGTACCGCGCGCCCGCGGCGAAGGACGCCATCGACATGGCGGGGATGGGCGAGAACCCGGCCACCCGGTCCGGGCCGTAGGTCTTGACGGTGTGCACCTGGGCGGCGGCGACCAGCTCGGCCACCTCGTCCCAGTCGGCGCGCACCAGCCCGCCCTTGCCCCGCGCCTTCTTGTAGGCGCGGGCCCTGGCCGGGTCGCCGGTGATCTCGGCCCAGGCCGCCACCGGGTCGCCGAGCCGCCGGCGCGCCTCCCGCCACATCTTCAGCAGCGCGCCGCGGACGTACGGGTAGCGGACCCGGCTGGGCGAGTACGTGTACCAGGAGAACGACGCGCCGCGCGGGCAGCCCCGCGGCTCGTACTCGGGGCAGTCGGCACCGATCGACGGGTAGTCGGTGGCCTGGTGCTCCCAGGTGATGATCCCGTCCTTGACGTAGACCATCCAGGAGCAGGACCCGGTGCAGTTGACCCCGTGGGTGGAGCGCACGACCTTGTCGTGGGCCCAGCGGTCGCGGTAGAAGCCCTCCCACCGCGGGTCCCCCGTGCCGAACACGGCGCGCCCGTCCTCGCTCACCTCACGGCGGTTGAGCAGCCGCCGGCCGGCCAGCGGCCAGCCGCGTCCCTCAGCGGCCGCCGGGCCGCCGATTGTCTCGTTCTCCATAAAACGAACGCTAAGTCGCTCCCCCGCAGGTCATGGTGGGCGAAGCGTCCCGTGGCGCAGTGCCACAGGACCTCGAATGTTTTCGGCCACCCGGGACCAACGACCCTGCGCGGGGGCCGCACGCCCCGGGCGGCGGGCACCTGCCCGGCCACATGCTGGGGGTGATCGAATCGGAGGTACCCGCCCATGCACGACCCCGCCCGTCCCGCTGCGCTCCGCCCCCTCCCCCGGTGAGCGCCGCCCGCGCGGTCCGCCGGCAGCACCAGGCCGTGGCGGACAAGCCGTTCATCGTCATCTGGGAGTCGACCCGCGCCTGCCCGCTGGCCTGCGTGCACTGCCGGGCGACCGCGGTGCCCGACCGGGATCCGCGCGAACTGGACACCCGGGCCGCCAAGGGCCTGATCGACCAGATCGCCGCCTTCGGGCGGCCCGCGCCCCTGTTCGTGATCACCGGCGGCGACCCCTTCCAGCGCCCGGATCTGCTGGAACTGATCGTTTACGGCACGCGCACGGGGGTACGGGTCGCGGTCTCGCCCTCGGGCACCCCCACCCTGACGGCGGCCAGTCTCCGGGCGGTGCACGAGGCCGGGGCGGTGGGCCTGTCCCTGAGCCTGGACGGCTCCACCGCCGCGCTCCACGACGGCTTCCGCGGCGTCCCCGGCGTCTACCGGTGGACCCTGGACGCCTGGGACACCGCCCGCGGCCTGGGCATGAAGGTGCAGATCAACACCACGGTCAGCCGGCACAACCTGCACGACCTGCCGGAGATCGCGGCCCTGGTCCGCGAGCACGGGGTCATGCTGTGGAGCGCGTTCTTCCTCGTGCCCACCGGACGCGGCCGCGAGCTGGCCTCGCTCGGCCCCGCGGAGACCGAGGACGTCCTCCACTTCGTCCACGACGTGGGGCTCTCGGTCCCCGCCAAGACCACCGAGGCCCACCACTTCCGCAGGGTCGCCTTGCAGCGGGCGGTACTGGCCGCGAAGGACGCGGACCACGTCGAGGCGCTGCGGCTCGGGCCGCTGTACCGCCGGCTCCGCGAGCGCGGCGAAGAGCTGGGCCTGTACGCCGGCGGGCGCCGGACCCGCCGCCCGCCCCTGGACGTCAACGCGGGCCGCGGCTTCGTCTTCGTCTCCCACACCGGCACCGTGCACCCCAGCGGCTTCCTCCCCCTCGCGGCGGGAAACGTGCGTACCCGTCCGCTGCCGGAGATCTACCGCGAGTCGGAACTGTTCACCGGCCTGCGCGACGCCGACCGGCTGGGCGGCCGGTGCGGCCGCTGCGAATTCCGCCGCGTCTGCGGCGGATCGCGCTCCCGGGCCCATGCCGTCACCGGCGATCCGTACGCGGAGGAACCGTGGTGCGGCTATCGGCCCGGGACGTTTCCCTATCAGCGGGAATTGGCGGAGTTGCTGGGCGGGGACGCGGCGGGAGGCTGAGAATGCGCCCGTCCGCGTGCAGCGGGTCCGGCCGGGCCCTATGAACCGATATTCGGAGCGGCGGTTCATCTGCCTATCAGCGGCGGCGGGTTGACTCGTCCGGGTCATCGGCTCATCCATACCGGTGAACGGCCCGCACCGGCCCCTTCCCTCCTGGGCCGATGGTGTCGCATGGTCGAATTCCGGGCCGGAAATCCCGCCGCGCGGCGGATGGCGCAAAGGAGGCCAGCGACCGTGAATTCTCCACCGCCTCCCCACGCTTCGGCCCTCGACCGGGCGTTTCTCGCATTCGGTTCCGGCGTCCCGGACGCCCGTCTGGATGTGGGGGCGGTCGTGTATCTGGAGGGCCGGGCGCCGACGCTGGACGAGCTGCGGGAACTGGTCGGCGGGGCCCTGCGCCTGCTGCCCGTGCTGTCCCACGAATTGTGCGTGGCGGGAACCACTGCCGCCTGGCTGCCGGCCCGCGATTTCGAGGTGGGCCGGCATGTCGTGGAGACGGTCGTCCCGGGCGAGGGGCGTTCAGGTGTGCTGGACGCCGCCCGGCGGCTGTGGGCCGAGCACCTGGACCCGGAACGCGCTTGGGAGCTGAGGCTGGTACGGCCTTCCTCGGGGGACGGCTGGGGCCTGTCGTACCGCGTGCACCACAGCCGGCAGGACGGTGTGGCGATCGGGCAGACGCTCCAGACCCTCTTCGCTCCGGCGGGCCCGGGGCCGGTCCCGCGCCCGGCCGCCGACGCGGGCACCGGCTCGCGCACGGGCCGGACGCTGCGGGCGGTCGGCACGGCTGTGGCGCTGTACGCCGGGTACTGGCGCTTCCCGCCGACCGGGCTGGGCGCGCCGTGGGAGCTTTCGGGCCGGCGTCAGGTGTCGACGGCCACCGCGTCGCTGCCCCGGTTGCGTACGGTCGCCCGTACCGTCGGCGGCACGGTCAACGATGTCCACCTCGCCGCTCTCGCCGGTGCCGTGCGCGCCTGGCTCCTGGAGACCGGCCGGGCTCCCGGACCGCTGGCGGTCGCCGTACCACTCAGCGTCCGGCTCCCCGAGGAATCGACGACGTGGGGCAATCGCTGCTTCTTGCGGCGGGTGTGGCTGCCGTGCCAGGAGAGCGATCCCCGGCGGCGGCTCGTACGGACCGTGGCGGCCGGCGCCGGGCTGAAGTCGGCGCGGGTGCGCCGGACCGCGCGGGACCTGCTGCACCATGCCCCGGACCGGCTCGTGCGGTTCACCCTCCACCGGATGCTGGACCCCCGCTATGCCCCGGTCATCGCCTCGTACGTGCCGTGCGGTGAGGACGAGCAGGCCGTTCCGGCCACGCTGACCGATGTGCTGCCGATGACCCTGCTGCCGCCCGGCCACCCGTTCAACGTCTGTCTGACGACCTACGGTTCGACCGCCCAGATCGCCGTGGTCAGCGACGCGTCGGTGCCGGGCGCGGACCGGCTCCCGGAGTTGTGGCGGCGGGAGACGGCCGCCCTGTGCGGAAGCCCCGCCTCATGATCCCCGGGTCACGGGCAGCCGCGGACACCTCGTCCGTCACGCTGGGCGGTGCGGACCAGGCCCTGCTGCGCCGCGCCGTGGCGCAGGTGGGCCGGGACTACGGCACGGCGTACTTTCTGGAGCAGGTCCGGGCCGGGCGGCGGTGCGAGGAACTCTGGGCCGACCTGGGGCGCTGCGGGTTCACCGGGGTCCACCTGCCGGAGGCGTACGGGGGCGGCGGCGCCGGGATGGCGGAACTGTGCGTGGTCGCCGAGGAGATCTCCGCCCACGGCTGTCCGCTGCTCATGCTCATGGTGTCCTCGGCGGTGTGCGGGACGATCCTGGCCCGCTTCGGCACGGAGGAACAGAAGCGGCGCTGGCTGCCGGGCATCGCCGACGGCAGCGCGACGATGGCCTTCGCGATCACCGAGGCCGACGCCGGTTCCAACAGCTACCGCATCGCCACCACCGCCCGGCCCGACGGGCGGGGCTGGGTGCTGTCCGGCCGCAAGGTCTTCACCTCGGGGGTCGACACCGCCGCGGCCGTCATGGTCGTCGCCCGTTCCGAACGTCCCTCGGGAGGAGTCGCCCCGGGGCTGTTCATCGTGGAGCGGGACGCTCCGGGCCTCGCGTGGCACCCCATCCCCATGGACGTCGCGCTGGCCGAGGTGCAGCACAGCGTGTTCCTCGACGAGGTGCGGGTGCCGCGCGACGCCCGGGTCACGGACGGCGAGGACGGGCTCAAGCCGCTGTTCGCCGGGCTCAACCCGGAACGGCTGGTGGCCGCTTCCCTGGCCACCGGGCTCGCCTCCCTGGCCCTGCACCGGGCCGTCGGCTACGCCCGCGACCGCACGGTGTGGCAGGTGCCCCTCGGGGCCCACCAGGGGATCGCGCACCCCCTCGCCGAGGCCGCGATCGGCACGGAGCTGGCCCGGCTGATGACCGGCAAGGCCGCCGCCCTGTGCGATCTGGGAGAGCACAAGGCCGCCGGTGAGGCGGCGAACATGGCCAAGTACGCCGCGGCCGAGGCGGCCTCCCGGGTCGCCGACCGGGTGGTGCAGGTCTTCGGGGGGAACGGCCTGTGCACGGAGTACGGCGTCGCGCCCCTGCTCGCCCTGTCCCGTGCCATCCGCATCGCGCCGGTCAGCCAGGAGATGATCCTCAACCACATCGCCCACCGCACGCTCGGCCTGCCGAAGTCGTACTGAAGCAGCCGAAGCGCCGACGACGGGCACCGGACCGCCACGAAGGGACCGGCGTATGCTCATCGCCCTGACCGGTGCCACCGGTTTCCTCGGCTCCCACCTGATGGCCCGCTTCCTGGCGTCGGGAGCCGATGTCGTCGCCCTGGTCCGGGACGACGGGCCGGGCGGGCGGCACCGGCTGCGGCGCGCCCTCGACGCCACCGACAGCCCGCCGCCCGCGGGGTGGCAGCGCCGGGTGCGCCTGCTCGCGGTGGACCTGACCCGGCCCGGGCTGGGACTGGGCACGGCGGACCGCCGGGAGCTGGCCGCCGCGGTCGACGAATGGTGGCACAGCGCCGGACTGATCGACCTGGTCGCGGACCCCGGGGCGCTCCGCCGGGTCAATGTCGACGGCACCCGCCACTTCCTGGAGTTCCTGCACGCCGGCGGGGCGCGGGGACGGGTGGTGCACATCAGCACCGTCTACGTCGCGGGCGGCCGGCTCGAAGGGCTCGTCAAGGAGAGCGACCTCGACGGCCGGTACGGCTTCCTCACCCCGTACGAACGGTCCAAGTACCAGGCCGAACAGCTCGTCCGCGCCTGGGCACGGCGCCACGGCCGGCCTGTGACCGTGCTGCGCCCCGCCGTGCTGGTCACGTCCCGGTGCCGCCCGCCGACCGCTCCCCGGCACCCGCTGGCCGAGATCGGAGCGCGCCTGTCCCTGCTGACCCGCGGCCGGGCGTCCTGGTCCCCGATCGCGGCGGCGGGGCCCCTGCGCTTTCCCGGCCGGCCGGACGCCACGGTGAACCTGCTGCCGGTCGAGTACGCCGGCGAGGTGATGGGACGCCTGCTCGGCCGCACCCCGCTGACGTACACCGACACCTTCCACCTCACCCATCCCCACGAGACCCCGGTGCAGGCGGTCCTGGACGCCACCGAGCAGCTCTGGCCCGGTCTCTCCGTCCGTCTCGACCCCGCCTGCACCCGCCTGGGCCCGGCCCAGCGGGCGCTGGCCGACATCACGCGGGGCATCACCGCGTACTGCTGGACGCGCCGCCGCTACGACCGCGCCCTGCTGGACCGGGCCCTGGCGCCCGCCGTGCCGCTGCCGCCCGAGGTGGACCCGGCCTACCTGCGCCGGGCCCTCCTACCGCCGGTTCACAGTTCGCGCCGGAAGGTGACCCGGTCCAGCGAGGGGCCGTCGTAGTCCGTGACCGGGTCGGACGGGGTGAAGCCGAGCGCGCGGTGGAAGGCGATGGAGCGGGCGTTCTGGGGCGAGGTGATCGCCTTGACGACGGTCCGGCCGTTCGCGCGCGCCATGGCGAAGAACCGCTCGTACAGGAAGCGGCCCAGGCCGGTGCGCCGCCAGGCGGGGTTGACCCCGGTGAAGTGGATGTACGCCTCGTCCGGGCGGGACGGGGAGAGGAACCCGATGACGAAGCCCGCCAGTTCGCCGTCGCGCTCGGCGATCAGGCTGGTGTCGTGGAAGTGGTTCACGAACACCCGGGTCAGGTCGCGGGAGGCGGGGCGGCCCCACCAGTCGTCGACCACCGAGACGACGGTGTCGAAGTCCTCCGGCACCGCGGCTCGCGTCGTGAAGGGCTCCAGGGTGCGGGCCTCCGGCGCGCCGAGCTTCTTGCGGAAGGCCACCCGGTCCTGGCCCGGCCCGTCGTAGTCGCTCTGCACCGGCACGCCGTCCACCTCCCGGTCGCCCGCGTCCAGCTCGAAGCCCATGGCCCGGTGGAAGGCGATGGACCCGGTGTTCCGCGGCGAGGTGACGGCGCGCACCTCGGTACGCCCGGCCGCCGCGGCGCGCTCGAAGAAGGCGGTGTAGAGGCGGCGGGCCACGCCCTGCTTGCGCAGCTCCGGGTCCACGCCGACGAAGTGGATGTACGCCTCGTGCGGATGATCGGCGGAGTGGAAGCCCACCAGGAACGCCCGTACCCCGGTCTCGTCCTCCAGCACCAGACTGGTGCCCGCGAAGTGCTGGAGGAACAGCCGGGGCAGCAGCAGGGAGAGCTCCCGCGCCTGTTCGGGGGTGCGCGAGTCCCCCCACCAGCGCTGTACGCACTCCACGAGCGTGGTGTGGTCGGTCGTACGGGCCCGGCGTACGTCGTGCATGTCCTGCCTTCCGGTCGGTGTCGGTGTCGGTTCGGTGAGGTGCTGTCGGCCCGCCGGGGCTACTTCTGCGGCGGGGTGTCGCTGCCCTGGTCCCGGCCGCCGTCCGGGATCACCGGGAGCGTCACCTTCGAGGGGTGCGCCGCGTCGTGCAGCACGGTCTGCCGTGCGGTGCGCCGCTCCGTGGACTCGCCCAGCCAGCTGCCGGTGTTGGGGTTCGGGTCGTACTGCGGGTAGTCGCTGGAGGAGATGTCGAGCCGGATGCGGTGGCCCTTCTTGAAGAGGTTGCTGGTCGGCCACACCTTGATCTTGTACTCGTACACCTTGCCGGGGACGATCGGCTTCGGCTCGCTCAGCGACTCGCGGTAACTGGCGCGGACGATGCCGCTGTTCAGGTTCACCGCGGTGCCGTCCGGGTGGACGTCGATCAGCTTGGCGGTCCAGTCGGTGTCCGGCGCCGAGGACCTGGCGTACAGCGTGACCGTGACCGGGCCGGTGACCTCGGTGTCCTCGGCCAGCGGCGCGCCGGTGTAGACGGCGATGTCGGGGCGCTGCTCGATCTGCTGCTGGTCGTAGGGGCCCTGGGTGCTGATGGCCGCCGTGCAGCAGGAGTGGCCGCCGACGCTGGGCACCGGGTTGCGCGGGTCGTAGGTGTAGTGGTCGGCGGGGGTGTCCGCGGCGGGCGGGGCGGTGGACAGGGTGCCGTCCACGGTGTTGCCGGTCGCGTGGCCGGTGCTGGAGAGGTGGTAATCCGTCCAGCGGGTCTGCGGGAGCGGCCAGGAAGGCGCGGTGCGCCACTTGTTCGCGCCCATGACGAAGTAGTCCACGCCGTTCTCGCGGACGCCGTTGTCCTTGCCTTTGAGGTGGTGGTCCCACCAGGCGAGCATCATCTCGTTGACGGGGCTGTTGCCGACCGGGCCGATCTGCCGGAGCAGCGGGGCGGGACTGCTGGTCGGGCGGCCCCAGCCGGTGTGGTCCCAGGGCCCGATGACCAGCCGCTGGCCGGCGCGGGCCGCGGGCGAGCCGCCGCGCCGGACCATGCCCTGGTAGTTGCGGACCGACCCGTCCAGGAAGGCGTCGTACCACCCGGCGTAGTTGAGGACCGGGATGCCGACCTTTCCGTAGTTCTCCTTGGGGGCCCACCGGCGCCAGTAGTCGTCGTACGTACGGTGCTCGATCCAGTCGAAGAAGTACGGGGCGACCTTGGGGTCACCGGGACGGAACGGTTTGAAGCGGTTGTACGGGGCGGTGCCCAGCCACTTCTGCACGTCCTGGTAGTCCCGGTTGACCTGGTGGTACGTGTCCCGGTCGCCCCGGTTGGCGGCGGCGGACGGGACGATCTTGCGCATGGCCCACGGGATGACGAAGTTCAGCCGGAACGCGCCGCCCTCGTAGGTCCAGCCGTCGAAGTAGTCGTCGGAGGTCTTGTCGGGCACGATCGTCTTCAGGTGCGGCGGGCGCTCCTGGGCGGCCAGCCACTGGGTGGCGCCCACGTAGGAGGAGCCGTACATCCCGACCTTGCCGTTGGAGCCGGGCAGCCGGGCCGCCCACTCCACGCTGTCGTAGCCGTCCTTGCCCTCGTTGGCGAACTCGTAGAAGTCGCCGTCCGAGGCGTACTGGCCGCGCACGTCCTGCACCACGACGAGGTAGCAGTGCGAGGCGAACCACTCCGGGGACTGGTAGCTGGAGGGCTGGACCTCGGCCGCTTCCTTGCCGTACTGGGTGCGCATCAGGATCACCGGCACCTTCTCCTCGGTGCGCGGCCGGTACACGTCCGCCCGCAGCACGGTGCCGTCCCGCATGCGTGCCCCTACGTCGGTGGTCCTGCCGACCGCGCAGGGGCCCTTGCCGGTGTCCGGCGGCCAGGCGCCGTCCTCGGGGGCCGGGGCCGGGCCGGGCGCGGCCTGGAACGCCAGCGCGCAGGCTCCGGTGAGGGCCAGCGCGATCCAACCGGTCTTCCGTGCCCGCCGGTTCACCGCCGCACCTCCCCTCCGTCGCCCGCGTGCAGCGTGTCCGGGCCGATGTCCGCGAGCGTCGTGCAGCCGGACAGGCCCATCGTCAGGTCGAAGTCCGCGAGCAGGCCGCGTACGACGTGTTCGACGCCCGCGGCGCCGCCGAGGGCCAGCCCGTAGACGTACGGACGTCCCAGCAGCACCGCCCGGGCGCCCAGGGCCAGCGCCTTGAACACGTCGGCGCCGCCGCGGACACCGGAGTCGAAGAGCACCTCCGTCTCGGTGCCGACCTCCGCCACCACGTCGACCAGCGCGTCCAGCGCGGCCACCGCCCCGTCCACCTGCCGGCCGCCGTGGTTGGACACCACGATGCCGTCCATCCCGGCCCGCACCGCCCGGCGCGCGTCCCCGGGGTGCACGATGCCCTTCAGGACGATCGGCCCGTCCCAGTGCTCGCGCAGGAATCCCAGCTCGTCCCAGGTGTGCGCCTTGCCGCTGAAGATCGGCAGCCAGTGCATGGCCGCGCCCTGCGGGTCCTCCTCGACCGGCCGCTCCAGCCGGGAGCGGAAGACCGGGTCGGACAGCGGGATCGCGACCCCGCCGCCGCGCAGGAACGGCAGGTGGGCCTGATCGAGGTCGTGCGGGCGCCAGGCGAGCTGCCAGGTGTCCAGGGTGACGACCAGGGCCGTGTAGCCGGACGCGCGGGCCCGCTTGAGGATGCTGGCGGTCACCTCGTCGTCGTGCGGCCAGTACAGCTGGAACCAGCGCTGCCCGTCGCCGTTGGCCTCGGCGACCTCCTCGATGGTGTGCGAGGCGGCGGTGCTCAGCACCATCGGCACGCCGGTCGCCGCGGCGGCGCGGGCGGTGGCCAGCTCGCCCTCCGGGTGGACCAGGGACTGCACCCCGATCGGTGCGAGGAGGACGGGGGCGGGCAGTTCGCTGCCCAGTACGGTGGTGCGCTGGTCGCGGGCGGTGGCGTCGCGCAGCATGCGCGGGACGATGCGGTGCCGGTCGAAGGCGGCGCGGTTGGCGCGCGCGGTGGCGCCGGTGCCGGCCGCGCCGGCGATGTACCAGTAGGGCTTGGGGCCGAGGCGGTCGCGGGCCACGTCCTCCAGGGCGCTGAGGTCGGTGGTGAAGGGCGGGACGGTGTCCCGGAGGCCCTGCACGTAGATCTGGTACTGGTAGTCCGCGTAGCCGCGTTCGGGCGCTGTCATGTGCTGGTGTGCTCCTTCTTCCGCTCTTCCGGTTCCTTCTTCCGTTCCTCCGGTTCCACTGCCGGCCCCGGGGAGGTGCTGCGCCCCAGCGCCAGCAGGATCAGGGCCAGTTGCGCGCCGGCCGGGCCCAGCGCCTCCTGGTATCCGCGCAGTACGGCGTTCTCCCAGGCCAGATCCGTACGGGGACGCCCCGCGGCGCGGCGGGCGTCCTGGAGGCGGCGGTCCTCGGCGGTGCGCAGGCGGATGAGCCGGGCGATGTCCCGGTCCAGTTCGTGGATACGGGACCGGTGGCGGGCCGGGCCGTCCATCCCGTCCACGCCGCCGCGCACCGTGCCGGTCCGCCCGCTCACGGCCGGTCCGGCTGCCGCAGGACGCGGTGGTACGCGGTGGCCAACCGGGCCACGAACGCGGCGGACACCTGGTCCGGCCGGTGCCCGAAGACCACCTCGGCGCCGTCCGCGCCGTCCGGCCACACCTCCACCTCCAGTTCGTGCACCGCCCGCGGTTCCGGTTCCCGTACCGGCTCGGCCACGCAGCCCGCCAGGTCCAGGCGCTGCGGCGGCCCCTCCTGGAGCGCGAACATCGTCTGGAAGAGCGGGTGCCGGGTCCGGTCCCGTGCCGGGTCGGCGGCCAGCCGTACCACCTCCTCGAACGGCACGTCCTGAGCGGCCAGACCGGCGTGGATGCCTTCCAGGAGGCGGGGCAGCGCGCCCGCCGTGCCGTCCCCGGCCGGGCGCATCCGGAAGCAGACCACGTCGATCAGGCAGCCGACCGCGTCCGCGGTGTCCGGGTGGTAGCGCTTGGCGACGGGCGCGCCCACCGCCAGATCGCGCTGCCCGCTGACGGTCGCCAGGGCTTCGGCGTAGGCCGCGAGGAGCACCGCGAAGCGGGTGCTGCCGTGGCGCCGGGCACGTTCTTCCAAGGCCGCGTACTCGGTGGCGGAGAGGGTGAAAGAGGGCGCCGCGCTTTCGGAGGGCGTCTCGGGGGACGGCAGGGTCAGCGGCGGCACGCCGGTCAGTTCGCTACGCCAGTACGCGCGCTGCTCCTCGCCGGTGTGCCCGTTCACCTGTGCACGGTGGCCGGCCAGGACGGCCGCCAGCGGGGCGGGGCGCGCGCTCCGGGGCTCCTCGCCGCGCAGCCGGGCCGCGTAGGACGCCGACAGGTCCTCGGCCAGCGGACGTGCGGAGCCGCCGTCGAAGGCGATGTGGTGCACGACGATGCCCAGCCACCAGCAGGCACCGGCCGCCGACGGCACCATGACGCACCGCCAGTTGGTCCCGGAGCCGATGTCCAGCGGCCGGTGCAGTTCGGTGTGTACGGCCGTGAGCGCGGCCGCCTCGTCCCCGGCCGGTTCGAGGACCCGTACGTCCACCGGTGCCGGCGGGCCGTCCAGGAGCGCCACCGGGCGGCGGTCGAAGACGTAGCGGGCGTGCAGCGACTCGTGGCGCCGGTGCACGTCGTCCGCCGCGGCCCGGAACGCCTCCGGGTCGAAGGCACCGGTCACCCGCCACAGCAGGACGCAGTGCGCCGAGGTGTCGGCCGGGTCGAGCTGCTGCTCGTACAGGAAGCCGCTCTGGACGGGGAGCAGCGGCAGCGGGCCTGTGGGCAGGGTCCGGGCGCGCTCCCCCGGCTCCGCCTGCCGCTTCTCGATCCACTGCGCCAGGTCGCGTACGGTCGGGCCCGCGATCAGTACGGAGGCCGGTACGGGGACGCCGGTGCGCCCGCCGATGCGGACGCACAGCCGGGCGCCGTCCAGCGAGGTGCCGCCCAGTTCGAAGAAGGAGGCGTCGGGGGGCACGTCGTCCGGGTCCCGGCGCAGGATCTCCGCGAAGGCCGCGGTCACATGGCCCGCCACCGGGCCGTCTTCGGCATCGCGAAGCCGACGCGCGTCGGCCCGTGGCCGGGCCGCTTCCGCGCGCGCCGTGATGAGGTCCAGCAGCGCGGCGGTGTCCAGCTTGCCGTTGTCGGTCAGCGGGAAGGCGTCCACGGCGGCCAGTCGCCGTGGCACCAGGTACTCCGGCAGCCGCTCGGCCAGCGCGCGGCGCACCGTCTCCGCGCTCACCGGTTCCCGGTCGTCGCGCGCCGTGTACGCGGCGGCCAGCCCCACGCACCTCCCGTCCGTCATCAGCGGGACGACGGCGCACCGGAGCACCCCGGGCACCCGGGCCGCCGCGGCCTCCACCTCGCCCGGCTCGATGCGGTGTCCGTGCACCTTGACCTGGCGGTCGCGGCGGCCCGCGTAGTGCAGGGTGCCGTCGGCGGAGCGGAAGCCCAGGTCGCCGGTGCGGTAGACACGGCGGACGGCGCCGTCCAGCGGGATGTCGACGAAGCTGCGCGCGGTCTGCTCCGGGTCGGCGAGGTAGCCGCGGGCCAGGCCGGCGCCCGCGACGCAGATCTCGCCGGTGGTGTCCGGCGGGACCGGCCGCGATGCCTCGTCGAGGACGAAGACTTCGGTCCGTCCGACGGGGCGGCCCACCGGGATCTGCGGGCCAGGGGCCCGATCGTCGGGAGCCCGGTCGTCGGCGATGTCGGCAGCCGTGATCCGGTGGGTGGTGGCGAAGACCGTGGTCTCCACGGGGCCGTAGCCGTTCACCAGGGTGATGCGGGGGTGCGCCCGTACGAAGCGGCGGACGTGTTCGGGCGAGAGCCGTTCGCCGCCCACCATGAGCTGCCGCACCCCGTGGAAGCAGTCCGGGTCCTCCTCCACGAGCAGGTTGAACAGCGAGGCGGTGAGCCACAGGGTGTTCACGCCCGCCCGGCGTACGAGGCCGCGCAGCCCGTCCGCCGTCAGGTAGGGCTCGTCCACCAGCACGGAGGTGCCCCCGTTCAGCAGCGCTCCCCACAGTTCCAGGGAGGCGGCGTCCCAGGGCAGCGGGGCGGCCTGCGGCCAGACCGTGTCCGGGCCGAGGTCGGCGAAGCGGGCGGCCGGTTCGGCCGTGAACAGCCGTACCGTTCCGGCGTGCGGGGAGAGGACGCCCTTGGGGCGGCCGGTGCTGCCGGAGGTGAAGAAGACGCAGCAGGTGTCCGTCTCCTGTACGGGCACCGGAGGCGGGGCGTCGCCGGTGGCGGCGGCCTCCTCCAGGTCCGTGCCGGGCACCCAGACGGAGGCCGGCGCGGTCCCGGGCCGGTGTCCGGGGGCGGCGGCGATCAGCCGGGCGTCCGCCCGCCGTGTCAGTTCCGCGATCCTGGGCGCGGGCCAGCGGAGGTCCAGGGCCGCGTAGGCGGCGCCGAGTTTGAGGATCGCCAGGACGGTCGCCACGTATCGCGGGGAGCGCGGCATCAGGACGGGCACGATGTCCCCCGCCCGCACTCCTGCCGCGGCGAGTTCGGCCGCGTAGGCGTCCGAGGCGCGGTCCAGCGTCCGGTAGCTCACGGCCCGTTCACGGTGGAGCAGTGCGGTGGCGTCCGGGCGCTCCGCCGCCCGCTGCCGGAAGATCTCGTGCACGACCGTCATCGTCCACCCCCGGAGCCCAGCCGCTGCGGCTCGTTCTCGTTCTCGTACGGATCACCGGTGTGCCGGACGCCCGGCTGCTGCGGCGCGGCCGTCCGCACGCTGTCCGCCGGGCCGTGCAGCCGCCCGAGCCGCAGGGCCGCCCCGGCGCACGCCACGCAGCCCGCGCCCAGCACCACGGCGAGCAGCCACGGCTGTCCGCCGGTGAGCAGCCGGCCGCCGAGCAGCGGGCCCACGACCAGGCCCACCGACATGGCCGCGGAATACGCGCCGTTGTACCGGCCGCGCACCGGGTCGCTCGCCAGGGAGTTGACGAGGGTGGGCAGCGCCACGGCCAGCAGCGCCTCGCCCACGGCGAACACCGCCAGCGCGACGATCACCAGCGCGGCCTGTACCGCCGTACCGCCGCCGACGGTGGCCAGCAGGAGCAGCAGCCAGCTCGCCGCCCAGCTCCCAGCCGTGCCGGCGAGCAGGACGGCGGGCCGGGAGCGGGAGATACGGGTCACCGCCGCGAACTGGATCAGCACGATGCAGCAGGTGTTGGCCACGAACCCCCAGGCCATGATCCGCGCGTCCATGCCGCGCACCGCGACCAGCCCGGGGATGCTGGACTCCAGCTGTCCGTACCCCACCACCATCAGCGCGACGGTGAAGGCGAGCACCTTGAGCAGCGCGCGGTCCCGGAGGACGACGGCGTAGCCGCGGGGCCCGGCGGCGGGTTCCGTCGCGGCGGTGTCCGGCTGCTGCGTCCGCCGCCCCACCGCGAGGACGAGGACGGCGCCGGCCACCAGGAACGACAGGCCGTCACCGACGTACAGCAGCTGGAAGCGGCCCGGATCGGCCGTCGAGGCGAAGATCCCGCCGAGCAGGCCGCCGAGCCCGACCCCCGCGTTGAGCCCGACGAACTGGAGCCCGAACGCGGTGGACCGGGCTTCCCCCGTCACGCTCCGGGCGATGGCGGTGTTCCATATGGAGACCATCGCGCCGTACGCCAGTCCGTAGGCCGACCCGGCGAGCACCGCGCCGCCCACCCCGGTGACCAGGGCGAAGGAGGCCGTGCCGAGGGCGGCGAGGGTCATCGCGGCGGCGGCCGTGGCGCGCAGCGAGCGGCCGTCGGCCAGCCGTCCGGCCAGCGGGCCGCCCAGCAGCGAGGCCACCGCGATCACCGAGATGACGGCGGTGGCGGCGCCGACCGGCAGCCCGCGCACCCGGGTCAGATACAGGACCAGGAACGGCTGGACCAGTCCGGTGCCCACCGAACTGACCAGGTTGGCGCCCATCACCGCCCGGGCGCGGGGCGGGAGTTGCCGCAGGGCGGCCACAGACTGGATCTTCACGGCCGGGCGGTCTCCTCGTGCCCGGCTCCGTCCGCCGTCACCGCGGCGGTGACGGCCCGCAGCGAGGCGTCCGCCAGCAGCGCGCTCAGCGCCACCGGAGCGCCGAACTCCTCGCGCAGCCGCTGCACCAGGGACATGGCCTGGAGGGACGTGCCGCCCAGGGCGAAGAAGTCGTCCTCCGGGCCGATGGGGGTCCCGTGGTCCAGGTCCAGGATCTCCCGCCAGATTCCGGCGGTCCTCTCCTCTGCCGTCGGCATGTGTTCATTCCTCCACGGGACGTAGTAGAACGGCGGCGGCGTGCACCGCGCTGGTGCCGAGCAGTACGACGGGGGACGGCTCGGCGCCCTGGGCCGTACGGTCGGCGAGATTGATCAGCGGATCGCTGCCCAGACAGTGCGCGATACGCGGCACGTTGTCCAGATACATCTGGGCGTCGGCGATTCCGGCCTCGCCCAGGAACGTGCGCAGGGTGTCCCGGGCGAGGTTGCTGGGCAGCACGGCGCCGGTCCCCAGGCTCCGCGCCGTCAGCCCCGTGGCCGTCCACAGGTCCGCGAACACCTCCTGGTACATGGCCAGTTGCGCCAGCATCCGGTGGCCGGGCGTGGCGGCATCGACGGCTTCGCGGGCGAACCTGCGGGCCCCGCCGAGCAGCTCCCAGCCGTACCGCCGCCCGGAGACCACGGCCGCGGCGGCCGCGTCCCCGGCGACCGCCGTACCGCCCAGCACGACCCGGCCGCCCGGCAGCACCGTACGCACCAGGTCCCCGGACGCCACCAGCACCGTGCGGGAAGCGCCGGTCCGCACCAGGGACGCCGCGATGTCGAAGGCGGCGACGGCGGTGGAGCAGTCGGCCAGGCCCAGCGTCAGCGGGTAGGCGCGGCGCAGGCCGAGAGCGTCCAGCAGGCCGGTGAGGGCGGGCCGGTCCGGGCCGTCGGCGGGCAGCGACTCGGTCGCGAGCAGCACCGTGTCCACCGTGGCCGGGTCGGTACCGGAGGCGTCCAGGGCATGGCGCACGGCCGGGCCGAGGAGGTCGAGGATGCCGCCCCCGGCCTCGCGGTACTCGGCGAAGCCGGTGCCCGCGGCCGGCGGCCCGGCCGCGTACTCGGGGAGTTCGGCGACCTTACGGCGGATCGCGCCCAACTCCGCGGCGCAGCCGTTCACATAGGCCGCGCCTGCCGCGCTCACCCGGCTCCCTCCCCGGCCGGCAGCGGGCGCGCCCCCAGCAGCACGGCCGCCAGGTGGGAGATGCCCGCGCCGAGCAGCACGAGCCGGTCCTCCGGCCCGTCCGCCTCCTCCTCCCCGGCGGCCTTGGCCTCCGCGAGCCGGTCCGCGAGGTTGATCAACGGGTCGCTGCCGAGGCAGTGCCCGATCCGGCCGACGTTGCCCAGGGCGAGCCGGTCGCCGCCGTAGCCGACATCGGACAGGTAGATCTCCAGCACGTTGCGCGCGAAGTTGCTGGGCAGGACGGCCCGCACCTCCTCGGGCCGGACCGGGTGCCGCTCCGCGAGCCGGGCGAACAGTTCGCGGTGCGCGGCGATCCGGGCCGCCAGCTGCTGCCGCGCGGGCTCCCCGGAAAGGGTCTCCGGGGCGGCGTGGTGGGCCATGCCCAGCACCGGCAGCCCGGCCGCGGTGGCCGACACGAGGGCGGTGGCGGCGGCGTCGCTGGCGATGGCCGCGCCGCCCGCGACGACCCGTTCGCCGCCGGTGGCGTGGTCGGCCAGGTCGCCGGTGACGACCAGGACGTGGCGGGCGCTGCCGTCGCGGACCAGGGAGGCGGCGGTTCCCACGGCGGCCATGGCGGTGGCGCAGTCCATCAGGCCGAGCGTGCTCGCGGTGGCGCGGGTCAGCCCGATGTCCCGGAGCAGTTCGGCCACGTCCCGGTGGGCCGAGCGGTCGCGCGGCAGCGAGTCGGTGGCCAGCAGGACGAGGTCGACCTCGTCGCCCGGCACCCCGGCCTCGCCCAGGGTGCGCCGGGCGGCGGCGGCCATCAGCTCCACCACCTGCCCGTCCGACCAGTGGTAGGTGTCGAACCCGGCGGCCGGGGCGGTCAGCCGGGCCGCGGTGTCCGGGTCCGCCAGCAGTTCCGGCAGCTCGGTGACGGGGTCGGCGTACTCGCCCAGCTCGTAGGCGGGGGCACACAGCCGTGCGGTGGTCACTGCGGGCCTCCGTCCGCGCCGGCCGCCGCCTCGGCCAGGGCCGTGAACCGCTCGGCCAGGCGGCGCACGGTGGTCTCGTCGTACAGTTCGCTGTCGTACTCGAACCAGCCCTCGGTCCCTTCCGGGCCGGGGTAGACGGCCAGCGTCAGGTCGTAGCGGGCGGTGCCCTTGTCGAGGTCGGCGGTGTCCGCGCGGGCGCCCTGGATCTCCCGGCCGCCCTCGCCGAGGTTGTCGAAGACGAAGACGGCGTCGAGCAGGGGGTGGTCGCCCGGCACCCGGGCGGGCCGTACCTCCGCGGCGACCAGTTCGCCCGGGTACGCGGCGTGCCGGAGCCCGGCGCGGGTGGCCGTACGGACCGCGCGGACGCGGGCGGCGTGCGAGCCGTCGCCCGCGTCCCGCAGCCGTACGGGCAGCACGTTGAGCAGGTAGCCGACCACCTCGGCGGTGCCGGGCCGGTCGCGGCCCGCGGTGAACGTGCCGAGCAGGACGTCCGGCCGGCCGCCGAACTCGGCCAGCGCGGCCCAGGCCACGGCCAGCCATCCGGCGTACGCGGTGGCCGCCTCGCGCTGCGCCGCCGCGGCGATCGCCTCGGTGACGGCACGGGACACCGTGAAGCCGACCCGGCCGCCCTGGCGCGAGGTGCCGTCGGCGGGGCGGGGCCGGTCGGTGGGCAGGGGCGGCGGCGCGTCGGCCACCTCACCGGCCCAGTAGGCGGCCGCTTCCCGGCCCGCCGGGCTGCCGAGCCACTGCCGCAGCTCGCGCGTGTAGTCGCTGAAGGCGGGCGCGGCGGCGGGCTCGGCGTCGGCGGGGCGGGCCAGTTCGTCCAGCAGCAGCTCGAAGGACCACGCGTCGAAGACGAGGTTGTGCACCACGACCAGCAGCCACGCCTCGTCGGGCGCGGGCCCTTCGGCGAGGGTGACCCGCAGCAGGGGCCCGGCCGCCAGGTCGAACGGCTCGGCGGCCAGCTCCCGGGCGAGCCGGTGTGCTTCGTCGGCATCGGCACAGCGGGTACGGTCCACCTGGGGCGGCAGTTCCTCGTGCACCACCGGGCGGAGGCCCGAGCCGCCCTCCTCGAAGGTGGTGCGCAGCGCCTCGTGCCGGGCCGCGAAGCCGCGTACCCGCTCGGCGAGCAGGTCCAGGTCCACCGGGTCGCCGGTGAGGTGCACGGCCTGGCAGACGACGTCCACCGGCCGGCCGGGCAGCCGCTGCCGGGTGAGCCAGAGGCGGCGCTGCCCCGGGGACAACCGCCGCTGCTCCGCCAGCACTTGGGGGATCCGGTCGCGCAGGCGCGCACGCTGGCCGGGGGTCAGGCCGGTGAGCCCGGCGACGAGGTCGGCGCGGGAGGGGGCGGTGGTCATGCGTAGCGCCTCCGGAGTTCGTTGAGGTGGCTCAGGCTCTGCACGACGAGGTCCTCGTCGACGCCGAAGTCGATCAGACAGGCGATCTCGTTGACGCCCATGCCCTGGAAGCGGTCGACCACCGCCGCGCAGGAGTCCGGGGTGCCGAGCAGCGCACCCTTCTCGAAGTACTTGTCGAAGGCGAACTTGATCAGTTCGTCCTGGTCGTCGGCCGAGATGTCGCGGACCCCGGCGCCGGGCGCCAGGTTCTTCTTCTGCGAGTCGATGACGGTGAAGAAGGAGCGCAGGTAGTCGCTGAACGGGGGCCAGACGGTCTCCCGGACCTCGTCCAGGTCGGTGCCGATGAAGGTGTGCAGCATCAGCGTGACCGTGGTGCTCTCGGGATCGTGCCCGTACTCCTCCAGGGTCTTGTGGTAGAGGGCGAGCTTCTCCTCCAGCTCCTCGTTGGTCATGTCGATCAGCGCGGTCAGCACGTTGCAGCCGAGCCGTCCGGCCGTCTCGAACGTCTCCACGCTCTTGGTGCAGGTCAGCCAGATGGGCAGTTCGGGCTGGACGGGCTGCGGGTGCAGCTCCACCTCGACGTGGTTCCCGAGGCCGTCCTGGACGTAGACCGGTGCGCCCTCCCACAGTTCGCGGATGGTGGACACCGCGTCGAAGGTGCGCTGCCTGCGGTCGGGCCAGCCCTCCGGCCGGATGGCGAAGTCCAGCGGGCTGAAGCCGGTGGCCAGGGCGATCCCGGTCCGTCCACGGGAGAGGTTGTCGACGACCGCCCACTCCTCGGCGACCCGGATCGGGCTGTGCAGCGGCAGGATGACGCTGCCGGCCCGGATCTGGAGGCGCTGGGTGTGCATGGCCAGGCCCGCGCCGAGTACGGAGGGGTTGGGGTAGAGGCCGCCGAAACGGTGGAAGTGCCGCTCCGGGGTCCAGATGGCGGTGAAGCCGTTCTCGTCCGCGTAGCGGGCCGCGTCGAGCACGAAGCGGTATTTGTTCTTCTCGTCCCCGGAGAAGAAGATCAGGCTGAAGTCCACGGTCAGCGCTCCTGTTCCTGCCGGTCCCGGTCGGTTGGGCCGTCCTGCCGCACCTCGGCCAGCAGGTGTTCGATGTCGTACGGGTCGAGTGCGGCCAACTGCGCGGCCAGCGCCTCGATGTCGTCGCCGGTGTCCCCGGCGGGCGCGTCGGCCGCGCCCGCGGCGGCCTCCGTCCGCGCGTCCAGCCGCGTCTGTACGAGCGCGGCCAGGGCGGCGGGCGTCGGCTCGCCGAGCACGTCCGCCAGCGGCACCTCCACCGAGAACTGGTCCCGCAGGTCCGACAGCAGCCGCACGATCAGCAGGGAGTCGCCGCCGAACTCGAAGATGTCCCCGTCCAGCGGCATGTCCTCGGCGCCGAGCGCGCCGCGCACCAGCCGCGCCACCTGCCCGACGAGGTCGTCCGCCGCCTCGTGCCCGTCGGTGTCGGCCACGGCCGCGGCGGCGCCCGCCGTCGGCCGGGCGATCCGCTCGTCGCGCACCCACTGGTCCAGCCGGTGCCCGATGTCCCAGGTGGACACGGCGACATGGGAGACATCCCGCAGGGTCAGCAGGCGGCGGATCGCCTCCAGGCCCTCGTCCGGCTGGATCGCCTTGTCGTCCATGCTGCGGCCGATCGCGGAGATCGCCCGCTTCTCGTCCTGGTGGTGCTGCCACACGTCCCAGGCCGCGCTGATCCACACCGTACGGTCCAGGCCGCGGTTGGCCCGCTCGGCGGCGGCGTCCATGAAGTGGTTGGCCGCGCCGTACCCGAGCAGGCGCAGCCCGCCGAGCACACCGGCCAGCGAGGAGAGCAGCAGTACGAAGTCCACGTCGTGGCCGGTCAGGACCTTTTCCAGGGCGATCTGGCCGTGGGCCTTGGGCGCGAAGTGCCACTGGCACTGCTCGGCGCTCGCCGCGGTGATCGCCCGGTCCCACTGCTCGCTGGGCAGTCCCGCCGCGTGCACGACGCCGTGCAAGCCCCCGAAATGGCCGGTCACTTGCTCCACCGCGGCCCGCAGCGCGTCCTCGTCGGCCACGTCGGCGTGGACGAGGAAGGGCTCGCCGCCCCCGTCCTCCAGGGCCCGCAGCCGTGTGATGCGCAGCGAGGTCCCGTCGTCCTCGTCGTGCGTGTCCAGCCACGCGTCCCACTCCGCGCGGTCGGGCAGCGGGTCGCGGGTGAGCAGCGCCAGGCGGGCGCCGGGGCACTCGCGGCGCAGCCACCGCGCGATCGTGGCACCGATCTCGCCGAGACCGCCGGTGATCAGGTAGACGCCGTCCTCGCGCAGACGGGAGACGGCCTTGGCGGTCCAGTCGGCGCGTACCGGCTCCAGGTCGGTGATCCAGCGGGTGGCGCCGCGCAGTGTGGTGGCCACCTCGGGGCGGCGCTGTCCGGCCAGTTCGGCGGCCAGCGTGCGCAGCGAGCGCTCGTCCACGGCGGCCGGCAGGTCGAAGTGGCGGGCGCCGATGTTGCCGTGCTCCTGGCCGATGACCCGGGCGGCGACGGCGAGCGGGGCCAGTTCGGCCGCCGGTTCCGGTTCGGCCGGGCTGACGGCGTAGGCGCCCGCGCTGATCAGGTCGAGCTGGAGCGGCTTGGTGACGCCGTGTTCGCTGAGCGCCTTGACCAGGGCGATCAGGCTGTAGAGGCCGTGCCGCTGGGCGGTCTCGAAGCGTTCCCTGCCGCGTTCGGCGGGCAGCGGGGCGGTGGACCAGGCGTGCAGGATCCGGTCCGGCAGCCGCTCCTCGGCCAGCAGGTCGGCGACGAGGCGGGCGTGGTCCTCCTCGGAGTCCGGCCGCAGCGTCCAGGTGTCACCGTCCCGCCCGTACGCCGCACCGGCCCGTACGGTCAGCACCTCCCCCGCGCAGGCGTGCGCGGCGATCCGGGCGGCCGTGCCCTCCGCGTCGGCGAAGAGCAGCACGGGGTCGGCGCCCGGCTCGGCGGGCGCGTCGAGGGTGCCCACGGCCTGGCGCCAGACCGGGGCGGAGAACCATTCGTCCAGGGGGAGCTTGCGCACCCCGTTCCCGGAGCCGCCGCTCGCGCCGGTCAGCGTGCCGGTGCCGGGCTCGACCCAGTAGCGGGTGCCTTCGAAGGGGTACGTCGGCAGCGGCACCCGGCGGCACCCGCGGTCCGCGTAGTACCCCTGCCAGTCCACCGGCAGGCCGGCCGCCCACAGCCGGCCGAGCGCGGCGGTCACCGCGGTCAGGTCGGCACCGGCGTCCCGTCCGCGGGCCGCGGAGGTGACGACCGGTACGCCGGTCTCCCGGTCCGGGTGCCGCCGGGTGAAGGTGGCCAGCGTCTGGCCCGGCCCCACCTCCAGGAAGACCGGGGGCTCGCCGTCCAGCACGGTGGCCACGTCGTCCGCGAACCGTACGGTCTCGCGCAGGTGCCGCCCCCAGTACGCGGGGTCGGTGGCCTCCTCGTCGGTGATCCAGGTGCCGGTCCGGTTGGACAGGAACGGGATCTCGGGGCGGCGCAGCGGGACGCCGCGCAGCAGTTCGGTGAGCGGGCCGACGGCCGGGTCCATCATGGCCGAGTGGAAGGCGTGCGAGGTGACGACCTTCCGGTGGGCGACGCCGTCGGCGGTGAGCCGGGTGGTGAGCGCGCGGACCGCGTCCTTGGGGCCGGCCACGGTGCACACCGCGGGTTCGTTGACCGCGGCGAGCGCGACCTCGCCGTCCTCTTCGAGGTACGGGGCCAGTTCGGCGGGCGGCAGCATGACCGCCGCCATCACTCCGCCGGGCAGTTCGTCCACCAGCCGGCCGCGCTCGGCGATCACCCGCAGGGCGTCGGGGAGCCGGAAGACCCCGGCGAGGGTGGCGGCCACGTACTCGCCGACGCTGTGCCCGATGAGCGCGGCCGGGCGCACGCCCCAGGCCATCCACTGCCGGGCCAGCGCGTACTCCACCACGAACAGCGCGGGCTGGGTCAGCCGGGTGCGGTTGAGGTCGTGCGGGGTGCCGGTGTACTCCCGCAGCCGCGGGTGGAGGACGTCCCGCAGGTCCAGGCCGAGGTGGGGTTCCAGGAGTTCGGCGCACTCGTCCAGCACCTCGCGGAACACCGGCAGGTGCTGGTACCAGCCCTGGCCCATGCCGGGGTGCTGGGCGCCCTGGCCGGGGAAGAGGAGCACCACGGGCCGGTCGGCGGGCTGCCCGGAGTCCTGGTGGGTGAAGCGCGGATCGCCGCTGCGGAGCGCGCGTACGGCGGTCTCGCGGTCCGGGACGGTCAGCACGGCGCGGTAGTTGAACGTACGGCGGGCGGTGGCGAGGGTGTGGGCGGCGTCTTCCAGGGCGGTGTCTTCCAGGGCGGCGTCGCCGAGCGCCTCCGGTGTTCCGGGCGCCGTGGCCTCCAGGTGGTCCGCCAGTTCCCGGCGTGCGGTCTCCAGCGCGGCCGGGGACTTGGCCGAGACGGGCAGGAGCACCACGGGGGCAGCCGGCCGCACCGCCGCTTCCGGCGCCGGGGCCTCCTCCAGAACGACATGCGCGGTGGTGCCGCCCATGCCGGTGGAGGTGACCGCGCAGCGCAGCGGATCACCCTCCGTCCCCGGCTCCCAGGGCTCGACCTCGGTTCCGACGCGGAAGCGGGTGCCCGCGACCTCGCACCGCGGGTTCCACTCGGTGAAGTGCGGGGTGGGCACCAGCGTGCGGTGCCGCAGCATCAGCACGCACTTGATGAGCGAGGCGACACCGGCCGCGGTGCTCA
The DNA here is from genome assembly GCF_008634025.1 of Streptomyces albofaciens JCM 4342. NCBI lineage: Bacteria > Bacillati > Actinomycetota > Actinomycetes > Kitasatosporales > Streptomycetaceae > Streptomyces > Streptomyces albofaciens. The sequence continues at coordinate 3,929,209 of NZ_PDCM01000001.1, read as the reverse complement.
GATGGCCGAGGTTGGCCTTCACCGACCCGATCGTCAGCGGTGGCGCGCCGTCCACCTGGTAGGACTGCGCGGCGGCGGCCAGTTCGATGGGGTCGCCCATCTTCGTGCCCGTACCGTGGGCCTCCAGATAGCCGACGGTCGCGGGGTCCACGTCCGCCACGGCCAGCGCCTCGGCCAGGACGGCGGCCTGGCCGGTGACGCCCGGCGCGGTGTAACCGACCCGGTCGGCGCCGTCGTTGCCGACGGCAGAGCCGCGCAGCACCGCCCAGACGGTGTCGCCCTCGGCGAGGGCGTCCGCCAGCCGCTTGAGCACCACCACGCCGACGCCGTTGCCGAAGACCGTGCCGTCCGCGCCCGCGTCGAAGGGCCGCACCGTGCCGGTCGCCGAGGCGATCCCGTCGGTCTCGTGCCGGTATCCGGCCTCCTGCGGGAAGCGCAGCGCCACCCCGCCGGCCAGCGCCACGTCGCACTCCTGCGCCAGCAGGCTCTGTGCCGCCTGGTGCACCGCGACGAGCGAGGTGGAGCAGGCGGTCTGTACGGAGATGCTGGGGCCGGTGAGGTTGAGGTGGTAGGAGACCCGGGTGGCCAGGTAGTTGGGGTCGTTGCCCATCAGGGTGGCCGGGTCCTGGCGCATCCTGGGCAGCGAACCGGCGAAGCCCTGCTCCCCGGTCAGCACGTTGTTCAGCAGGTACGTGCTGGTCAGCGCGCCCGCGAAGACGCCGATACGGCCCTCGTACTGCTCGGAGTCGTGGCCGCTGTGCTCCAGCGCCTTCCACGAGGACTGGAGGAACAGCCGCAGCTGCGGGTCCATCCGCTCGGCCTCGCGGGCGCTGAGGTAGAAGAACGAGGCGTCGAAGAGGTCCGCGTCCTCGACCGTCGCGGCCCGGCGTACGTAGCGGGAGTCGGCCAGGGTCCGGTCGTCGGCCCCGGCCGCGACGAGTTCCTCCTCGTCCACGTCGCGGATCTGGTCGGTGCCCGCCAGCAGGTTCCGCCAGTACGCGTGGTGGTCGGGGGCGCCCGGCAGCCGGCAGTCCAGGCCGACGACGGCGATCCGGCCGTCGAGGTCGGCGCCGTCCGCCGCGGCGGGATCGGCGTAAGGACGGTCAGTCACTGGTTCCTCCTGCTGGTTGCTGGGGGTGCGGCGGCGGGCCGGCGGGGCGTGTGCGGGCCGCGGCCCGGCGGGTACCGCCCCGGGCGGCGGCGCGCCGGCGGGCGCCCCGCGCGGTGCCCGCCGCGGAGTCCTCCTGGCCGCTGCCGATCAGCCGCACCAGGCTCCGGACGGTCGGGGCCCGGTACAGGTCGGTCATCCGCAGTCCGGGCGCGACGGTGCGGGTCAGCCGTTCGTGGACGGCGGCCACCCGCAGGGACGTCCCGCCCAGGTCGAAGAAGTTGTCGTCCAGCGAGACCGCGTCGGTGCCGAGGACTTCGCGCCACGCCTCGGCCACGGCGCGCTCCAGCGGCCCGGCGCCGCGCGCGCCGGCGGCCGGTCCGGTTACCCGGGCCGCGAGCGGGTCGGGCAGCGCGGCCCGGTCGATCTTGTGGTTGGGGGTCAGCGGCAGCGCGTCGAGCAGCACGTACGCGGTGGGCACCGCGTGGTCGGGGAGCACCCCGCGCAGCGCCGCCCGCAGGACGGCGGGTGCGGTGCGCGCCCCGTCGTCCGCCACCAGGTAGGCCGCCAGCTGCCGCTCGCCGAGCCGGTCGGTGAACGGCATCACCACCGCCTCGCGCACCCCGGGCAGTTCCTTCAGCGCGCTCTCCACCTCTCCGGTCTCCACCCGGATTCCGGAGATCTTCACCTGGAAGTCGCGGCGGCCGATCAGCAGCAGGGTGCCGTCCGCCAGCCGCCGGGCGAGGTCGCCGGTACGGTACGTCCGCCCGTCGGCGACCGCGCCGGGCGCAAGGTAGTCGCTCTGTACGACGATTTCGCCTTCGCCCGCTCCCTCGACCGGCCGCCCGTCCCCGTCCTGGAGCCACACCCGCGTCTCCGCGGCCGGGAAGCCCAGCGGGAAGACGCCGGTCGGCGGCCGGTAGTCCCGGTCGGCGACCCGCAGCAGTGCGCAGGAGCACTCCGTCGAGCCGTACGCCCCCGCCACCCGGCAGTGCGCCGCGAAGGCCCGCCGGGCGGCGTCGAGATCGGCCAGGTGCAGGGTGTCCCCGCCGAGGGCGAGCATCCGCATGGCGGGCAGCGCCGTGCCCCGCGACTCCATGGCCCGTACGAGCGCACGGAATACCGGCAGCGTGGAGTGGTAGACCGTGATCTCCTCGGCCGCCATCCACTCCAGCAGCCCACTGATGCCCAGCGACTTCAGGTCGACGGGGTACAGGGCCGCGCCGTTGAGCAGGGCGGCGAAGGTGTCCTGCACCGCCGAGTCCCAGCTGTAGGCGGACTGGAGGGTGAGCCGGTCCAGCGGGCCGATGCCCAGGCCGTCGGTCCACACCCGCGCGTGGTGCAGCACGTTGCGGTGCAGCTGCGCGACCGGCTTCGGCTGCCCGGTGGAGCCGGAGGTGTAGAGGACGTACGCCTCTGCGCCGGGGTGCGCCCGTACGGCGTCCGCCGCGTCCCCCGCGACAAGCGCGTCGTACGCCAGCACCGGCTGCCCGCTCGCCAGTCGCCCGGCGAGCGGCAGGTGCTGTTCGGTGGCGACCAGGGCCCGTACGCCCGCGTCCCGGGCCATGAACGCGAGGCGCGGCTCGGGATAGGCCGCGTCCAGCGGTACGTAGGACAGCCCGGCCCGCAGCACGCCCAGCAGCGCCGCGATCATCTCCGCGCCGTGCGAGAAGAGCAGCCCGACCCGGTCGCCGGGCCGCAGTCCGGCCGCGGTCAGCGAGCCGGCGACCCGGGCCGCGCGCCCGGCGGTCTCCCGGTAGGTCCAGCGCGCCTCGGGGGTGACCACGGCCTCGCGCCCGGGGTGGGCGGCGGCCTGTTCCAGGAAGCGGTGCACCAGGGTCCCGGCCTGCTCGGCGGGCGGGAACGGCCGGTGGCCGGTGGGCACTTCGGCGGGCAGCGCCGTCGTGGTCATGGCGCGGCGCTCCCTTCCGGCGCCGCGGCCGGGCCGTGGGCGAAGAGGACGGCGGGGTGCGCGGGCCGCTCGCGCAGCCGCGCGTAGGCCTCGGCGGCCCGTTCCAGCGGGAGGCGCGGCAGCCCCATCAGGGCCGGGCGGATCGCGCCGGAGCCGATCAGGTCCAGCGCCCGTTGCAGGTTCTCGGTGACCGTGCCCTCGCCGTCCGGCGCCGTGACCTCGGTCAGGCCGCGGGCGTACGAGGCGTCCCGGTATCCGGCGCCGCAGCGGGCCGCGTACCGGATGTCGAGGTTGCCCAGCTCCACGCTGAAGTCGATGTGCGCCGCGAACCGGCCCACACCGACCAGCCGGGGGCGCCCCGGTGCCCGGCCCGCCCAGCGGGCGGCCGCCGCGACGGTGGCCCCGGCGTCCCCCGTACCGCACAGGAAGACACACCGGCCGCCGCGCCCGTCCTGCCCGGGGCCCGCGCCCTCCGCCGCGAAGAAGCGCTCCCCGTCGGCGGCGGCCAGCCCGAGCGCGGGCGCCGTGCGCAGCCGCTCCGGGCGCAGGTCCAGCAGGGTGGTGCGGGCGCCCCGGGCCGCCGTGATCTGGGCGACCAGCTGGCCGACCATGCCCGCGCCCACCACGGCCACCTCGTCCGCGGGCTCCAGCACGGCCCGGTCCACCGCGTGCACCGCGGTCGCGGCCAGCCCCGCCACCACCGCGTCCGCCAGGTCCAGGCCGTCCGGGACCCGGCGGCACAGCCGGTACGGCACGGTGACCGCCCCGCTGTGCACGGCCTCGCCCCAGCCCATGGCGATCACCCGGTCACCGGGGGCGAACCCGGGGGCCTGCGGGCCGACCGCGTCCACCACCCCGGCCGAGCAGTATCCGAGGACGTAGCGCTCGCCGGTACGGGCGGAGCGGTCCAGATAGTGCAGTTCGGTGCCCGGGCTCACCAGGCTCCACTCGGCGCGCAGCCGTATCTCGCCGCGCCCCGGGGGCTGCCGCAGCACCTCCTCGACAACCGGCTCCGGACTCCCGTCCGCCACCAACTGCCGTACGGGCAGCGGGGTCACGGAACCCGTGGCTCCCACGGCGGCGGCCTCCGGCACCCCTCGTACAGCCGCCTCTTCAGTCATCTCCCCGCTCCCTCGCCGTTCCCTGCCCGCACCGCTCCCCTTCCGGCTCCGGCGCCGCGATCCACCGCTCGTCCGGCACGATCTCCAGTTCCTCGCGGTGTCCCGGTATCGGCCCCAGCGGCACCGGACGGCCGGAGCGTTCGTAGGTGGCCCGCCGGTTGCGCTTGCGTTCCAGGCCGAGGTTGAGGCCCGCCAGGTCCACGGGTTCGTGGGTGAGCAGCCCGCGCTCCCGCCCGGCCGCCACCGCTTCGGCGCCGGCCCGGGTACGGATGAACACCCGGCCGTGCTTGGCCTGCCCCTCGCCGCTGACGCTCGCGGCGAAGATGTTCGGGTCGCCGTCGCTGACGCTCACATCGGCCAGCCCCGACATCCAGTCCCCGCAGGACAGACAGCGGTGCGTCTTGTTTCCGGCGAAGTCCCGGACCGCCTGCCAGAACTGCACCTGGTGGTCCACGCCGTCCCGCGTGCGGATACCGATGTTCCCGGGGTACTCGCCCTCGCGGTAGCGCAGCCGCACCACCGACTCCAGCGGTACGTGGGCGCGTTCCCGGATCACCGCGGCGGTGCCCTCGGGGCGCGTGCTGGACGAACAGGCGGGCTCGACCAGGAGCACGACCTTCTCGCGTGCCCACCGGCCGATCTCGGTGTCCATGGCCTGGAGCTTGCGCATCGCCTGGATGTGGCAGGCCACTCCGGCCATGGCGACCCGGGCGTCCGGCTCCTTGAGCATCAGGTCGCGCAACGCGCCGAGGTAGGGGGCCAGTTGGTACGTGGACTGCGCGGTCTCCACCAGGTCGCCGGGGTCGCGTACCAGCGCGGGCGCCGCCCGCCACGGCTGCTCGGCGTCCCGCCCCATGGAGAGCACCGCCGAGACGCCCAGCACCCGCATGGCGGTCTGGAGCAGCGCGGTGAGGCTGCCGCCGCTGGCGGACGCCTCGTACACCACGGGGTCCAGCGCGTGCCCGGCGACGACTTCCTCGAAGACGCCGGTCCAGCGCTCGTCGGGGGTACGGGTGCGGCCGAACAGGCGCTCCTCGGCGGCCGGGGTGCCGGGGTCGGCGCCCGGGCAGACGTCCAGGCAGTCGGTGCACTCCCCGCAGTCGGCGGCGGTCCAGGAGGCCACGGTGAGCACCGGGTCCAGCCCGTCGAAGCCGATCACCCCGGCCGGGCAGGCCAGTTCGCAGGCGCCGCACACGGTGCACAGCTCCGGCGCCAGTACGTCCCTTTCGAGCTGCTGGAAGGTCATATGAGGCCACCGTTCCGGGTGGAGGCGCCGGGGCGGCCGTCGTCCGGCGCGGCCGCGTCCACGGCCGCCGCGAGCCCGTCGGCCAGGAACCGGTAGCCCTCGTCGTCCAGCAGCACCGGCGGCACGATCTTGACGCTGGCGCCCTCCGGCCCGCCGCCGAACAGCAGCAGCCGGCCGCGCAGCGCGCCGCCCGTGACCGCCCGCGCCAGTTCCGGATCCGGCCGCCCGTCCCGTACGCAGTCGAAGGCGGCCAGCGCGCCGGTCGTACGGACCGCCCGCATCCAGGGGTGCCGGGCGGCCAGCGCGTCCAGGTCGGCGTGCAGCCGTTTCCCCAGCTGCCGCGCCCGGCCGGCCAGGTCCTCCCGTACGACGACGTCCAGGACGGCTTCGGCGGCGGCGCAGGAGACCGGGTGTCCGGAGAAGGTGGAGGTCTGCACGCCCGGCGGCAGCGCGTCGACCACCGCGCGCTCCCCCACCACGGCGCCGACCGGGAAGCCGTTGCCCAGCGTCTTGCCGAGCAGCGTCAGGTCCGGCTGCTCCGTCATCAGCTCGGCGGTGAACAGCCGCCCGGCCCGGCCCAGTCCGGTGTAGATCTCGTCCAGTACCAGCAGCGCGCCACGGGAGTGCGCCTGCCGGGCGATCTCGTCCAGCAGCTCCGGCGGCACGTCCAGGACGCCCTCGGTCACCTGGACCGGTTCCAGGACCACGGCCGCGGTGCCGCCGCGCCGGTCCGCGGCGTCCAGCGCCGCGGACAGCCCGGCCGCGAACGCGGCCGCGTCGCCGGGCCCCGGCTCGCGCGGATCGGGTAACTCCGCGATGACGGCCGGCGCGCGGCCGTCGCCGTCCTCGAACCCGCTGTAGGCCTTGAACTCCGGCCGCCAGGTGAGCCCCAGCGCCCCGGCCGTCTTGCCGTGGAAGCCGTACCGGAAGCCGACCACGGCCCGGTGCCCGGTGGCCGCGCGGGCGATCTTCAGCGCGGACTCCACCGCCTCCGCGCCGGTCGTGGTGGGCAGCACCGCGGGCGCCGCGTACGGGGACAGCGCGCCGATCCGCTCGATCATCCGCCTGCGGGCGTCCGAGCCCAGCTTGCAGCCGGTGTGGGCCAGCCGCCCGGCCTGGGCCGTCACGGCGGCGATGACGTCCGGGTGCTGGTGGCCCAGGGTCGCCGCGCCGCTGCCCGCGGTCCCGTCGAACCAGGCCGTGCCGTCCTCGGCGTACAGCCAGGGGCCGTTGCCGCTGCCGAAGGCCGGCCCCAGGGTGCTGCCCGTGGACCGCGCCTCGGTACTCGCCTCACTCGTCATCACAGGGGGTCCTTTGCGATCCGGGCGCCGACGGCCCGCTGCACATCGGCGAAGTCGGGAAATGACGTGCGGTGGCAGGCGCCGCCGCGCACCGTGGTGCGCCCCGGCAGGCATCCCGCGAGCGTCGCGGCGGCCATGGCGATCCGGTGGTCCTCGAAGCCCGGCACCACACCGGCGCGCAGCGGCGCCCCGCCGCGCACAGTCAGCCCGTCGGCCGCCACCTCGACCCGGGCGCCGAAGGCCCCGGCCATCCGCGCCGTGGTCGTCAGCCGGTCCGTCTCCTTGAACCGCAGCTCCTGCGCGCATCCGATCCACGAGGTCCCCGGCAGCCGGGCCGCGACCACGGCCAGCAGCGGCACTTCGTCGATCAGCGCGTGCAGCAGCCACGGCTCGTCCACCCGGACGGGCCCGGCCTGCTCCAGCCCCCCTCGGACCACCACGGTCCCCACCGGCTCCCCGCCCCGGGGCCGTCCCCCCTCGGTTCCTCCGTCTCCGTACGCGGTCGCGTACTCGTACGCGATATCGGCCCCGGCCCGCCGCAGCACCTCGAAGAAGCCGGTCCGGGTCGGGTTCAGGCACACGCCCGGCACCCGCAGCGTGCCGCCGTCGCCCCACAGCAGGTGGGCCGCCACGGGGTAGGCGGCCAGCGAGGGATCGGCCGGCACGTCGATGACGTCCGGCACATCGAACGGCTCGCCGCTCCAGCGGAGTTCACCGTCCCCCTCGTCCAGCACACCGCCGAACGAGGCGAGCATCCGCTCGGTGTGGTCCCGCGAGCGCACCGGGTGCCGTACCGTCGCGGGCAGTCCCGCGGCCGCCGCGGCCAGCAGGACCCCGGACCGTGCCTGCGCACTCCCCACGCGCAGCTGCACCGTCCGGCCCGGCCGGCACACCGGCCCCTTCACCCATACGGGCAGGCAGCCGTCCTCGCCGAGGTACTCGATCTCCGCGCCCAGCTCGGCCAGCGGATCGACCAGCCAGTCCATCGGCCGGTGCCGCAGCACCTCGTCGCCGTCCACCACCGCGGCGGTGCCGCTCCCCGCGAGCACGCCGATCAGCAGCCGGGCCGCGGCGCTCGACCCGCCGGTCTCCAGGTACGGCACGCCTTCGGGCCACCGGGTCACGCCCGGGTGGGCCCGTACCCGCTGGGGCACCGGTAACGCGCCACGCCGCGCGGTCAGCGCGCCGCCGTCCACGTCGACCGCCACGCCCAGGGCCCGCATCGCCGGGAGCAGGGCCCGTACGGCGCCGCCGAGGTTGGCGTTGCGCACCGTCAGCACCTCGGGCGCGCCGGGAAGCAGTGCCGCCAGCAGCGCCCGGTGACTGACCGACTTGTCCCCCGGTACCCGGACGCTCAGCGCACCGGCGCCGACGGCCTCCTGGGCCCGTCCGCCGTCCACCACCAGATCCGGTGAATCGGTATCCGGCCGGTCGAATTCCTGCCGGGGCCCGCTTCGGGCGTCAAGCACTCCTTGCTCCTGTTCCTGGGCCTGGGCACCGGGTCAGCGGGCTTTCCGAAAGCTCATTTACCGCCCGTGGGGTGAAGGGCATTCGAGCTTCCCTATTCGGCGAGCCCGACTCAACCATCCGTGCGGAGCAACTGTCAATGAAACATTGACCACTTCCACAAGTCCCGTCCGCCCCTGCCGTCCCCGAAATCGACCATCTTTCCCACTAACCCACAACGGCAATCACCACATCCCCAAAAAGATGCGAAGGCAACTCCGCCCGCGTCACTTCAGCCGCGTTTTTGTCGCAAACTCCAGTGGAATCACCGGAGTTCGCGCGCCTAACGTTGCCGCATGCGCAGGCGAGGGCGGATCGCGGGCTGGCTGGGCGCCGGAGCCCTGGTGCTTACGGCGTGCGGGGGTGGCGGGGAGGGGCCGGCGCGCCACCCGTCGGAGCCGGCGCGGCCGTCGCCGGGAACGTCGGGCTTCCCCTCCGCGAAGCCCGCGGTGACGCGCGGGGACGGGGCCGAGCTGCTCCACCGGGAGTCCGGAAAGGGCAGCGCGCAGAATCCGGCGTTCGCGCCCGACGGGAAGTCCCTGCTGTTCACGGTCTTCCACGGCGGTTACAACGAGGGGGCCGCCGCGCTGCGCGTACTGCCCCTGGGAAACCGGGACGGCCGGGACTCCCGCAAGGCCGCCCGCGACTTGCTGGACGAGCACGACCGGGCGGCGGTGAACCTGCCCGGCTCCAGCTGGCGGCCCTCGGCAGGCGTGACGTTCGCCTCCGACCGGGCGGGCAAGGACGAGATCTGGGTGCTCCGTCCGGGCGGGCGGCCGGAGCGGGTGACCGAGCACCCCGGGAATTCGGGGTATCTGGAGCCGAGTTTCTCGCCGGACGGAAAGTGGATCGTCTTCCAGGAGAGCGTGGAGCGGGCGGCCCCGGACGCGCGGGCGGCACTCGCCGACCGGTCGGCGCTGGGTTCCCTGTGGAAGGTCAGACGGGACGGTACGGAGCAGACCCGACTGGTGAACGGCCCCGCGAGCCGTACGGACAACCGTGAGCCCAACTGGTCGCCGCGCGGCGACCTTCTGGTCTTCCAGCGGCGGGAACTGGGCAGCGACCGCTGGGCGTTGTACGTGATGAACGCCGACGGGAGCGGCGTGCGCAGACTGACCACCGTGGCGGGGGAGCACACGGACGCGAGCTGGTCGCCGGACGGCCGCTCGGTGGTCTTCTCGTCCACCACGGGCGGGCTCGACCTGCCGAAGATCTTCGTCATGCCGGTGGCGGGCGGCGCGCCGGTCCAGGTGACGCGCGAGCCCGGTACGTACGACGGAGCGCCGAGCTGGTCGCCCGACGGCCGCTGGATCGCCTTCGAGTCGCACCCGGGGAGCGAGGACCGGCCCACGTCCTTGTGGCGGGTCCCCGCTCCCGGGGAGCGGTGACGACGGCTGACCGCCGTCAGTTGACGGTGACGTTGAGCAGGGAGTACTGCGCCACCGTCAGCTCCACGCTCGCCGTGTCGCCGTCCGTCTTCCAGGCCACCGGCTTCGGCGCGGGGCCGCCGGAGCCGTCCGGCGTGCTGACCGTGGCCGCCCGCACCTGCCGGCCGACGGGGACGGTGAGGGTGACGGTGCAGGTGGTGGGTTTGGTCGTGAAGGCGGCGGGGGTTTCACCGAATGCCGTGAAGTTGACCAGTTGCACGATGGTGGCGTCACCGAGGTGGCTCAGCTCCAGGTGGATCCGGGGGTCGCCGGTGAGCGTGACGGCGGGCGGGGCGACCGTGCGGACCGGTTCCAGGAGCCGGTCGGCGGTGGGCCGGTCGGTGCGCGTGAGGTAGGCCAGGCCGAGCAGGTCCTTGATGAACCAGCAGGTGCCCTGGCCGAAGGTGTTCCGCTTGGTGGCGGGCACCGGGTCCGCCTTGCGGAAGCCGAGGACATCGGCCAAGGCGTATTCGCCGCGCGTGCCGCCGTGCTCGTCGAGCCCGGTGGGTGCGGGGCCGGTGACGACGACGGTGCCGCCGCCCGCCACGTACGAGCGCAGCACGTCCGCCTCCGCGTCGGAGACGGCCTGGAGGTTGGGCAGGTACAGCACGCGGTATCCGGCCAGGTCGTCGGCGCCGACGCCGGGGCTGGGCACGGTGTTGAACGGGATGTGCGCGAGCACCAGGGACTTGACGGTGCCGCGGAACTCGCCCAGCCACTTCTGCCGGGTGCAGCTCTCCTCCGGCGTGTCGAAGCTCCACCAGTCCTTGACCCCGGCGGGCGGCTTGGTGTTGACGTACATGCCGCTGCCCTCGACGGGGCTGACGAAGTCGCGCGACGCGGACGAGTGGTAGACGCCGACCGTGGCCCCGGAGGCGGCGGCGAACAGCTCTTCCTGGTGGGCCGCGACGAAGCCGTACATCCGGGTCCGCATCGCGGTGTCCGTGCTGTCGGTCTTGAACGGGCTCTTGACCTCGTACGGGTTGCAGCCCGCCGCCAGCGTCTCGGCCATCACCAGCGACGCGTCGTCCGCCTTCCAGCCGTAGGAGAAGGCCCAGGCGGGCTTGGTGCCGCTGGCCGCGCGGGCGTACTTGTACATCGAGATCAGACAGGTCCAGTCGGAGACGGTGGCGTGGCGCATCCCGTCGTAGTTGCCGAGGATGTCCACCTCCCAGACGTGGCTGACGCCCTCCGCCCGGCGCAGGTGCGCGCCGTCGAGGCCCACGGTGGTGGCGTACTTGTAGTCCATGGTCACGGTCTCGACGAAGGTGACCAGGTCGGGGTTGACCGAGCGGCCGGCGGCGGCGATGTCGAGCTGGAACCGGTTGAGGTTGTGGTGCCGCCATTCGACGTAGCGGCGGAAGCCCGCGTTGTTCCAGTCAACCTTGGCGGGCAGCGCCAGGCCGGTGTCGGCCCGGAAGGCGTCCGCCGCCCAGGTGGAGGCGTCGCACCAGCTCAGCGCGCCGTCGAAGTAGATCGGCACGTCCGGCCAGATGGCGTCCACGCCGGTGCGCGCGAGGGCCTTGATCCGGGCGAGGTAGTGGTCGCGCCAGGGCGAGTTGGGGCTGACCCAGCAGCTCTCGTCGCCCGGATCGACCCAGACGACCAGGCTTCCGTAGAAGACGTTGGGCTTGCCGTCGAGGCCGCGCTGTACCCAGTTCTTGCCGTCGCTGTTCTTGTAGAAGGACTTGCCCTTCTCCCCGCCGACGCTGATGACCTCCAGCGAGGGGTAGTAGACGATCACCCGTATCCCGGCGGTGTGCGCCAGGTCGGAGAATCGTTTGATCTGCGCCATGTGCGTGCTGAACTCGGCGTCCGAGAGCCAGTTGGACAGGATCGTGTCGACCTCGATGACGCTCACGTTCTGCGCCTTGAGCTTGTCGATCACCGGCTTCATGTCGCGGGGCTCGGCGTCGTCGTCGAACGTGCCGTCCGCGATCCGGGCGAACCTGGCCCAGTCGGGGAAGGCGGCGGCGGGGGCCGGGGGCCCCGCCGGTACGGCTGTCGCCCCGGCAGCCGGGGAAGCGGCCCACGCCGCGCCCGGCGGGCGTCCCCACAGCCCCGGCAGCATGCTGGTGGCCACGGCCAGTCCGCCCGCCCCCAGTCCGCTGCGCAACAGAGATCTGCGACTCAGTCTGCGTCCCTCGTCCACCCGTCTCACATCCTCACGTCGAGCACCAACCCGGGCGCGCCGCCCCGGAATCGTTCCCGATTCAACGCCCGTCCCGTGCGGTCATGCCCCGGGCAAACGCAGAACGGCCGGAAGTCGCCGTATGTCCGGATCGCACGAGGAGCGCGGCACTCCAAGGGCAGCAATGGTCTGGACCTGGAACCGGACGGTCGCCATGCTGTTGACGAGCGCACGCCAACCCCCCTCCGGCGCGGAAAGGTGCCCGCCCATGCCCGCACAGCCACCACACCCACCGGAACACCCGGAACACCCGCATCACCGCGGCCCCGGCGCCCCCGCCCCCGGCCTCGCCCGCCGCTCGCTCCTCGGGTCGCTGGGCGCCGGCGTGCTCGGCGCCGCGCTCGGCGTCCGCGCCTCCGCCGCGTGGGCCCGGCCGGCGCCCGCTCGCCCCGAATGCGCCGCCGGTCGGCGCCCGGCGTTCCTCGGTACGTACGGCAACGGCATCATCACCTGCGCGTACGACACCACGACCGGCGCGCTGACCCGGCAGAGCAGCTTCCCCTCCGTCACCGACCCCTCCTTCCTCGCCGTCTCCCCCGACGGCAAGGTGCTCTACTCACTGGACAACAGCGGACGGCAGGGCGCCGTGCGCGCCTTCGCCATCGGCGCGCGCGGCGCGCTGACCGCGCTGGGCCCGGCGCGGTCCACGGGCGGCGCCAACGTCACCCATCTGTCGGTGCACCCCACCGGCCGCCACCTGCTCAGCGCGAACTACGGCGCCGGCAGCGTCGCGGCGCACACGATCAACGCCGACGGCAGCGTGGGGGCCCGTACCGCCCTGGTCCAGCACACCGGCTCCGGCCCCGACCCCGGCCGCCAGGAGGGCCCGCACGCGCACCAGATCCTCACCGACCCCACGGGCGCCCACGTCTTCGCCGTCGACCTGGGCACCGACAAGGTCTACACCTACCGGCTCGACACCGTGAGCGGCGCGTTGCGGCCGGTGTCCGAGGTCCGCTCGGTCCCCGGCGCGGGCCCCCGGCACATGGTCTTCCACCCCACGGCCCCGTACGCCTACGTGGCCAACGAGCTGAACAGCACGGTCACCGTCTACGCGTACAACACGGCGACCGGCGTGCTGACCCGCGGCGAGAGCCTGCCCACCGTCCCCGGCGGCGCGGGGGCGGCCGTCCGCAACTACCCGGCCGAGGTGGTGATTTCGGCCGACGGCCGGTTCCTCTACCTGTCCAACCGGGGTCACGAGAGCGTCGCCCGGTTCTCCGTCACCGGCGGCGGCGCCGGACTGCGCCTGCTGGACACCGTGCCCAGCGGCGGTTCCTGGCCCCGGCACATCAGCCTCGCGCCGTCGGGGACCCTGCTCTTCGCGGCCAACCAGTACGGCAGGACGGTCGCCGCCTTCACCGTGCACCAGGACTCCGGCGCCCTCACCCCTTCCGGGTCACCGTTCGCCACGTCGTCGCTGGGCTGCGTACTGCCGATCTGAGCAGCACGATCACCAGGGTGGCCAGCACCGCTCCGGCCAGTCCGGTGAGCCGGGTAGGGGCTCCGGCGCGCCCCGCCACGGCCGTACGGGACCCGCCAGTGCCGACGGGGGATCCGGATCCCGGTGCCCTACGCCTCGCGGTCCTGGCCGCGGTACGCCTGCATGGCAGCGGCCATCTTCCGCTTGACCGGCGGCAGATGATTGACCACACGCATACCGGTGCGCGTCGCGGCGAGGACGGCGCGGCCGAGGACGGGCCGGTGGATCGGCGCGTTGCCGTCCATCTGCTCCAGGGACTTGCGCACCGCGTCGAAGCCATAGTCGATCATCTGGGTCTCGTAGTCGCGGACCGCGGGGACCAGGGGCATCCGGCCGTCGCGTACGGCGGTCAGATTGCGGCACAGCAGAAGGGCGTCGCGCAGCGCGGTGTTGGCGCCGACGCCGCGCCCCGGGGTCATGGTGTGGATGGCGTCGCCGATGAGGGTGATGTTGCTGGAGGGCCACTGCTCGACCGGTACGGAGGTGCGTATCCGGATCGGGAAGCAGGTCGAGGGGTCCACCAGGCCGACGAGTGCGCGCAGGCGCGCGTCCCAGGTGCGGGTCAGCTCCCGGAAGAGCGCGCACAGCCCCTCCCCGTCCCGCTGGAGGATGTCGACGGGCAGGTTCCGCGTGGCACCGTTGATGCCGAGCATGATGTAGTCGCGGGTGTTGTCGAACTGGAGGCCCGGCCAGTTCTTGATGAGGTCGGCGTCGGTGGCGCCGATGCCGCTCCTGGGCGCGCCGTTCTCGTTCCAGGGGAACTGCATGACGTGCAGGATCAGGGAGTAACCGCCGGGCGCGAAGAAGAGGTTGACGCCGTCGACGGTCTTCTCGGTCAGCAGGGCGCGGGTGGCGTCGGTCAGCGGCACCTTGCCGCCGATGGCGGTGATCCCGGCGTCCTTGAGTTCCGCGTGCGGCAGGTACTGGCGGCGGACCCGCGAGTTGGAGCCGTCCGCGCCGACCAGCACGTCACCGGTGGCGGACGTGCCGTCCGCGAAGTGCGCGGTGACCGTGCCGTCGGGGTTGCGCCCGTAGTGGGTGAAGGCCTTGTCGAACCGCACCACGTCTTCCAGCCCGGTGAGCAGCACCTGACGCAGCGTCATGCGCGAGACCGAGCGCTCCGCCCCGGCCCCGTCGTCACTCGCCCGCGCGAAGCCGCTCAGGGACAGCACTTCCTTGTACTTCTCGGTGTACATGGTGAAGCGGTCGGGGGTACGGGCGCAGGTGGCCACGAAGGTGTCGAACAGGTCGGGCGGCAGCAGCCCGGACAGGGCGCGGCTGCCGTCGTGGTCGATGCCGACGCGGTAGCCCTGGAGGCCGCCGCCGCGGGTGCGGTCGCGCTCGAAGACCGCACAGCTGATGCCTGCGCGCCGCAGGCCGTGCGCCAGCGCGAGGCCGCCGGTACCGGCACCAATGATCATCACGTGCATGGGACTGCCTTTTCTCACTCGTGGCGGGACCGGGCACCGGCTCCGCGGGCGGACCGGGACACCGGCCTCTCAGGCGGACGCCGGACCGGCGGCCTTGCCGCCGCCGCGCTTCGGGGCGGCCACGGCACGCAGCCGCTCGGTGTGCCGCTCCTGCACCTCGCGGTTGAAGTCGAGGAAGTCGACGACCAGGGCCAGCTGTTCGTCACTGAACCGGGCGTGGACCTGTGCGGCGGAGTCCTCGACGAAGGGCATCATCAGCGCGCCCGCGCGCTCCCGGAGGTCGGAGGTGGGCTGCACCAGCGTGCTGCGCCGGTCGGTGGGGTGCGGGGTGCGCGCGAGGTAGCCGCGCTTCTCCAGCCGGTCGATCATCGCGGTCACGCTGCCCGTGGTCAGCCCCAGCCGCCCGCCGAGTTCGCCGGGGGTGGCACTCCCGGCCGTCAGCAGCAGCTCCAGGCACCGCAGGTCGGTCTCGTTGACCCCCAGCAGGCGGGCGACCTCACGGTCGAAGTCGTCGACGGCCCCCTGGTACGCCTGCACCGCCCTGCCCAGGGCGGCCCTGATCGACTCGGATTCCTTCGGCACGCGGCACCCGCCTTCGCTCACTCGGCCATCTACCTCGATTTCCAAGATACACGATTTTCGAGGGACTGATGGCGCCCCGGAACGCACCGGTGCCGCGGGCCCTTCGCGGGTCCGCGGCACCGACCGCTTGTGGAAAGGGCGCGTCAGCCCTGGCCCGGGTTCTCCAGGACGAGCTGGAGCTCCACCTCCTGGTCGCCCGACACCGTGCCCTCCGTACGGACGGAGAAGGCGCGCGTCAGCACGTCCCGCAGCCGGTCCACGGCCAGCGGGCTGCCCTGGAGGTTCACGGTGACGGGGGCGGACGGCTGACTGCCCTTCCCGACGTCGCCCCGCACTTCGGAGGTCTCGAAGTTCTCCGTCCAGACCATCGGGTGACCGGCCTGCTTGGGCTCGTCGTGCGGGGCGTTGCCGTCCGCGCGGTCGGAGGCGAAGCAGCTGCGCAGCGTGCCGAGCACGGCTTCGGCGTCGGCCGGGGACTGTGCGCTGAGCACGACCTGCGCGGGCTCGTCGTTGTGGGGTGTGCGGGTCATGTGGGCTGTGTCCTCTCCGCGTGGGGCGCTGGGGTGGTGCGGCGGGCTTCCTTGGCCGCCCGTTGGGGTACGACGGTGTATTTCGGGTCCTCGGCGGAGGCGATGCCGGCCGCGAAGATCCCGAAGCGGGTGCACGCGGAACCGGCGAGCAGGGCGAGGCCGCTCGCGGCCGCCAGTGGGCGCGCTCGGCCCCCGGACAGCGCGCCGCCCGCGGCGCCGAGCGCCGTGAGGGCGCGCGCCGCGCGCAGCAGCTTTCCGGCCCGGCCGGTGCGGTAGGTCTCCGCGACCATGCCGAGCCGTTCCTCGGCGGCCTTGTGCACGGCGCTGTCGGCCACCGCGGCCAGGACCGCGGCGCAGCGGGCGGGCGCGGTCTCCCGTACGGGCCCGAGGACGAGCGCCATCCCGGAGGCCGCGGCGGTCGCCGACGCCGCGAACAGATACGGCAGTTCGCGGTGGGCGCCGTGCCAGGCGGGCACGGCGGTGTCCGCCGCGAGGACCGCGGTGTACGTGGCGACGGCCGGGCCGAGGAGCGCCGCGGCACCGGTCGCCGCGGCGCCCGCCCGGGGCAGCCGCCCGGTGACCGCGCAGGCCGCCGCGGCGCCCGCGGCGGGCCCGTAGGCGGCCAGCAGCCAGGAGCCGACGCTCATCGGCGAGGTCGGCTTGATCACCCGCAGCATGTTCCCGAAGCGGCCCGGTCTGCCGAGGTCGTTGACCAGGGCGGCGGTGGACAGGGAGACCGCCGCGAGGGAGGAGATCTTCATCGCGGTCGCGGTGGTGGTGCGGCCCGTCGCGTGGGCGCCGGCGGCCAGCACCGATCCGGCACCGGCCAGACCGCCGAGGAAGAAGTAACCGGCGATGTCCCGGGCGCGCCAGGCGGGCGCCTTGATCACCGGCCTGCCGTAGTACGAGGCGAACTCGGCCGACGGCGCCATGAGCTGCTCGCCCCGGCCGCCGTGCCTGCCCTCGCCGCCCCGGCGCCGTCCCCGCCGCCCGGCGCCCCGGCCCGGCCCCGCCCCGTCGGGCCCGCCGCGCAGTATCTCCGGCGCGGCCTCCCGGCCGGGGCGCTCGCCCTCCGGGCCCTGCCGGGTGACATCGGAGCCGGTCATCGCCTTCCCTTCCGTCCGGTGGTGCCGGCCAGGTGCTTCAGTGCGGGCACGGCGAACGACAGCGCCGCACCGCCGATCAGCGAGAGCGCCGCGGCACCCGCGTGCCGCCACATCGCGGGCAGGTCGCGGGTGGTGACCACGGGGTCCGGCGGCAGCCCGTAGACCTCGGGTTCGTCGAGGAGCAGGAAGAACGCGCCGTCGCCGCCGACGCCGTCGGTCGGCTCGTGGCCGTACAGCCGCGCGTCGGTGACACCGGCCGCGTGCAGTTGGTCGACGCGCAGCGCGGCCCGTTCGCGGAGTTCGTCCAGCGGGCCGAACTGGATGGAGTCGGTCGGGCACGCCTTGGCGCAGGCGGGTTCCTGTCCGGCGCCGAGCCGGTCGTAGCACATCGTGCACTTGAAGGCGCGGCCGTCGGACGGGCGCTGCTCGATGACGCCGTACGGGCAGGCGGGTACGCAGTAGCCGCAGCCGTTGCAGATGTCCTCCTGGACCACGACGGTGCCGAACTCGGTGCGGAAGAGCGAGCCGGTGGGGCAGACGTCCAGGCAGGCGGCGTGGGTGCAGTGCTTGCACACGTCGGAGGCCATCAGCCAGCGCAGGTCACCGCCCGAGCCGTTCGAGCCACCCGAGCCGTTCGAGCCGTTCGAGCCGCCCGGACCGTCCGGTCCCCCGCCCCTCTGCGCGTCGGCCAGCGGCAGTTCCGTACGCCCCTCGGGGGACGGCGCCGCCTGTTCGACGAAGGCCACGTGCCGCCAGGTGGAGGCCCCGAGCCCCTGCGTGTTGTCGTAACTCATCCCGGTCAGGGACAGCCCGTCCTCGGGGATGGCGTTCCACTCCTTGCAGGCGACCTCGCAGGCCTTGCAGCCGATGCACACCGAGGTGTCGGTGAAGAAGCCCGCGCGGGGCGGCGCGTCGGGGTGGCCCGCGTCCCCGGCCGGGTCCGGTTCGACGCCGCTGAGCAGGTGGTCGGTCATGTGCGGGTCTCCGTCCCGGTGCTCTCGCCGATGCCGGCGCGCTCGCGGTAGGCCGCGACCAGCCGCGGCAGGTCGGGGCCGCGCGGCCGGCGGCCCGGCCGGATGTCCGCGGTCAGCGCCTTGTCCTCCTGGATATGGGCGTTGGGGTCGAGCGCGATGGCGACCAGCTCGTTGGCGGCGTCGCCGGTCACCACGCCGTTGGGCCCCCAGTGGAACGGCAGGCCGATCTGGTGGACCGTACGGCCCTGGACCGTCAGCGTCCTGATCCGTTCGGTCACCATGACGCGGGCCTCGACGGCGTTGCGGGCGGTGACGATGGTGGCCCAGCCCAGGTGCTCCAGGCCGCGTTCGGCGGCGAGCTGCGGGGAGACCTCGCAGAAGAACTCCGGCTGGAGTTCGGCCAGGTAGGGGGACCAGCGGCTCATGCCGCCCGCGGTGAAGTGCTCGGTGAGGCGGTGGGTGGTGACGACGTACGGATAGACGTCGGCGCCCGGTTCGTCGCCGCTGGGGTGGTAGCGGTTGCCCTCGCGAGGGTGCACGCGGCGGACCGGCGAGCGCGGCGTGGACGGATAGAGGGCGTTCCCGAACGGGGAGTCCTGCGGCTCGTAGTGCGTGGGCAGCGGCCCGTCGACCAGGCCGGCGGGCGCGTACAGCCAGCCCTTGCCGTCCGCCTGCATGATGAACGGGTCGTCGCCGCGCAGCGCGTCGGGGCCGCGCGCGTCGTCCGGCGGCACGTGGTCGGGAGCGCGGTCGGGCACGAAATCCGGGATGTCGTGGCCGGTCCACCGGCCCTCGGCCGGGTCCCACCACACGTACGCCTTGCGTTCGCTCCACGGGGTGCCGTCCGGGGCCGCCGACGCGCGGTTGTAGAGGATGCGCCGGTTGGCGGGCCAGGCCCAGGCCCATTCGGCGGCCACCCAGTCCTGTTCGGTGTGCGGCTTCTTGCGGGCCGCCTGGTTGACGCCGTTCGCGTACACGCCGCAGTAGATCCAGCAGCCGCACCGCGTCGAGCCGTCGTCCTTCAGTTCGGTGTACGCGGTCAGCGGGGCGCCGTCCGGCCCGCGCCCGTTGATCTCGGCGAGCACGGCGTCGGCGACCGGTTCCTCCAGCGGCCCCTCGACCGGGTAGTCCCAGGTCAGGTCCTGTACGGGCCGGTCCATGGGGTCGGTGGAGGCGGCCAGCCTCTCCTTGATGCGCCGGCCGAGGTGGTACATGAACCACAGATCGCTGCGGGCGTCGCCCTCGGGCTCGACGGCCGCGTGGTGCCACTGCACCCAGCGGTTGGTGTTGGTGAAGGACCCGGACTTCTCGGTGTGCGCGGCGGCCGGGAAGAAGAACACCTCGGTGCCGATGTCCTCGGTCCGCAGTTCGCCGGTCTCGATCTCCGGGCCGTCCTGCCACCAGGTCGCCGACTCGATCAGCGAGAAGTCCCGGACCACGAGCCACTCCAGGTTGGCCATGCCCAGGCGCTGGAGGCGGGTGTTGGCGGAGCCGACGGCGGGGTTCTCCCCCATCAGGAAGTAGCCCTTGCAGACGCCGTCCAGCTGCGCCATGACGGTCTCGTACGTGGAGTGCGCGCCGGTCAGCCGCGGCAGATGGCCGAAGCAGTAGTCGTTTCCGGCGGTGGCCGCGTCGCCGTAGTACGACTTGAGGAGGCTGACGAAGTAGGCGCGCATGTCGCCCCAGAAGCCCTTCTCCGTGCGGCTCGCGTTCACGAAGGTGTCCAGGTCCTCGTGGGCGTGCGCGTGCGGCATCGGCAGGTAGCCGGGCAGCAGGTTGAAGAGGGTGGGGATGTCGCTGGAGCCCTGGATGGAGGCGTGGCCGCGCAGCGCCTGGATGCCGCCGCCGGGGCGGCCGATGTTGCCGAGGAGCAGTTGCAGCACGCTCGCGGCCCGGATGTACTGCGCGCCGACCGAGTGCTGGGTCCAGCCCACCGCGTAGCAGAAGGCGCTGGTGCGGTCCGGGCCCGAGTTGGCGGTCAGATCCTCGCACACCCGCAGGAACGTCTCCCGCGGCACGCCGCAGATCCGCTCGACCATCTCGGGGGTGTAGCGGGCGTAGTGGCGCTTGAGGATCTGGTAGACGCAGCGCGGGTGCCGCAGCGTCTCGTCGCGGGGCGCCTGGGAGCCGGTGGGGGCGCCGCCGGAACCGTGCGTCTCGGACCCGCCGGCCTCCTTGACGCGCGCCTCGTACTGTTCGTCCACCTCGCCGGCCGGCGCCTGGACGTGCACGCCCTCGTACTGCCAGCTCATCGGGTCGTAGTGGTGCTCCGCCTCCTCCAGTCCGGAGAAGACGCCGTCCAGGTCCTCGGTGTCCTCGAAGTCCTCGCCGACCAGGGTGGCGGCGTTGGTGTAGTGCAGGACGTACTCGCGGAAGTCCTTCTCCTCGGTCAGGACGTGGCGGATGATCCCGCCGAGGAAGGCGATGTCGCTGCCCGCCCGGATCGGAACGTGCAGGTCGGCCAGGGCGCTCGTACGGGTGTAGCGCGGATCGACGTGGATCACGCGGGCGCCGCGGGCCTTCGCCTCCATGACCCACTGGAAGCCGACCGGGTGGGCCTCGGCGAAGTTCGAGCCCTGGATGACGATGCAGTCCGCGTGCTGGAGGTCCTGCATGAAGGTGGTCGCGCCGCCGCGCCCGAAGGACGTGCCGAGCCCGGCGACGGTGGAGCTGTGGCAGACCCGGGCCTGGTTCTCCACCTGGACCACGCCGAGGCCGGTCAGCAGCTTCTTGATGAGGTAGTTCTCCTCGTTGTCGAGGGTGGCGCCGCCCAGGCTGGCGATGCCCAGCGTGCGGGCCGTGCGGAGCCCTTCGGCGGACTCCCACTCCCAGGTGCGGCGGCGCGTCTCGACGACCCGGTCGGCGACCATGTCCATGGCCGTCTCCAGGTCCAGCGGCTCCCAGTCCCTGCCGTACGGGCGCCGGTAGAGCACTTGGTGGCGGCGCGAGGAGCCGGTGGTGAGCTGGAGGGTCGCCGAGCCCTTGGGGCAGAGCCGGCCGCGGCTGACGGGCGAGTCGGGGTCGCCCTCGATCTGGACGACCTTCTCGTCCTTGACGTACACCTGCTGGCCGCAGCCGACCGCGCAGTACGGGCAGACCGAGCGCACCATCCGGTCGGCGGTGCCGGTGCGCGGGCGCAGCCCCTCGGTGTACGGCGACATCGCGGCGCGGCCCCGGCCCAGCCGGTCGCCCCCGGTCAGCTGCCGGTACACGGGCCAGTCGCGAACCCGTTTGCGCACGCCCATCGCTTCTCCTCCAGCGCGTCTGCGGTCCGCCGCGGTGGTGGTCCCGGCGGCGGTGGCCTCGTGAAAAGGCTCGCCCGCCGAAGCTCCGGCTGCGAGCGGGGGCGGCAGGCGGCGCACTGCTGCGGCGGGTCGGTGCCGCCGGTCCGGACCGGCGGCGCGAGGGCGGGTTCCCCGCGCCGGGCCGGGAAAACCCGCCCGGACGGGGAAAGATCCACCGGTACCGGCGGGACCCGCGGGTACCCGGCGCGCGGCGCGGGGCGGCGCCCGGCCGGTGCCGTACGGGTGCCGCACCGATGCCGTACGGGTGAGAGCCCGTGGCCCCTACCCTGCCCGGCACGGCACGGCGCAATCGAACGGTGCGGGTGATTGACCCGTCCGGGCCCGGGGAACCCCTGCCGCATGGCAGTCGATCACACCCAAGCCCCGGTTCTGGAGGCGCTGGCCCGCTACCGGCGGGCCGGCGAGGTCTCCTTCACGCCGCCCGGTCACAAACAGGCCCGCGGCGCCGACCCGATGGTGCGCGAGGTGCTCGGCGACGCGGTGTTCCACGGCGATCTGCTGGCCTCCGGCGGACTGGACGACCGGCTGGGCCGGGCCGAGGTGCTGGAGCGGGCCGAGGCGCTGATGGCGGACGCGGTGCACGCTTCGCACACCTTCTTCTCCACCTGCGGCAGTTCCCTGTCGGTCAAGGCGGCGATGCTGTCGGTTGCGGGGCCGCACGAGAAACTGCTGGTGGGCCGGGACGCGCACAAGTCCGTGGTGTCGGGGCTGATCCTGTCCGGCATGAAGCCGATCTGGGTGGACCCGCAGTGGGACACCGAGCGCCGGGTCGCCCATCCGCCGTCGGCCGAGTCGTTCGAGCGGGCCTTCGCGGAGCACCCGGACGCGCGCGGGGCCCTGGTGACCAGCCCGACCCCGTACGGCGCCTGCGCGGACCTGCGCGCCCTGGCGGAGGTGTGCCACGGGCGCGGGCGCCCGCTGATCGTGGACGAGGCGTGGGGCGCGCACCTGCCCTTCCACCCGGACCTGCCGTCCTGGGCGATGGACGCGGGCGCCGACGTCTGTGTGACCAGCATCCACAAGATGGGCAGCGGGCTGGAGCAGGGCTCGGTGTTCCATCTGCGGGGCGACCTGATCCAGCCGACGGTCCTGAAGTCACGGGCGGACCTGTTCGGCACGACCAGCCCTTCGGTGCTGCTGTACGCCGGGCTGGACGGCTGGCGGCGGCAGATGGCCCTGCGGGGACGTGATCTGATGGGCCGGGCGCTGGACCTCGCGGCCCGGGTACGCGCCGAGATCGAGACCATCGACGGACTCCACGTCAACGACCGGGCCGACTTCTGCGGCCCCGGCCGGGCCCACGACTTCGATCCGCTGCCCGTGGTGATCGACGTCAGCGGGCTGGGCACGAGCGGCTACCGGGCCGCCGACTGGCTGCGCGAGCACCGCGCCGTCGACGCCCACCTCGCCGACCACCGCCGGATCAGCGCCCAGCTCACCCACGCGGACGACGCGTCGACCACCGCGGTGCTGCTCGACGCGCTGCGCGACCTGTCGCGGCACGCGGCGGAGCTGCGCCCGGCGCCCGAGGTCGAGGTGCCCGCGCCGGGCGACCTGCGGCTGGAGCAGGTGTGCCTGCCGCGCGACGCGTACTTCGGCCGGACCGAGGACGTACCGGCCAGCGCTGCGGCCGGCCGGATCGTGGCGGAGATGCTGACGCCCTATCCCCCGGGCATCCCGGCCGCCCTGCCGGGCGAACGGCTCGACGCGCCCGTGGTGCGCTATCTGACGAGCGGGGTGCGGGCCGGGATGAACGTGCCGGACGCGGCCGATCCCGAGCTGAAGACCATCCGGGTGCTCGTCGAGGGGAACGGCTGACATGAGTGCGGCGCTCATCGTGATCGACATGATCAACACGTATGAACACGAGGACGCCGAGCGGCTGCTGCCGTCGGTCCGCGAGGCGCTGCCCGGCATGCTGCGCGCCCTGGAGCGCGCCCGCGCGGACGGCTCGGACGTCGAGGTCATCTACGTCAACGACAACTTCGGCCGGTGGCGCTCACACCACGACGAGCTCCTGCGTACGGCGCTGGACGGCCCGCACGCCGACGTGGTGGAGCCGCTGCGCCCCGACGACTCCTCGCTGTTCGTGGTCAAGGCCCGTCATTCGATCTTCTACGAGACGCCGCTGGAGTATCTGCTGAGCCAGCACGGCATCCGGCGGATAGTCCTGTGCGGCCAGGTCACCGAGCAGTGCGTGCTGTACTCGGCCCTCGACGCGCACATCCGCCACCTGGACGTGACCGTCCCGCGCGACGCGGTGGCCCACATCCACCCCGACCTCGCCGACGCGGCCCTGCGCATGATGGAGCGGAACATGGGCGCGCGGGTGACGGAGTCGGGGGCGGACGACCTCTTCGACTGACGGCGTATCAACTGGCCGGGAGGGGTGCGGCGTTCAGTCGACGACCGCGGTCGCCTCGACCTCCACCAAGTGCTCGGGTATGTGCAGCGCCGCGACACCCAGCAGCGTGGACGGCGGCACCGGCGTGACCCCCAGCTTCGCGGACGCACGGGCGACACCCTCCATGAACAGGGGCAGCTTGTCCGGGGTCCAGTCCACGACGTAGACGGACATCTTCACCACGTCGCCGAAGGTGGCACCGGCCTCGGCCAGGGCCGTACCGACGTTGAGGTAGCACTGCTCGACCTGTGCGGCGAGGTCGCCCTCGCCGACCGTGGCCCCGTCGGCGTCCCAGGCGACCTGTCCGGCGGTGAAGACCAGCTTCGATCCGGAGGCGATCGACACCTGCCGGTAGGCGGGGATTTCCGGCAACCCCTGGGGGTTCACCAGCGTGACGGCCATGCTGCCTCCTCGTCCCCCGGCCCGGTACCGCCGGACCGGAGTGCGTCCGGTTTCCTGTGGTTACTGGGGAACCGTAAGAGAGTGGCCGCCGGCATGGAAGAACGCACTTTTCGGTGACTGGGGAACCTTTTGGTGACCGAGCAGTTCACCCCTTCTTCACCTCTTTACCCCGAATGGTCGATATGCCGATTCAGGAGTACGTTGGAGAAGGCATCGGGGCATTACCGGACAACGGTGATGACATCTCTTCGAGGGAGTGAATGATGCTTGCCCACACCCTTCAGACCACCGGCCTCACGCTCGACCAGAACGCGCTGGGATGGATGGCGACCGAGCCCGAAGCGCCGCTGAGCGATGCACCCCTGCCCGAGCCGGAAGGCGTCGGCGGCGGATGGGGCGTGCTGGCGCTGGGGCTGCTGCTTTCGCCCAAGGAGCCCAAGGAAACGAAGCGCCGGTGATCTCGGAGCGCGCACGAACCGCCTACAGCGAATCGGCGGACCACTTGGCCCGTCGCGCCCTCGACGCCCTGCAGGGTGCCGGGGGCGCCGCCGTGGCCGCGGCCCATGTGGAGGCCGCGGCGTCGGAGCCCGAGGGTGATCCGGCGGTCGCGCTGGGGGCGGTCCGCGTCCTCGGGGCGGACGTCCTCGCGCCGTACGTCCTGACCGGCCTGCCCCCTTCCGAAGGCGAGACGGCCGCCGTCGGCCTGGCCCTCGGCGCCCTGCCGCCCGCCGACCCGCCGCCTCCCGCGCCGCCCGAAGGGCCCGAGCAGGCGTGGACCGTCTCCTGGATCGGCTGGGGGCTGGCCACCGCGCTGTCCCGCCTCGGCTCCGCCGCCTCCCCCGCGAGCCCCGCGCCTCTTCCGCCGGCCCCTCCGTGGTGCGACGACTCCGCGCCCCGCCGCCTGCCGGTCTCGCCCGCGGACGGGGGCTCCGGCGGGCCCGCGCGGGAAGGCTGGGTCCCCTGGTCCATACGGATGGGACAGCTGGCCTCACTGGCCCTGCCCGGACTGGACGGACCGGTGCACGCTGCCGCCCGGTCCGGCGTCCTCGGGCTGGCGCGCGGCGCCACCCGTGCCACACTGCGCCGCGACTTCCCCACCGCCGCGCGCATCACCCGCTGGCTGGCCTGGCTGCACGCCGACGGGGCCCGGCTGCCGCTGGACCCCGCGCTGCTGACCGAGTACACCGGCCTGGTCGGCGGCGGCGGACGCACCGCGCTGGACACGGCGATCGCCCGCCGGCTGCTCGGCCTGGAGCCCGTATGACCTCCGCCCCGGCGCGCACTGCGCACGACGTCAGCTCCCGGGCCCTGGCCTGGCTGCACGCCAACCGGGAGTACGGCGCGCTGTACGACGCGTCGCGTGAAGAGCTCACGGACGACGGGGACCGGTACAAGTCCCTCGGCGAGACGGCACTCGCCGCCTCCCTGGTCCTGCGCAGCGGCGTCGCCGGAACCACGGAACTCGGATTCGCCCGCACACTCCTGGACTTCTGCTGGGACCAGCTGGACCGCGGCGCGCTGCTGTACGAACGGCTGCTGCGCCACCCGCTCACCACCGACCCGTTGGAGACCTACTCCCACTTCGCCCGCGGCGGCTACCGGTACCCGCAGCTGGAACGGCTGCTGGCCCACCACGTCGCACTGCGGGCGACGCACGCCGTGGAACACCTGCCCAACCGGCGGCTCGCGGTGGCCAACGCCGCGCGGGTGGTCGGGCTCGACCACGGTCCCGGCGCCCACGACTGGGCCGGACTGACCCGGGCCACCTGGCTCGGCGCCACGCCCGAGCCCTGGCACATCGACTGGCCGACCGGTTACTCCGTCACCCACGCCGTCTTCCACCTCACCGACTGGGGCCGGCTGCCCGGCGGCCTGCCGACGGACCTCTGCGCCTACCTCGTCCGGTGGCTGCCGGTGTGGACCGACATCTGGGCGGAGGCCGGGCAGTGGGACCTCACGGCCGAGCTGATGATCGTCGGCGCCTGCCTGCCCGACCCCTGGTCCGAGGACGACGACTGGCGGCGGCTGGCGGCCATCCAGCACGAGGACGGCCTGGTGCCCCGCGACGACCAGCCCGTGGACGGCGACCCGGCGCAGCGTTTCGATGCCCATCAGCACCCGACCGTCGTGGCGGTGATCGCCGGAACCCTGGCCCTCGTACGCGCCCTGGACGCCCCGAAGCGGCCCGGCTCATGACCGGGGTCCCGACCGTCGCGGCGGCCCCCTTCGCCTGGGGCCCGCCCCCGCCACGGGACCTGCCCGAGGCACTGCTGTCCGCGGCCCCGGGCGCGAGCGCCGTCGCCGTCGGCCTGTACCGGCGCGGGCAGCGGTCGTTCGCCGTCCGGGGCAGCACCGCGTTCGAGGGCGGCGCGCCGGTCGAGCCGTCCACCCGCTTCGAGGCCGGCTCGCTCACCAAGACGTTCACCGCGCTGCTCTTCGCCGAGCTGGCCGCCCGCGGCGACGTGGGACACCACGACCCCGTCGCCCGCCACCTCCCGCGGGGCACCCGCGTCCCGGTACGCGGTACGGAGATCACCCTCACCCACCTGGCCACCCACACCTCGGGCCTGCCCCGGCTCCCCCCGGGCCTGCTGCGCTCCGCCGCCGGCCGGCTCACGACCAACCCGTACGCCGGCTTCGGCCGCGCCGACGTGCTGCGCGCCCTGGCCCGCACCCGGCTGCGGTCCCGGCCGGGCGACCGGGTGCACTACTCCAACTTCGGCGCCGGCGTCCTGGGACACGCCCTGAGCGGCGCGGACGGCGGTGTCCCGTACGAGGACCTGCTCGCGGCCCGCGTCCTGCGGCCCCTCGGCCTGCACGACACCAGCGCCACGCCGGACCCGCCCGCCGGTTCCACCCAGGTCACCGGCTACTGGCACCGCCGTCCCCGGCCGCCGTTCGCCATCCCCGGCCTGCCCGGCGCGGGCGCCGTCCGCTCCAGCGCCCACGACCTGCTCACCTTCACCGAGGCCCTGATCAGCCCGGGAACCGCGGCCGTCACCGGCGTGCCGTCGGCCCCGCTGCGCACCGCTCTGGAAGACGTCGTACGCCCCCGGCTCGTCCTGCCGCACAGCACCGCACGGCTCGCCCTGGCCTGGAACATCCGCCCCCGCCCCGACGGCTCCGGCCTGTACCACCACTCCGGCGGCACCCGCGGCTGCACGGCCTTCGTCGGCTTCAGCATCCGCCACGACACCGCGCTGGTCGCGCTGGCCAACTGCGCGTCCGGGCCCGGCAACACGCTGGTGCAGCGGGCGTACGAGACCTTGTCGGAGTTGGTGCGGGAGCGGGTCGGGGGGTGAGGGCGAGTGCCTACCCGTAGGCCTCCCCGCCCACCTCCAGCCCGGCCGTGCCCGCCGTCGTATCGGCCAGCCAGGCGCGGAACGCGTCCAGGTCGGATTCCGGCAGCCCGACCTCGATCCGTACGTCGGCCCCGTACGTCACCTCGCGCACCGCCCGCCCCGTGGTCCGCAGATCGTTCTCCACCCGCCCCGCGCGCTGGTGGTCGACGGTGACGGTGACCAGCCGGAAGCGCTGCCGGGTCACCGTGCCCAGCGCGTCCAGGGCCTCGCCGACGACGCCCCCGTACGCGCGGATCAGGCCGCCCGCGCCCAGCTTGATGCCGCCGAAGTAGCGGGTGACGACCGCGACGACGTACCTGACCTCGCGGCGGACCAGCATCTGCAACATGGGCACCCCGGCGGTGCCGCCCGGCTCACCGTCGTCGCTGGCCTTCTGCACCCCACCGTCGGCGCCGAGCACGTACGCGAAGCAGTTGTGCCGCGCGGTGGGGTGCTCCTTGCGGACGCGCGCGATGAAGTCCTGCGCCTCGCTCTCGGTCGCCACCGGGGCGAGCGAGCAGATGAAGCGGGACTTGCTGATCTCGATCTCGTGGACACCCTCGCGCGCGAGAGTCCGGTACTGGTCCTGCATCCGGCCACCCTATGCGGCGCTGGGAGCGGCTGGTGAACGGCGATCCTTTCTTGTCCCCTCCGGACAGATTCCGCGAACCGCCGGTACGGACGGGGCACCATCGTGCCCCTGTGTCCGGCGGCCGTCCGCACCCGTGCGAGCGGCGCGGCCTCCGGGCGGCCCGCCACCGCAATCGAGGGGTGTTCCCCATGCCCGACCTCCTTGGCCCGCGCCCGCGGTCACCACGTAACGCCCTGCCCGACGCCGCGCTGATACGTGCGGTACGCGGAGGCCAGGTGGGCCACTTCCGGGAGCTGTACCACCGGCACTACGCGGCCGTGCACGCCTACGCCGCCGCCTGCATGCCCGCGCCCCTGGACACGCAGGAACTGACCGGCCACGCCTTCGACCAGTTGCTCCAGCAGCTCGTCTCGCCCAACGCGTCCGTCGTGCCGCGCGACGACGACTCCGCTCGGCGGGAGCTGCTGGACCACGTGCGGACCGGGGCGATCGGCCGTTCGTACCGCGCCGCCGAGGCCCTCTCACCCGGCTTCCTGGCCTGGACGGCGGCGGGCGCGGCCTGGCCCCTCGGGGAGGACGGCCGGCTGGCCGACGCGTTCCTGCGGCTGCCCTCCGCGGCGCGGTGCCTGCTGTGGCACCTGGTCGTGGAGCGGGACGGCCCGGAGGCGACGGCGCTGATCAGCGGCGTGCCCCGGCGGCTGCTGCCGGGCAGCTGCGAACAGGCCCGGTCCATGCTGCGCCAGGCCCGTACCGATCTGTACCTGGAACGGCTGGACCGCCAGGAGTGCCGCGAGGCGGTGGCCCGGCTGGGGCTGAGCGCGGCGGCGCCGCCGGGCGAGGGCGTCGCGGCGCACTTCCGCCGCTGCCCGACGTGCCGGGCGGTGTACGAGGACATCGCCGACCTGGACACCCGCCTGCGCGAACGGCTGCCCGCCCGGCTGCTGGGCTGGTGGCCCGGCGAGACCTACCTCAAGGCCAAGGCATCGGTGACCGTACCGCCCCTGGATCCGCCCTTCCTGCAACAGCAGTTGACCCGTTCGACCGCCTGCGCCACATCCCCGCCACCGGCTCCCCCGAAGCCCCGCTCCCTCCGTCTCCCCCACTTCCCCCGCTTCCCCCATCTCCTCACCACCCCCTGGCCCCGCCTCACCCGGACCTCACGTACCGCCCTCGCGGCAGTCCTGTTCGCCGCGGGCCTCATCCTGGGCAGCGTGGCGGCCCCTTCGTGCGGCACCCGGACCGCCGCACACTCTCTGCACAGCGCGTCGGCCCCCACGGGAATCTTCCGTCCCTCGCACACGTTGTCGGATGCGGAGGGCGCCCACGCGCGTCCGCGGCATCCGACGGACCTCGGTCCCACCCATGGGAGGCAGCTGTGTACGGCGATCCGGCCACGATCCGCAGGATTCTCCAGGAATCCGGCGACACCTGGGCCGTCGTGGGCCTGTCCACCAACCGGAACCGCGCGGCCTACGGCGTCGCCGACGTCCTCCAGCGCTACGGCAAGCGCATCGTCCCCGTCCACCCCAAAGCCGAACGCGTCCACGGCGAACAGGGCTATCCGTCCCTGACCGCCGTCCCCTTCCCCGTCGATGTCGTCGATGTCTTCGTCAACAGCGAACTGGCCGGCGGCATAGCCGACGACGCCATCGCCATCGGCGCCAAGGCCCTCTGGTTCCAACTCGGCGTCATCGACGAAACGGCCTACGAGAAGGCCCGGGCAGCCGGCCTGGACATGGTGATGGACCGCTGCCCGGCCATCGAGATACCCCGGCTGGGCTGAGCCGCGCGGCGAGGTTCCCGGCCCGGCGGGCCGATGCCTCTTCCCCGGCGTCAGTGGTGCAGCAGCTGCCAGAGCCCGTTGCGTGCGATGCCCTGGGCGACCGGCCAACCGGTCCAGGACAGTGCCAGGTAGCCGTCGGCGGCGTGTACGGCGTCCTTCAGGCCCAGGAGGGTGTAGAGGCTGCCGTTGTCGCACCAGGTGACGCCGGACAGGTCGAGCCGCAGGCAGCGGGAGCCGGCTTCGATCAGGACGACGATGGTGTCGCAGAGGCTGTTGACCGTGTGGACGTCGAACTCGCCGGTGAGGAGCAGGGCCGTGCTGCCGTCAGGGGTGCGCGTCACATCGATGACCAGGCGCGAGTCGGACGGTTCGACCAGATGAGGGCCCCGCGGCGGCTTCTCCCGCATGGGCATCACCTCTTTTCCCCGGGCGATGGCGAGTGGCGTCGGCACGGGGTGCCCTTGCGGACCGGGGCCGGGCGGAAGAAACCGGGCGTGAGAATGCGCTGCGGTACCGGTGTTGTCGCGGTACCGGTGCTGGGAGCGGGACCGGTGACGCCGGTTCCTGTGCGCCCCGTACAGCGGTACGGGGCTCGGGACGACGCGCGGGGCCCGGGGCTCGACGGCGGCGCACGGCGCGGCTGCGTGAAGAAGGTCCACCGGCGTCCTCCGAGCGCTGATCGGGGCAGAGCCCACCCGACGCCGACCAGACTTCCCGGCACACCGCACGCCTGACACGTGTTACCGGCAGCGTACGAGCCGAGGCGGTGCTTGGCCCGGGCAACGGTCGCGCACACTGCGCCTTTCGCACCGTCACCCCGCGGCGGACACACGCTCTTCACCGATTCACGGGGCACATCCGTACGCCCCGCCCTCCGGAACCCCTGTGGTAACCGGCGGCGTCTTCGTCCGGCGGGCAAGGTACGGCGGGTGTCGGCGGCCGTTCACCGAAGTGCTGGTCTAGGGAAAACGGCCGTGGGGCATACCCCCGGTATGACACTGCAGGACCACCACCCGCCTGCCGCCGGGCCCGGGGACGAGAACGAGCAGCCCCTCGACGAGGTCGCCGCCGAGCACGCCGCGCTGATGACCCAAGCCGCCGTGCGGGCCCGGAGCTGCCTGGCCGTCGACGACCTACGGGGGGCTTTCACGGCCGCCTGCGAAGTCCAGGCCGCGTGCGGCCTCGTATCCGAAGCCCTGGTGGTCCTGCTGTCGCGTCAGCGGCTGGCCGCCAGGGGCCTGCTGGAGAATCAGACAGCGGAACGCAAGGACCCCCGGGGCGGTGACGCGCCGAGTGGGACGGCGGTGACGTGAAGTGGGCCCGCGCGCTAGGCAGCGGGGTCGATCAGGAACTCCTGGGCGGTGCCGCCCGTGCAGCGCTGGAGCATGACTTCGGCCCCCGGGGCCGTACGGGAGTCCCGTATGCCCAGGCACTGCTGTGCGTCGGTGCGGAAGACATACCGGGCGTGCTTCCCGCCCGTACCGGACGGTGTGCTCTCGACGCGGAAGCCGCTCGCCTCGCCGCAGGTGTTCCGCGGTTCCAGCAACCCGTCCGCCGGGCCGCCGGACAGGGCCGTCAGGCACCCCTTGCCCCGGCCGGGGTGCACCCAGGAGATGCGGTAGAGGTGCGACCCGGCCGGTTCCAGCTCGGTGCGCTGCGGCGCGACGTCCCCGCACGGCCGCTGTACGGCCACCAGGTCGTCGTAACGCCCGTCCTGGACCAGGCCTTCGGTCACGCAGAGAGCGGGGGCTGCGGCGGGACGGATCCGTATCCAGCCTGCGGGGACCGCCCGCTGGGCGCCGGCCTGCGCGCCGGTGGCCGTGTCGTCGCCGCGCCCGGACCGCCGCTGGTCCGGTGTGGGGGCTCCGGCTGAAGTCTCGTGTCGCCCGGGCGTACCGGCGGCGGCACCCGTCGGTGTTCCTCCGGAGGTCAGTGCCCAGGCCGTGGCGCCCACCGCGACGAGGGCGGCCGCCGCCGCGAGGAGCAGAGGGGTGCGGCGGTGTGCGCGGGACGAGAGGCGTCGGCGCCATGGGTGTTCCGGGGCCGGGGCCGCCGCGTCCGCCGTCGGCCTCGCGGCCACGTTCTCGCGCGCCTCCAGCCAGGCCGCCAGCCGCTCGCCCTCCCCGCAGGCGCGTACGAAGACCGCGAGAACCTCCGGGCGCGGCAGCCGCCGGCCGCCCAGGACGTCCGCGAGGGTGCTGCGCGCCAGCACCTCGCCCTGCTCGGCGGCGCGTTGTTCGAGCTGCCGGTAGGTGAGGCCGCGGCGCTCCTTGAGGTCCCGCAGCATGGCGAGAAATTCCGTCACGTCACGGGCCGTGGCCGGATCCGTGTTCCCCCTGTTGTCCATGGCGCGAATGATCGGGCACCCGGCCCGGTGCGGCTATACGAGAACTCGCCAACTGTGCTCGGTTCCGGGCACCTGCCGGACAGCGGTCGGACAACGGCCGGACACGCTCCGGGCAAGGTGCTCATCAGGCCGGACATGCTTCCGGCAGTCCCGGACACGGTCCGGGCGAGCCGCTGTTCGGCGTGGCACCGCGACGGTTTTCGGCCACGGGACAGTCATGCGCCCCGGCTACTCCCCCAGCCCCAGCCCCTCGACGACCACCGCCCCCGGCAGCTCCGCCAGCGCCTTGCCCGGGACGATGAGCTTGCCGCGCCGGCTGCCGCTGCCGATCAGCGCGTACGGGATGTCCGCCACGGCGGCGTCCAGGAACAGGGGCCAGCCGGCGGGCAGGCCGATCGGGGTGATGCCGCCGTACTCCATGCCGGTCTCGCCGACGGCGGTGTCCATGGGCGCGAACGACGCCTTGCGGGCCCCGAGCCGGCGGCGCACTTCGCCGTTCACGTCGACCCGGGTGTGCGAGAGGACCACACAGGCGGCGAGGGTGACGGCGCCGCCCCGCTTGCCCGCCACGACCACGCAGTTCGCCGACTGCTCCAGCAGCCACGGACCGTGGTGCGCCACGAGTTCGGCGGTGTCCGCGATCGCCGGGTCGGTGTCCACGTAGTGGAACTGTTCGACCGGTACGCTTCCCCGCCGGCCGCGGATCGCGGCGGCGACCGGTTCGGGCAGCAGGTCCAGGCAGTCGAGGGCGGGGCGGACCTCGTCGAAGGCATCCATGGGCACAGGCATGCCGGTCAAGCTAACAGGCGCGCCGGGCCGTGCGCCGGGCCGTCTCAGCCGGTGGGCGGGATGAGGACCGCCATCGTCATCTCCAGCGGGCGGTCGCCGTCGTTGCGGTAGCCGTGCGCCACCTTGGCCTCGAACGTCGCCGAACCGCCCGTGGGCACCGTGTGCTCCGCGCCGTCCACCACGAGCGTCAGCTCGCCCTCCGTGACGTGGAGCAGTTCGACCGAGCCGGGCGGGTGCGGGTCGGACATGCTCTGCTCGCCGGGCACCAGGTGCCACCGCCACAGCTCGAAGGGGCCCGGGGCCTCCCCGCCCACCAGGAGGGAGGTGTGGCTGCCCGCCTCGGTGGACCACATCCGTACCGCGTCCCCCGGCGCCACGATCCGCACGTCGGGGCCCTGCTCGTAGTCGAGCAGAGTGGTGATGCTGACGCCCAGCGCGTCGGCGATCTTGACGGTGGTGCCGACGCTCGGGTTGGTCCGGGCCTGCTCGATCTGGATGATCATGCCGCGGCTGACCCCGGCACGGGCGGCCAGCGCGTCGAGCGTGTAGCCGCGCTCGGCCCGCCAGTGCTTGAGGTTGCGGGCCAGCGACTGGGTGAGCTGGTCGAGGTCGGTCACGGTCCGGTCCGTCCAAGGTCGGGGCGCGGGGCTGCGGTGTGGCGTGTGGTGCACTTCGGCGTGCAGCTCACTGTACTGCGGCGGGCCGCCGCTCCGGCCCCGTACTGTCGGCCGACGCCCCGCGCGGCAGCCGGCCATCCGCTCGCGGCGCCCTCAGCGATGCTGCTCGATGAGCGTCCGGGCCATCCGCTGCGCCCGCCGGGCGGCCTCCGTGTCGCCCTCGGCCGCCGAGACGATCGACCCCTTCATCAGGATGTGCCACGAGCGCGCGAAGGCGTCGGTGTCCCGGAGCCCGGCCTCTTCCGCCAGTGACCGTACGAAGGCCCGGATGTTCTCCAGATGGGCGATGCTCGCCTGTCCCAGCGGGTGGTCCCGGCCCATTTCCAGCAGGACGTTGATGAAGGCGCACGCGTCGAAGTCCGGCCGGCGGAACCATTCGTCGAACACGTCGAAGACGGCGAGCAGTTGCTCCTCCGGGGTGGTGCCCCGCTGCCGCGCGCCGGCCGCCACGTACCCCAGCGTCCAGCGCTGCTCGCGGCGCCGGAGGAACTCCAGCACCAGCTCGTCCTTGGAGGGGAAGTTGCGGTAGAGGGTGGCCTTGGCCACCTGGGAGCGGGCGATGACCTCGTCGACGCCGACCCCGCGGATCCCCCGCCGGGAGAACAGCTCGTACGCCGTCTCCAGGATGCGTTCGCGTGCCGTGGCGGACGTACGGGCGGCCGGCGCCGCGGCTCTCGCACCGGCCGCGTCCCCTGAAGCCATCGGGTCCCCCTGATGAACGTGATGGTGATCGTGGACATGCTCATCCACCCTGACACGGTACGGGCACGGCCTGCCCGGCAGAACTGCCGGGCCCGGACTTGGGCGTCTCTTTGACGGCCCGCTTCGGCGGCTCGTCCCACCGGCCCGCCGAAGCGGCACGCTCCGGCGGCCAGCGCCGGGCTGGTCACGCCCCGGGGGCGGCGGCTACCGTCCGCGCATGGAAGGAGTCCAGGCAGTCTTCGATCCCTGGTCGCCGGATTTCGTCGCCGACCCGTACCCCGCCTACGCCGAGCTGCGCGCCCGCGGCCGGGTGCACCACTTCGCGCCGTCGGACCAGTGGCTCGTCCCGCACCACGCGGACGTCGCGGCGCTGCTCCGCGACCGCCGGCTGGGCCGTACGTACCGGCACCGCTTCACGCACGAGGAGTTCGGCCGCCCCGCCCCGCCGCCGGAGCACGAGCCGTTCCACGTCCTCAACGACAACGGCATGCTCGACCTGGAGGCGCCCGCCCACACCCGCATCCGCCGCCTGGTCTCGAAGGCGTTCACCGCCCGCACGGTGGAGCGGCTGCGGCCGTACGTCGAAACCCTGGCGGACCGGCTGGCCGCCGGCCTGGTCGCGGACGGCGGCGGGGACCTCGTGGCGCGGGTCGCGGAACCCCTGCCGGTCGCGGTGATCGCCGAGATGCTCGGCATCCCGGAGGGCGACCGGCCGCTGCTGCGCCCCTGGTCGGCCGCGATCTGCGGGATGTACGAGCTGAACCCGCCGGAGGAGACGGCCCGGCGGGCGGTGGCCGCATCGCTGGAGTTCTCCGGCTATCTGCGGGAGCTGATCGCCGCGCGGCGCACCGCGCCGGGGGACGATCTGATCTCCGGGCTGATCGCCGCGTACGACGAGGGCGAGTCGCTGAGCGAACAGGAGATGATCTCCACCTGTGTCCTGCTGCTGAACGCGGGGCACGAGGCCACCGTCAACGCGACGGCCAACGGCTGGTACGCCCTCTTCCGCCACCCCGCGCAGCTGGCGGCCCTGCGCGCGGACCCGGCCGCGCTGCTCCCCACCGCCGTCGAGGAACTGCTGCGCCACGACACCCCGCTCCAGCTCTTCGAACGCTGGGTGCTGGACGACATCGAGATCGGCGGCACGGTCGTGCCGCGCGGCAGTGAGGTGGCGCTGCTCTTCGGCTCGGCCAACCACGACCCGGCGGCCTTCGGCCACCCCGAACGGCTCGACCTCGCCCGCAAGGACAACCCGCACATCTCCTTCAGCGCGGGTGTCCACTACTGCATCGGCGCTCCCCTGGCCCGTATCGAACTGGCCGCCTCGCTGGCGGCGTTGCTCCGCCGGGCCCCGGACCTGCGCCTGGCCGCCGAGCCGGAACGCAAGCCCAACTTCGTCATCCGGGGGCTGCGCGAGCTGCTGGTCACGGTGTGAGGCGCTACCCGGCACCGCCGCCCACCGCGTCCTGCGGTACGTACACCACCCACACCTGTCCGGACGCGAACGCGAGCGGTGCACCCGACGCGGTGGTGAAGTCCGTACCGCCGTCGGCGGACGGCCGCGACCAGTGGGCCTCGTACGCCTTGCCGTCACGCAGTACGCGGGCGGGCCCCGCGCCGGTGGTCTCGGTGTACGGGGAGTAGGCACCCCAGCGGTCGTGGTAGCGGGAGGCGTGGATGCGTACGCCCTGGACGACGACCGTGGGGACGGCGAGGCGCTGTCCGCCCGTGGCGCGGACCGGGTCGCCGTCCATGGACACCAGCCAGCCGTGCCGCTCCGCCGACCAGTCGAAGGTGAAGCGGGCGGACGGGTACCGGGCCGTGTACGAGGAGGTGTCGCGCCCGCCTGACGGCGCGGCGCCAAAGCGGAAGCCGATGTCGCGGGCGGTGCTCGCGTGGGGCGCCGCCTTCAGGGCGCGCGCGGGGCTGACGTAGAGGTTGTGCGGCGCCGCGCGATCCTTGCTGCGGGAGTAGGCGTCGCCGGCCTTGCCGGGCGGCAGCGGGTACAGCGGGGCGGCTTCGACGACCGGGTCCAGCTTGGTCTGCGTACCGGAGTAGGCGAACGCGGGGCGGCCGAACTGGCGCAGCAGCTCCAGGTCGGATTCGCGCGCGCTGCGCACCGGGCCGACGGACTCCGGCAGTTGGGAGGAGTAGACCGCCAGCAGCCGGGAGAGCCCCGACTCGACCCGCTCCACATAGACGAGGTCCGCGCCGTCGAGGCCCGTCTGCGGGCGTGCGGCACGTACGTTGTCGATCTTCACGGCGAGCACCGGGGCGGCCCGCGCGGCCTTCCCCGTGAACGGTGAACGCCCGGTGGTGCCGCCCTGCTGGCAGCCGCTCGCCGCACCGGCCAGCAGGGCGCAGAGCAGCGCCGCCACCGCCGTCCCCGTACGCCTCGTCAACCGCACCGTGGTCCTCCCGTCCGGCACCGCCCCGTGCGACGAGGACACCACAGGAACGGCCGGCTGGCGAGAGGGCGCCGAACCGCTCGGGCGGGTCGCCACGGCGCCGGGGCCCACGTGGGCACGCCCGCGGCGCGATGGCATGCTGGCGGCGTGAACCGACCCGAGATCCACCTCACTGTCGCCCCTGAGCTGCGGCTCTTCGTCCCTTCCGAGCGGCGCGCAGGCCGCACTTCACTGCGTACCGACGGGTCGTCCACCCTCGGACACGTCGTGGAATCGCTCGGCGTCCCGCTGACCGAAGTGGGCCGCCTGCTCGTGGACGGGCGGGAGACGGCGGTGTCGCACGTACCGCGGGACGGTGAGGACGTGGAGGTGTGCGCGGTGCGGCGGCCGCAGCGGGTGCCGGGCGCTCCGCTGCGGTTCCTGCTCGACGTGCATCTGGGGACGCTCGCGCGGCGGCTGCGGCTGCTGGGCGTGGACGCGGCGTACGAGAGCACGGACATCGGCGACCCGGCCCTGGCCGCGCGGTCGGCGGCCGAGCGGCGGGTGCTGCTGTCGCGGGACCGCGGTCTGCTGCGGCGGCGCGAGAACTGGGCGGGCGCGTTCGTCTACAGCGACCGCCCCGACGAACAACTGCGCGATGTACTGGGCCGGTTCGCGCCGGAGCTCGCGCCGTGGACCCGGTGCACGGCGTGCAACGGGCTGCTCAAGGAGGCCGAGAAGGGCACGGTCGAGGAGCGGCTGGAGGGCGGGACGCGGCGTACGTACGACGTGTTCGCCCAGTGCACCGTCTGCGAGCGGGTGTACTGGCACGGCGCGCACCACGCGCGGCTGGAGGCCGTCGTGGACGCCGCGGTCCGCGAGTTCGGCGGGGCGGCGGCCCGGCGCGGGTAGGGAAGTGACGCGCGCTCCTCAGCGTGCGCGCCCCCTGGACGCGCGCCTCCTGGTTGGGCGCCCCCTGGTTGCGCTCCTCCTGGCTCCGTGCACCCTGGGTGCGCGCCTCCGGGGTGCCTGCCCCCGGCCCCCGCCGCTCACGGCGCGTCCGCGGGCCTCGGCACCGGCGCCCCCTGCGCCCCGTGCCCCGGCTCCCCCGGCCCCGCGCCGCCCGCATCCATGCCGCCCGTCTCCGCCTCCAGCGCCGCCAGCGCCATGAGCTCTTGGGACGTGACGCCTTCGGGGATCGGCACCGGGGCGGGGGTGCGCAGCGGCGGCTGCCAGCCGGCCTCCGGGTCCCAGGAGCGGACGACCTTGGCGGGCGCCCCGGCCACCACCGAGTGGTCGGGGACCTCGCCCCGTACGACCGCGCCGGCCGCGACCACGACGTTGCGGCCCAGCCGGGCGCCCG
This sequence comes from Streptomyces albofaciens JCM 4342, assembly GCF_008634025.1. NCBI lineage: Bacteria > Bacillati > Actinomycetota > Actinomycetes > Kitasatosporales > Streptomycetaceae > Streptomyces > Streptomyces albofaciens. The sequence goes on along the minus strand of NZ_PDCM01000001.1, from coordinate 3,891,200 downwards.
GGAGTATCACCGCCCCGGTGCCGATCCAGCTGCCCGGGCCGATCGTGACCGGCTCGCTGCGCGGCCACTGCTTGCCGACGGGCAGTTCGGGGTCGTCGTAGCTGTGGTTGGTGGTCGTGACGTACACGCCGGGGCCGAAGAAGCAGTCGTCGCCGATGGTCAGCCGGACATCGGCGATCACATGGCTGCCGCGGCCCAGGACGACGCCGTTGCCGAGGGTGAGGATCGGGTCGGGGCCGAGGTCGAGGCCGGGCATCATGCCGGCGGTCAGCGTCACGTCCTGGGCGATGATGCAGTACGCGCCGATCTCGATCCACGGGTCGCCGAAGACGGTGCCCTGCGGATAGGCCAGCCGGGCGCCGGCCCCGAGCCGGCGGAAGCGGTACGGCCCCGGGCGCTCGGCGGTGACGGCGCCCGCCTCCCGCACCCAGCGCGCTCCGCGGTGCACCGCGCGGGACACGGCCCGGCGGCGCCAGGCCACCACCGATGAGAACACGTTCTGCTTTTTCGGCACCCGCTCACCGTACTCAGCACCGCGCGCCGCCCGCCCCGCCACCACCTGTGATCTTCACCCCACCGGCCCCCGCGAGCACCGGGCGGCGCCGACGGGACAGCGCCCGGCCGCCCGCCTATCGTTGGTCCATGGCACCCGCGCGGCAGGCGTCCGAAGGCCGCCACGAGTCGGCCGAGGAACGGGCCGACCGTCGGTGGAACGAACTGCTGCAAGAGGTACGGGTCGCCCAGACCGGCGTGCAGATCCTCTTCGGCTTCCTGCTCACCGTCGTCTTCACCCCCCGCTTCGCCACCCTCGGGCCGACCGAGCGGGCCATCTACGTGGTGACGCTGTGCCTGGGCGCGGCGGCCACCGGCGCGCTCATCGGGCCGGTCGCCTTCCACCGCTTCGTCACCGGGCAGCACATCAAGCCGGAGACGGTCGTCTGGGCCTCCCGGCTGACCATCGCCGGCCTGGTGCTCCTGCTGGCCACCGTCATCTCGGCGTTCCTGCTGATCCTGCGCGTCGCGCTGCACGACAGCACCGTCCCCTGGATCGTCTCGGGACTGGTGGCGTGGTTTCTGCTGTGCTGGTTCGCGCTGCCCGCCTGGGCCCGGCACCGGTACGCGTCCGGGAAGTGAGCACCGCCGGGCGGTGGCGGCCGCCCGCACCGCGTCGAGCGGCGGCGCGCGGGAACCCGGGGTACCGTCCCACCGGGGGCACCACGGCGTGCGCGCGCCTGCCGACCTCTGAGGAGCTGCCATGATCCGGGCCCTGGCCTTCGTCTGCACCCTGAACCCGTCCCCCACCCGCTCCAGCAGCCAGTTGCTGGCGGACCAGGTACTGGCCGAGCTGAGCGGTCTCGGGGTCCAGTGCGAGTCCGTGCGCGTCGCCGACCATGACGTACGTCCCGGCGTCGCCGTGGACATGGGCAACGGGGACGCCTGGCCGGGGCTGCGCGAGAAGATCCTGGCGGCCGACATCGTGCTGCTGGCCACCCCGATCTGGCTCGGTCACCCCTCCAGCCTGTGCCAGCGGGTCCTGGAGCGGCTGGACGCCGACATCTCCGAGACCGACGACCAGGGGCGGCAGCTGATGTACGGCAAGGTCGCCGCGGTGGCCGTCGTCGGCAACGAGGACGGTGCCCACAAAGTCAGCGCCGACCTCTTCCAGGGCCTCAACGACCTGGGCTTCTCGCTGGCGCCCAACGCCGTCACGTACTGGGTGGGCGAGGCGCAGCACGGCACGGACTACCAGGACCTGGAGGAGCGGCCGAAAACGGTGGCGTCCACGACGCGCACGCTCGCCGTGAACGCGGTGCACCTGGTGCGGCTGCTGCGCCAGTACGCCTACCCGCCGTCGTCCTGAACCACCGGCGCCGGGCACCGCCCCCGAGAGGGGACGCGGTGCCGGCCGCCGTCCGCCGCGGGTCAGCGGCGCCGGCCGTTCCGTACGGGCTTCAAGACGGCGGCGGCCGCCGCTCCGGCCGCCGCCGAGGCAACCGCCAGCAGGACGGGATGGCGTGCCATGGCCGCCTGGGGCGCGTGCGGGTGGGAACTGTCGTCGAAGATGCCGTGCGCGCCGTGGTCCTGGCCGTCCGGGCCGTCCGCCGGCTCCCACAGGTTCACCGGGCGGCCGGTGCCCGGGCTCTCGTCCATCTGCTGCGCGTCGTAACCCGTACGGGCGAGGTAGCGGTCCAGCAGGGCGGGCGCGATCCGGTTGCCGAGGATGGTCGCCACGGTGGAGGCGCCGACGTAGTACTGCTTGCGCCGCGGGTGGGCCGCCGCGTGCAGCACGGCCCGCGCGGCCACTTCCGGCTGGTAGACGGGAGACACCGGCCGCGGGTGCTTCGGCAGGCGCGAGAGCACCCAGTCGAACTGCGGCGTGTTGACCGCGGGCATCTGGACGACGGTGACCGCCACCCGGCTCCCCCGGTGCAGCAATTCGGTGCGCACACTGGACGTGAAGCCGTTGATGGCGTGCTTGGCGCCGCAGTACACCGACTGCAGCGGCACGGAGCGGAAGCCGAGGGCGGAGCCGACCTGCACGATCGCGCCCGCGTCCCGCGGCAGCATGCGCCGGAGCGCGGCCCGGGTGCCGTTGACGAACCCGAAGTACGTGACCTCGGTGGCGCGCCGGTACTCCTCCGGCGTGACCTCCGTGAACGGCGCGAACACCGTGCTGAACGCGCAGTTGACCCACACGTCGATCGGCCCGAAGGCGTCCTCCGCCGCCTGGGCCGCCGCCTCGACCTGCTCCGGGTCGGCCACGTCGGTGGGCACCACCAGGGCCCGGCCGCCCCGCTCCTCGACCTCGGCGGCGGCCGCTTCCAGTCCCGTACGGCCGCGGGCGACCAGCACGACATCGGCGCCGCGGGCCCCGAAGAGCCGGGCCGTCGCCCGGCCGATCCCGGCGCTGGCGCCCGTGACGACGACGGTCCGCGCCCCGGCCCGGTCCCGGCGGCTCACCGGGCACCGCGCGAAGCGCCGCCGAAGAGGCGGGCGAGGGCGCGGAAGGGGAGGGTGACGACGGTCGCGATCGCGTTCCCGATGGCGCGGAGCACATCGGCGATGGCGCTGAGCATGGGAGCCTCCTCGGTCTCGGGGTGCGCAGGGGGCGCCGCGGTACGGCGGTGCCGCATCCGCCCACGGTGCGTCGGCTACGGCAGCGGTGTGCCGCCGGTCGCGTTGACGATCTCCGCGGTGATGTAACTGGCCTGCTGGGACGCCAGGAAGACGTAGGCGGGGGCCATCTCGACGGGCTGGGCGGCCCGCTGGAGCGGGCTCTGCTTGCCGAATTCGGTGGTGTCCGGAAGCGTCGAGGGGATCAGCGGCGTCCAGACCGGGCCGGGGGCCACCCCGTTGACGCGGATGCCGCGCTCGGCGAGCTGGCCGGCCAGCCCGTGGGTGAAGGTCACGATGGCGCCCTTGGTGGTCGCGTAGTCGAGCAGGTGCGGACTCGGCTGGTACGCCTGGACGGATGTCGTGTTGATGATGCTGCCGCCTTCGGGAATATGCGGCAGCGACATCTTGCAGAGCCAGAACATGCCGTAGAGATTCGTCCGCAGCACCCGGTCGAACTGCTCCGTGGAAATGCCCTCGATACCGTCCGGCTGCGCCATCTGATAAGCCGCGTTGTTGACCAGGACGTCGATACGGCCGAATTCCCGCACCACCCGGTCCACCAGGGCGCGGCACTGCTCCTCCGCGCGGATGTCGCACGACACCGCGAGCGCCCGCTGCCCCGCGTCCTCGACCAGCCGGACGGTTTCCCCGGCCTCCTTCTCCTCTTCCTCCAGATATGTGAAGGCCACGTCCGCCCCTTCACGGGCGAAGGCCAGCGCGACGGCCCGGCCGATCCCGGAGTCCCCGCCGGTGATCAGCGTCCGGCGGTCGCGCAGCAGGCCGGTGCCCTCGTAGGACGTCTCGCCGTGGTCGGGCCGGGGCGTCATGGCGTCCGTCTCCCCGGGATGCGGCTGGTCCTGCTGGGGGAATTCCGGCTTCGGATGCTCGTCCACGGGATTGCGCTGGTCGTTTCCGGTCATCGTCGATACCTCCACAGACGGATGTGTTGACGCGGTACCCGTCCTGCCCCGGCGAACACCTGGCGTTTTCCCCTTTCCGTACCGCGTGCCGCCGCTGCCGCTCCCGAGGGCCGCCGGGATGCGGACGGCCCGTATCCGGCGTGCGATGGTCCCGGAGGTGGTGCAGACCATGGCACGAGCCATTTGGAGCGGGTCCCTGTCCTTCGGGCTGGTCAGTCTGCCGGTACGGATGTACTCGGCGACGGAGAGCCACACCGTGCATTTCCACCAGATCCAGCGCGGGACGTCCGACCGGGTCCGCAACAGGCGGGTGAACGAGCGCACCGGGAAAGAGGTGCCCGCCGAGGAGATCGTCAAAGGGGTCGACGTGGGGGACGGCTATGTCCTGGTCGAGCCCGAGGAACTGGACGACATCGCGCCCGGCCGGTCCAAGGCGCTGGAGATCGGCGGTTTCGTGGACCTGGACGCGGTCGAGCCGGTCTATTTCGCCACCACGTACTACCTCGGCCCGCGGGGCAAGGATCACGCCAAGGTCTACGCCCTGCTGCACCGGGCTCTCCAGGAGTCCAACAAAGCCGGTATCGCCACCTTCGTCATGCGCAACCGCGCCTATCTGGTCGCGGTGAAGGCGGAGGCCGACATCCTGGCCCTGCACACCCTGCACTGGGCGGACGAGATCCGCGACCCGTACGAGGAAATCGGCGACCTGCCCGGCCGTACGAAGATTCCGGACCGGGAGCTCAGAACGGCGGTCCAGCTCATCGAGGCGCTGAGCACCGCATGGCGCCCGGAGGATTATCACGACACCTATCAGGAGCAGGTGCGCGGGCTCATCGAGGCCAAGCGCAAGGGCGAGACGGTGGAAAAGAGCCAGGAGCCGCCGGAGTCGACGAACGTCGTGGACCTGATGAGCGCTTTGCAGGCCAGCGTCGATTCGGTCCGGGGGACGAAGAAGGGGAAGCGGGGAAAGGAATCGCGAGCGACAGGACGGCGCCGTGACGGAAAAAGGACCGGAACGGGCACCGGAAAGAGCCGCTCCGGGGGAACGGGCCGGAAGGCTCCGCGCCCCGAGGACCTCACGGGGCTGAACAAGGCCGAACTGTACGAACGCGCCACCGAGGCCGGCGTTCCGGGCCGGTCCTCGATGACGCGCGACGAACTTCTCGACGCCCTGTCCGGCAGTGGCGGCCGGAGCCACGCGAAGGCTTCCTGACCGGCGCCCGGCCGCCGGGCGGGGACGGCACGCGGCGCGGAGCCGCCGCCCGGCTCAGCGCGAGAGGTCGGGGTCGTCGGCGATGTGCACGGCGGCCTCCTCCGCCGACGCGGCGCCGCCGTCGACACCGACGTCGCGGCCCACCTCGTCGTCGCGCAGCCGCAGCGCGTCGCCCTCGTCGCTGCCGGTCATCCGCCCGGCGCGCTCGTCACCCACCTGGCGGTCCACCGGCTCGCCCTCGGCGTCCGGCTGGTCGCCGATGCCGTCGTCGTCCGGCGGTTCGACGTCCGGCCGCTCCCTGGCGAGCCGTTCGTCGAGGCTCTCGCCCGCCCGCTGTTCGTTCGCGGTGGTGCCCGGCTGGTTCACGGCCAGCGGCTTTTCGGGCGGCGAATATCCCTGGTCCAGCATCTCGTCGTAGTCCGGTTCGTCGAGAGCGTCTTCCATATCGAGTTCGTCGGACGTTCCCTGCTTGTCGGACGCGGTCGGCTGGTAGACCTCGTCGCCCATCGATTCATCGGACATGGCAGCTCTCTTTCCAGCGCGATGACGGTCGGTCGGGGTTTTCCCGGTACGGGGGTGTGCTTACCTGCCGAGCCCCAGCGATTCCACGATGCGCTGTGCGTTCTCGTACCGCTCGTCGCCCGGAAGGCGTTCGGCCAGCTCGACCAGCCGGTCCGGGGCGTGGTTCTGCCGGAGCGTGCCGACGATGGTGTCGCGGTCGGCCGGGTACACGCTGCGGCCCAGGTGCTGGGCGAGTTCCGTGCGGATCGCCACGGCCTCGGGTGTGAGGCCGTCCGGGGTGCTGCCGGGCGCGGGCGCGCCGGCGGTCCGGTCGACCGCGGGCTGGTCCTCGCCCGCGGGCTCCATTTCGTGGTCCTCTTCCGCGCGCAGCGCGCGGTCGGCCTTCAATTCGCCCTGAAGCTGTTTCTTCATCATGTCGTCCCGGGCCGGGCCGGTCTTGTTCGTACCGTGATCCATTGCTTTCCTGCCTCCAGGACTCACTGCTTTTCTTCGTCCCCGCCCCGCACGTCCGGGCCCTCCCGTGCCATGCGTTACGGAGTGCCCGTTGCCCTTTTCGCGAAACAGGCCCGCAGCCGAGAGCGAACGGCGGGCGCCGTCGGCCGGGTGAGCGGCCCCCGCGGCGGTACACCGGTCAATCGCGGCCGGACCGCGCGAAGGGGCCGGAATCGGCGGGACCGGTGATGACCCGGCGGGCGACCTCCGTCAGCCTGGTCTGGTGCGCGCGGGCGTACCCGCGCATCAACGTGAACGCCTCGTCCGGTGTGAGGCCCAGCCGCTCGGCGAGCACGCCCTTGGCCTGTTCGATCAGAACGCGGCTGACCAGGGCGGTCTGGAGCTGCCCGGTCCGGTCCCGGAGGCCGTGCAGGTCCTGCCGGTACGCCAGCCCGATGCCGACGGCGTCGGCCAGCGCCTGGCTGAGCGTGATCTCCCTGTGGGTCAGCGCGCCGTGCTGGTGGAAGAGGTTGACGGCGCCCAGGCGGCGGTCCCGGTAGCGCACGGGCAGGGCCGTGGTGGCGCTGTAGCCCCGGTCCAGGGCCTGGGCGGTGAAGCGCGGCCAGCGGGCGCGGGCGTCCGGGTGGCGCAGCGGGACGTCGGCCAGGGTCACCCCCGTACGGCAGGTGTCCCGGCAGGGGCCCTCGTCGAGTTCGACCTGGACCCGCTCCAGCGCCTCGGCCGCGTCGTCCCGGTCCGCGGTCATGATCCGGGGTTCCCGCTCGTCGGCGAGCAGCACACCGCCCGCCTGCACCCCCGGCAGCCGCAGGCAGTAGGCGGCCAGCCGTTCCACCGGGTCGGCCGCCTCCTGCCCACCGGCCGGGTCGGCGAGATCGAGCAGGGCGGCGATGAGGTGTTCTTCCCGGTCGGCGGGTGACATGGCGGACTCCCCTCTCGGCGGCCGGACCCGGCCACCGGTATCGGGCCGGTATATGGGGGCCTCGGGTATCCCGGAACCGTCCGGCCAAGCGCCCGGCAGGGGTGCGGGCGCGCGCCGGGGAGCGCATCAGCCGGAGCGCGCCCGCACCACGGCGCCTCGCCGGTCCGCATACGGAACGCCCGCGTCCGCCGCAGGCCACCGGATCCGGCTGCGACGCGAGCACTGAATCGCGCCGGAAGGGGTATCCGCACAAACATGCGCCTAGCCGTCCTGGACGCCGGATCGAACTCCGTACACCTGCTGATCAGCGAAGTGACCGGCGGCGTGCCCCTGCCGGCCCACTCGCTGAAGGACCGGGTCCACCTGGCCGAGCACGTCACCAGGGACGGGACGGTGCCCCTGGAGGGCGCGCGGCGGCTGGCCGCCGCGGTGGCACGGGCCCGTGAGCAGGCGGCGCGCCGGCGGTGCGACCGGCTGTTCGCGTACGCCACGGCCGTGGTCCGGGACGCCGCCAACCGGGACGAGGTGCTGGCGACGGTCCGCGCGGAGAGCGGGATGCGGCTGGCGGTGCTGCCCGGCGAGGTGGAGGCTGAGCTGACGTTCCTCGCTGCGCGGCGCTGGACGGGGCTGCAGGCCGGGCCGATGGCACTGCTGGACATCGGCGGCGGCTCGCTGGAGGTCGCGTTCGGCCGTGGCGCCCGGCCCGACTTCGCCTACTCCCTTCCCCTGGGCGCGGGGCGCCTGACGCGAGAATTCCTGCCCGGCGACGACAGGCCGGACCGCGAGGCACTGCGGGAGCTGCGCCGGTATGTACGCGACTCGCTCAAGGACGTGGCGGCGCGGGTGCGCTGGGAGGAGCCGCACACCTTCGTGGCCACCTCCCGTACGTTCCAGCAGCTGGCCCGGCTGTGCGGGGCCCCGCCCGGCCGGGACGGCCCGTTCGTCGCGCGCCACCTGGCCCGCAAGGACCTCAAGAAGGCGATCCGGCAGCTGGCGGCGCTGCCCGCGGCCGAGCGGGCCGCGCTGCCGGGCATCTCCGCCGCCCGCAGCCGCCAGGCTCCGGCCGGGGCCGTCGTCGCGCACCAGGCGATGAAGGCGATGGGCGTCGACCGGGTCACCATCTGCCCGTGGGCGCTGCGCGAAGGCGTACTGCTGCGCCATCTGGAGCACGGCAGTCACGACTGGTGGCCGGGCGCCGTGCTCCGCCACGGCACCTCGGCGGCCCGCACCAGACCCGGCGGCGCCACGGCGCCCCGCCCGCCGCACCGCCCGTCGCCCGACCGGGCACCGGCCGACTGACGCCGGTCCGCCCGTACGGCGACGACACGGGGCCGCGGCGTACCGGCTTCCAGGCCGCACGCCTCGCACCGGCCCACACCTCCCGACCGGGCCCGGACCCCGCCCTCCGTCGTCACCATCAAGCCACACCGGGCGTCCACGCCCCGTGCCGGAGTCACCATGAACCTGTCGAACTACCGCGTCGCCGACCGCCTCGTGATAGAGGTCCCCGAGATCATCGACATCGCCAACACCCACCAGATGGCCGCCGGCCTCCAGGGCCTGCTGAACGCGCCCCCGGCCAACGGTGTCGTCATCGACCTGCGCGCGCCCATCATCACCGTGGCCGGCCTGCAGACCCTGCTGCGCTGCCAGCGCACCGCGCGGGAGCGCGGTGTGACGCTGAGCGTGGCCGCGGACCGGCCCATGGTCCGCAAGGCGTTCCGCCTCACCGGTGCGCACCGCACCATCCCGCTGCACAGCTCGCTGGCGGACGCCCTCGCCGCGGCGTGACCGCGGCCGGGCGCGGCCGGACCGTCCTGGACAGCCCGGCCGAATCGTCACACGAATGAGGTGTTTACCGACTGGTGTGGCGAGTTACCCGTCCCGCAGCCTTCCGCAAGCGGCCGCCGGGAGGCAGGCGCCGGACCGGTTGAGAACACAGCCGCCGGCGCCGCTCTTCCCCGTTTCCTCGCCCACGATCCTCTGCGCCCAGAACGCGGGTTGTCGCGCTCAGGGAGAGGTCGGGGGAGGCTGGGGAGGAGCTGAGGAAGAGGGCGCCTTTACTCAGGAGGACTTGTCCAGGAGGACTTCTCCAGGAGGACTTCTTCGTTCAGGAGGACGGCCGGTGCCCGTGGCGCCGGGGAAGCCGCTGCGGTGCGCCGCCCTTGAAGACCAGCGGATGGGCGGGCAGCCGATTGGGGGAGGCGGAATGGCGGTAGCGGTCGATGGAGGCGGCCCGCCCGTACGGGCCCGGCCTGCGGTACTGCCGGCCGCGGGCGACCGCGGCCTGCGGCTCGGCCGAGGGCGGCCGCCGGGAGCGGCGGGGGCGGAGGAGGGCTTCTTCGTACCGGCCCAGGGCAATCACGAGTCCGAGCATCGCCAAAGGCCAGAGGGCGGCGAGCAAGGGCATGGCCGCTCCCTTCCTTGCCGGTCGTACACGCTGGCTGGAGCTTTTACGTAGCTCCACGGGTCACCCTGCGGCGAAACGGCAAACCACCGGGTGAGCGCGACCACTCCACCGGGCGTGCGCGCCGGAGTTCTCCCACGCCCCCGCCCCGGCGTCCGTCACGCGAAGAAGTGCCTGGTCGGCGCCGCGCGCTTCCCTGCGAGCCGATCACCGCGGCAACCCGCAAGCCCTCTGCACGAGTTGCGGAGCGGGAGCGGATGTGCGGGCCGGCACCGGCCGGCGTCCCGGAACCGGTCCGGCCCCCTCAGTCCAGTCGGGTGAGGTCCGGCCGCAGCCGGTGCCAGGTCGGCTGCCGGAGGCGGCCGGCGGAGGTCCAGCCGGTGAAGGTGACCTCGGCGACGAGCCGCGGCTCGGCCCAGTGGGCGCCCGGCACGTCGACCGGGTCGGCGAAGGGCGGCGTGTCCCGCCGTACGACTCCCAAGTACCCGGCGAGTTCCCGGCGTTCGCGGCCGGAGAGCCCCGATCCGACGGAGCCGACGTAGCGCAGCCCGTCCGGTTCGTCCAGGCCGACCAGTACGGCGCCGGGCAGCCCGGACAGGCCGCCGCGGCCCTCCGTCCAGCCGCCGATGACCACGTCGAGGGTCACCAGGTGCTTCGTCTTGCGCCACTCGGCCGACCGGACGCCGGGGGCGTAGCGCGACGTCAGCCGCTTGGCGACGACCCCCTCGAAGCCGGCGTCCAGGGTCGCCTCCCACGTCCGGCGTGCGTGGCCGGTCACATACGCCGGGACCGACCAGTGCGGTCCCTCGTCGAGCCCCAGCTCCGACAGGAGGGCGCGGCGCTCCACGTACGGGAGGTCCAGCACCGGCCGCCCGTCGAGGTACAGCACGTCGAACAGGACGAGGTGCACCGGGTGGTCCATGGCCAGGCTCGTCGCGCGGCGCCTGCTGGTGACGCCCATCCGCCGTTGCAGCAGCCCGAAGTCCGGCCGCCCGTCCGCGTCCAGGACCACCACCTCGCCGTCCAGGACCGCGGACCGGCCCCGCAGCCGTTCACCGAGCGGCGCCAGCTCGGGATACGTCGCCGTCGCGTCGTTCCCGGCCCGGGTGACCAGCCGCAGCGTCCCGTCACCCGGCGCCCGGCCGAGGCACCGCGCCCCGTCCCACTTCGCCTCGAACGCCCACTGGTGCTCCTCCCCGGCCGCGGGCAGCGGACCGGGGGTGGCGAGCATGGGTCTGAGCGGGGGCAGCGCGTCGGAGGGGGCCATGCCTTCGATGGTGGTGCCGTTGCCTACGGCGCGCAGGCGCAGCGTACGCCGCTCGCGGCCTTACGCCGGTCACGCCGTACGCCGCTCGCGGCCGTATGCCGGTCACGGCCGTACGCCGGGGTCATGGCCGTACGCCGGTCGAACCCCGCCCCCCGAAGGCCCGCGGCGCTATCGCTCCTCCGCCACCTCCCGGTGGCTCTTCGCCAGCTCGACGTACATCGTGGCGTTCAGGCGGATGCCGTCCCGCTCCTCCTCGGTCAGCTCCCGCCTGACCTTGGCCGGCACCCCGGCGACCAGCGCCCCCGGCGGCACCCGCATCCCCTGCGGCACCAGCGCCTGCGCCGCGACCAGCGACCCGGCACCGATGTGCGCGCCGTTGAGGACGGTGGCCCCCATCCCGATCAGTACGTCGTCCTCGACCGTGCACCCGTGCAGCACCGCGTTGTGCCCCACCGAGACCCGCTCCCCGACCGTCACCGGGAACCCGGGATCGACGTGGACCGTGCAGTTGTCCTGGACATTACTGTCCGCGCCCAGCACGATCGGGCCGCAGTCGGCGCGCAGCACCGCGTGATACCAGACGCTCGCGCCGGCCGCGAGCGCCACCTCTCCGACCACCACCGAGGTCGGCGCCACGAAAGCCCCCGGATCGACGTCCGGCTCCTTGCCACCCACGCCCGCAACCAGTGCTCGCTGCTCCATGGCCGTACTCCTCTTCGCCGGGTCGGTCGTCGCGCCTGGTGGCAGGCTAAGCGGTCCGGTCCGGAAGTCTCCCGCAGGGTGGTGGTGGAGGCAGCGCCGCGCGAGGGGTCCGCCCTCAATTCCCTGTCGGCGCCGGGTCCTTCACCGGCCCGGCCAGGTGCTCGGGTTCGAGGACGAAGACCGGGATCACGCGGGAGGTCTTCTCCTGGTATTCGGCGTACGGCGGATACGCGGCGACCGCGCGCTGCCACCACTGGGCCCGCTCGTCCCCGGTGACCTCTCGGGCCACCATGCCCCGGCGTTCGGGGCCGTCCTGGAGGTCCACCCGCGGGTCGGCCTTGAGGTTGAAGTACCAGACCGGGTGGCGCGGGAAGCCGCCCTTCGAGGCCACCGCCGCGTACCGTCCCTCGTGCTCCACGCGCATCAGCGGAATCTTGCGGATCCTGCCGCTCTTCGCGCCGCGCATCGTGACGATGACGACCGGCAGGCCCGTGTCCCAGAGCGTGGTGCCCTGGGTGCCACCCGAACTCTCGTACAGCTCGACCTGGTCGCGCACCCACTGCGCCGGACTCGGCTCGTACTCGCCCTCAAGAGGCACCGCGCTCACCCCGATCGTCGTGTGCGGATGACACCAGGACAGTCCAGCACAAGCCTCACGCGAAGGGGAGACCCGACTCGATCCGTCAGCCGTCAGGCGGAGCCGAGTTGTCCCTGAGAACGATCCCCTGCGCGTCCCCGACCGGAATCCTCATGACCGAACGGGCCGGCCCCGGCCCACGGAAACCGAGGACCAAGCATGCATCCGCCCCGGCACGCCGAAGGACCCACTGCCCCGCGCCCCGGACGGCTCCGCGCCGCATGGCGGTCCGCCCACGACCCCGTTCCCGGGGTGTCACGACGGATACGGCTCACTGCCTTCGCCGTGCCGTTCACCGTCCTGCCCGCCGGCATCTGGCGGCTGCCGGCCGCGTTCGACGAGGGGATCGGGCCCGCCGAGCGGCTTTACATCATCTCCCTGACGGTCTTCTCCGAAATCCTGGCGTTCACCGCTTTCGGCCTGATCGCCCGCTGGGGTGAGGTGTTCCCCCGCTGGATCCCGTTTCTGCGCGGCCGCCGGGTCCCGATGACGGCGGCGGTCGTCCCGGCCACCATCGGGGCCTCGATCCTCACCCTCGTGTTCACCCTCCTGTTCACCGTCTCCGAGATCAGGGGCACCACGTTCCAAGGCGACGGCCTGCCCGCCGGCTCCCCGTCCCTGACCACCGGCTGGGAGGCCGCCTGGTACTACTTCTGCTACGCACCCCTGGCCCTGTGGGGCCCGTTGCTGGCCGTGCTGACCGTCGCGTACTGCAAACGCCGTCGCGCAGCCGCGTCCGTTCCTGCGGTGGCGTGAGCGACAGCTGCCGACGAGCGGCGGCGGCGAGCTGTCAGGAGCTTCCGGGCCCTCTCAGGACTTGGTCCGGGCCTGGGCCGGTACCGGGCCCAGCATCTGCTCGCTGATCCAGTGCAGCGACTCCGGCATGCGCTGGATGTAGGTGTGGCCGCTGTGCCGGCCGTCGGGGATCTCGAACAGCGTGTGGTGGATCGGGCCGCCGGTGTGTTCCTTGATGAACTTCTTCACGTACGGCACGGCCACCTCCTTCGAGCCCAGCTCGAAGGCGAGGTAGACATCGGGGCCGCCCTTGGCCTTCAGCTGCTCGGCCAGCCAGCGCGGGTCGTTGGCCCGCTTCTCCTTGGGGTGGCCGTTCCACATCGGGGAATCCGGCAGGGTGTCGGGGCCGTTCGCGATGACCGCCTTGAATTTCCGCGGGTTCTTCAGCACGGCCTTCAGGCCCGCGAATCCGCCCGAGGAGGACCCCATGAACGCCCATCCGTCACGGCTGTCGTACGTACGGTAATTGGCGCGGGCGAAGGCCGGGACGTCCTCCGTCAGCCAGGTGCCCATCTTCGGCTGGCCGGGGATGTCACTGCCGTCGTAGTACTTCTTCTTCGGGTTCAGGACCGGCATCACCAGGATGAACGGCAGCGTCTTGCCGGACTGCGACCATTCGGCGATCTTCTCCTCCAGCTTGAAGTCGCCGCCGATCCAGTAGTTGTTCGGGTAGCCGTACGAGCCGGGCAGCGCTATGAGGACCGGAAAACCGCTCTTCGCGTACTGCGGCTGGTTGTACTGCGGCGGCACCCAGGACCATATGTCGCCGGTGAACCCGGATTTCTTCCCGTGCCAGCGGGTCTTGACTATCTTCGTGCCGTCGTCGCCGGTGGTGCGCTCGGTCACGAAGTCCGACCGCGGCCCGGTGGGCTGGATCACCTTGGCGGTACCGCTGCTCGCCTCGCGCGCCTGCGGACGCAGCTGCGGCACATGGGAGGCGTCGACCTCGTCCCGGTCCTTGGTTCCGCAGCCGGCCGCGAGCCCCATCGCCAGCAGGCTCACCGCGGCGACGGCCGCGGTACTGGTACGCAGGCGCTTCATCGGGACGAACTCCTCGCAAACTCATGTCCGGGCGGGGACAGCGGGTGCTGCCCTCCGCCCCGTCAGGCGAAAGACACCAGAATAAGATCAGCCGGTCGGCCGGCCGACGCTCCCCCGGGGCAGCGTCCGGCCGCCCCCGCGCGGGACGACGGCACGGCCGCGCACCCCGTCGTGCGCTTCCAGGCATATGGATGTCGAACAGGCGGGTTCAGGTTCCCTCGATCGGTATGTCGCGATGCGGTTGATTCGCGCCGCGGGCTCCGGGCATCGTGTGTTCCCGACTGGCGACGGCGCGGCACGGTGCGGTGCCGCGGACGGGGATGATCGATGAGCTCAGGGGCCGAGGACCCGCCGCCGCCCGGGATCACGGGCCGCGCGGCGGAGCGCAGCGCCCTGCGGGGGCTGCTCGCCCGTACCCCGCTGGTGACCGTGACCGGCCCCGCGAACGTGGGGAAGAGCACACTCGCCCGAGCCGTCCTGGAGGAGGCCGCGCGGCACGACGGCCGCCCCGGCGGCTTCGTCCGGGTCGGCTGCCGGGAGAACGTGACCGGGGACGGCGTCACCGCGGCCCTCAACCGGGCGGCGGGCCTGCCGTACGACACGGCGCCGCAGGCCCTGGCCGCCTACTGCGCCCGGCACGGCCTGACCGTACTGCTCGACGACTGCGATCCCGTGGCCGGCGCGTGCGCCTGGCTGGTGCGGCAGCTGCTGCGGGCGGGGACGGGACACATGGGGGTGGCGAGGCACGTGGGGGTGGCGAGGGCGGGCGCACCCGCCGCGGATGACCTGCGGATCGTGGCCACCGCTCGGCAGCCGTTGGGGGTGGGGGCGGAGCGGGTCGTCGAGGTGCGGAGGGTGCGGCCGGACGGTGCGGGCGCTTCCGAGCCGGAGGTGATCGCGCCCGAGCTGCCCGGGATCGCGCCCGAGCCGTCCGGGATCGCGCCCAAGCTGCCCGGGATCGCGCCCGCTTCGTACGCGATCGCACCCGAGCTGTACGGGGCGGCCACCCTTGCGCCATACGTCCCAGCAGGCGACCCCGGCCCGCCCTCCTCCCCCGCCCCGCTCACCGCCGCCGATCGCCTGGTGTGGGCGCGGCTCTCCACCCTCCCCGGGGACTTCGACGGCTGGCTGGCGGGGTGTGTCGGCATCAGCAGTGACGTTCCTGCGAAGCAGGTCGAGGCGGCTCTCGAACGCCTGCTGCGAGCGTCCGTCCTCGTTCGCGTACGGGACACCCCGACCGCCGCCACAGCCCGCGCTGCCGACCCCGGTGCCCCTCGTCCCCGCCCCCCTGCCCCACCCCGCTACCGTCTCCCCGCCGCCGCCCGCACCGTGGGCCTGGCGCGCTTGCGGGCGGTGGGCGAGGAGGCCGCAGCGCTGCGCGCGTTCCGGATGGCCTGCGCCGCGCTTGCCGCCGAGGCTCAGATCGCCTGGCAGGGCCCCGACCGCCGGAGCGCCGTGCAGTTGGTCGAAACCGAGCAGCACAACCTGCGGGCTGCGCTGACCCGGCCCCCGCTGGACCCCGCGGACGCCCGTACCGCCCTGGACACCGCGGTCTCGCTCTGGTTCCGGTGGGCCGTCTGCGGCCGGCGGCGGGAGGGCCGCGCCCATCTCGGCCGGCTGCTGCGGCGCTGTGGCGAGGACGCCGCCGTACGGGCCCGCGCCCTGTGGCTGGCGGGCTGGCTCGCCGCGCAGGACCACGCCCACCGCACCGCCGAGTCACTGCTCGACCGGGCCACGCACGCGGCCGCCCGGCACGCCGACGCGGACACACTGGCCCGCGTCGCGCACGCCCGCGGCGTCCTGGCCCTGCGCCGCGCGGACACCGGCACCGCGGTGGCCTGGCTGCGCAGGGCCGTCGAGCACGCGTATCAGGACGTCTGGTACGGCCCCGGACCCGCGTACAGCCAGGTCCTGCTGGCCATCGCGCTGGCGGCCTCCGGACCGGCGGGCGTCCCCGCGCCCGGATCCGTACCCGCCGCCGTACCCCTCGTCCCCACCCGCACCGCGCAAAAGGAAACCCGCAGCGGTCCCCTCCCGGGGCCCCGCTGCGGGCACGGTCTCACCTGACGGACCGCCGTCGCGTCACTCCGCCAGCGCGTCCACCGGCTTGGCGGCCGACGCCTCGCGCTGGGCCGCCGCCTTCGCCGCCCGCCGCTTCATCACGACGAACGAACCGATGCCGATCAGCACCGCGGCCACCAGCCCCAGCCAGGAGAAGCGCTTGAGCCAGGACTCGGCGACGACACCGACGTAGTAGATCAGCGCGGTCGTGCCGCCGGCCCAGACGATGCCGCCGAGCACGTTGGCGATAAGGAACTTCCAGTACGGCATCTTCAGCACGCCCGACAGCGGCCCGGCGAAGATGCGCAGCAGGGCGACGAAGCGGCCGAAGAAGACGGCCCACATGCCCCACTTCTCGAACTTCTCCTCGGCCATCGCCACCTGGTCGGGCCCGAAGTGCTTCGGGAACTTCCGCCCGGCCCAGTTGACCAGCGGCTGTCCGCCCTTGCGGCCGATCAGATAGCCGATGGAATCCCCGATGATCGCGCCGGCGGACGCACAGGCGCCCAGCACCAGCGGATTGATGTGGTCCTGTGTCGCGGCGAGCAGCGCCGAGCTCACCAGGACGATCTCACCCGGCAGCGGAATGCCGAGGCTCTCCAGGCCGATGACCAACCCCACGATGAGGTACACGCTCACGGCCGGAATCGTCTCCAGCCACTCCATCTGCAAGGCCGCTTCCTCCAACTAGGTGTCGGGCCCCCGCGGGCCACTGCCCGGCGCCGGCGACGCCGTCGATGACCGGAATTCCCCCGGGCGTCCGCCTGCCGCGGCGCGCCCGGGCAGCCTACTCGATCTCCTTCGGCCGCCCCGCTGCCCCGGCGTCAGGGATACGGGCCGCCGCGCGGTACGCGACGGGCCGGTGGACACCAGGGCGGCGGGCCGCTGACCGGGCCACATTTCCGTACCGCCGTACGAGACGCGACCCGGCGGCGTGGAGTTGCCTCGAAGCCCGCGGGATTTTGTGCGATGGGTGTGCGGAAGGGGGCGGGGCGGATTCCGGACTCGTGATGCGGCGGCCGGTTCGGGGCCGCCGGCGAGGCGAGCGGCCCGGGCCGCCGCCACGGCGACCGGCTTGGAGTCGCCGACGCCGCCGGCCCTACTTCTCCCCCTTCTCCTTCGCGGGGTCGTTCGGGCGCAGCGTCCACACGATGGTCATCTCGCCGGTGACCGCGCCGTCCTCCCTGGTGATCGCGACGTTCACCGGGAACTCCGGCCGCTCGCCGGCGTCCAGCTCGGCGAGGACGTCGGCGACCGGACGGCCGAGTTCGGCGGTGGCGGTGACCGGGCCCATGGCGAGCTTCTTGTAGCCGATCTCGGCCCGTACGGCGAGCGGCACGGCGCGCTGGAGCTGGTCGCCGAAGGCCGCGAGCACGATCGCGCCGCTGGCCGACTCGGCGAGCGTGAACATCGCGCCGGCGTGCGGCCCGCCGACGTGGTTGTGGTAATCCGCCTGGTCGGGCAGCCGGACCACGGCCCGCTCGGCGGTGGTCTCGACGAAGACGAGGCTGAGCGTGCGGGCCATCGGTACGGTGGCCGCCATCATTGCGCCGATCGACGGCTGGGTGTCGGAGGACATGGCGGCATGTTACCTATGAGTAGCTTGTTGGGGGAAGCCCCGCCCGGCTTTCCCGCCGGAGGACCGCGACGCTTATCGTGGTGGCCCATGTGGCCAGGTCAGCAGCCGCCCGGAGGCGAGCAGAACCCCTATCCCGCGCGGCACGCGCCCCAGTGGTGCTCTCCGGGGCGACCGTGCTGAGCACGGGCCGCGACGGCCCCCGCCGCCCCCGTCGCCGCCCCGCCTGGGCCGGACGCAACTACACCCTGCTCACCACCGCCGCCGTGGTCGCCAACCTCGGCAGCGCCGGTTCGCTCATCGCGGCGGCGTTCGCGGTGCTCGGCACCGGTGGCTCGGCCACCGACGTCGGCCTGGTCGCCACGGCCCGTACGGTGCCGCTCGTCGTCTTCCTCCTGATAGGCGGCGCGGTCGCCGACCGGCTGCCGCGCCACCGCGTGATGGTCGCCGCCAACGCGCTCAACTGCGTCTCGCAGGGCCTCTTCGCCCTCCTGGTGCTGACCGGAGAAGCACGGCTCTGGCAGATGGCGGTACTGGCCGCGCTCGGTGGCACCGGGCAGGCGTTCTTCGCCCCGGCCTCCGAGGGGATGGTCCTCTCCAGCGTCTCCGGTGAGCACTCCGGCCGGGCCTTCGCCTTCTTCCGTATGAGCATGAACGGCGCGAACATCGGCGGTGCCGCGCTCGGCGGCGCGCTGGTCGCCGCCGTCGGCCCCGGCTGGGTCCTGGCCGTCGACGCCGTGGCCTTCGCCGTCGCGGGCGCCCTGCGCGCCTTCCTCGACGTCGGCCACCTCCCCGAGCGCGCCCCCGGCGCCGGCCTTCTGCACGACCTGCGCGACGGCTGGCGCGAGGTGGTCTCCCGGCCCTGGCTGTGGGCCGTGATCGGACAGTTCGCGGTCGTCAACGCCGTCGTGGTGGCGGCCGAGGCGGTGTACGGGCCGATGGTCGCCGAGGACCACCTCGGCGGCCCCGGCCCGTGGGGCCTCGCGCTGGCCGCCTTCGGCGCGGGCACGGTCGGCGGCGCGCTGCTCATGATGCGCGTCAAGCCCCGCCGCATCCTGCTCACCGGCATCCTGTGCGTCTTCCCGCTCGCCCTCCCGTCGGCCGCGCTCGCCGTTCCGGTACCGGTCCCCGTCCTCCTGGTGGTGATGTTCGGCACCGGCATCGCGCTGGAGGTGTTCGGCGTGCTGTGGATGGTGGCGCTGCACCAGGAGATACCGGAGGAGAAGTTCTCCCGGGTCTCGTCGTACGACTGGTTCGGCTCGCTGGCGATCACTCCGCTGGCCACCGCGCTGGCCGGCCCCGTACAGGACCTGATCGGGCGGACCGCCGCGCTGTGGGGCTGCTCCGCGCTCATCGCGCTGCTGACGGCGGCCGCGCTGTGCGTACGGGATGTCCGCCGGCTGACGCGCCGGCCCGACAGCGGGCCGGCACGGCACGGCGCACCGGGCCAGGACCCGGCCGCGGGCCCGATTCCGACCGCGGCCCCGGCGCCGGGCCCGGCCACCGGCGCCGCCGCCTCAGCCGATGCTGAAGGCTCCGTCGGGCGGACGGGGTGACGGTACGGCCTGGTCGTCGTGCACCGGTACCGCGTCACCGATCAGCCGCCGGAGCGCGGCGCCGTGCTCGACCCGCGCGGGGAACACATCGGCCGCGGTGCGCCGGGCCAGCTGTGTGAGCGGCAGTTCGGCACGGGACGCGGCCATCACGATGTTGCCGAAGCGGCGGCCGCGCAGCACGGCGGGTTCGGCGATCACGCAGAGGTGGTCGAAGAGGGTGGCGAAATTGGCGAGCTGGGCCCGCAGGAAGCCGAAGGGCGCGCTGTCGGCGAGGTTCGCCGCGTAGATCCCGTCCGGACGCAGCACCCGGGCGGCGGCACGCGCGTACTCGACCGAGGCCAGGTGCGCGGGCACCCGCGAGCCCCCGAAGACATCCGCCACGATCACGTCCGCGCTCCGCTCCGGCGCCGCTTCCAGGGCCGTACGGGCGTCCTCGGCCCGCACCGCGATGCCGCTGTCCGGGGGCAGCGGCAGATGTTCGGCGACCAGCGCGAGCAGCCCCCGGTCGGCCTCGACGACGTCCTGGCGGGAGCCCGGACGGGTCGCGGCGAGATAACGCGGCAGCGTCAGCGCCCCGCCTCCCAGGTGCAGCACGTCGACCGGCTCGGTGGGAGCGGCGGCCGCGTCCAGGAGGGCCGCGAGCCGGCGCGCGTACTCGAATTCCAGCTCGGTCGGCGCGTCGAGATCGACGTACGACTGCGGGGCACCGTCCACGGTCAGCAGCCAGGCGCGCGCACGGTCCACGTCCGGCATCAGCTTGGCGGTGCCGCAGTCGACGGGGCGGGTTACGGGGATGGGGTCGGGACCTGGGGCGGAGTTGGGGCCGGAGCCGGAGTCCGGGCCGGAGCCGGAGTCCAGGCCGGGGGCGGGGCCGGGGCTGGGGGCGGAGTCGAGGCCGGAGTCAGAGTCCGGGCCAGGGTCGGAGTTGGGGCCGGAGTCAGAGTCCGGGCCAGGGTCGGAGTCGAGGCCGGAGTCAGAGTCCGGGCCAGGGTCGGAGTCGGGGCCGGGGTCGAGCGGGTTGGGTTGCGCTGGTACCACTGGTTCCGCTTCGGGGCCCGCTTCCGGGCCGGGTGCCGCCCCGGCTGTCCCGGCTGTCCCAGCTGTCCCGGCCGCTCCGGCCGTCCCGCCCTCGGCCCGCGTGTCCCGTATCCGCCCGGCTGCTTCGTCCACCGTCCTATTGTGCCGGTACGGGGGCGCGCTCCGACCCCCGTCGGACCGGCCGCGTCGCGCCCGTAACGGCGGCCCCGCCCCGTCCGCCCCCTGCTTCACTCCTCCCACACCGCCCGGACTTCCCTGGCGTGCGCCGCGGCCTGACGGCGGCCGGCGCGGGCCGCGGCGGCGCGTTTGGCCGGATCCAGGACGTTGCGGCCGAAGGCGGCGCGGGCCGTGCGGTCGGGAACGATGACGCTCACCCGCGCACCGCGCCGCGCCAGGGCCGCCCCCTGCGACCGCGCGGTGGCGATCGGCCCGCCGCCGGCCGCCACCGGCGCCAGGACGACGACCCGGCCGTACCCGTCGGCGAGGTCCGCGTTGGCGCTGGAGTGCACGCCCCCGTCGATCCACCGCTTCCCGCCGATGCTCACCGGCGGCCACACGCCGGGAACCGCGCAGCTCGCGCTCACCGCGTCCACCAGGCCGGCGCCGCTCGTGTCGTCGAAGGCCGTCCGCCGCCCGGTCACCGCGTCCACCGCCGTGATCATCAGCCGCCGCGCGGGCCAGTCGTGACAGACCAGGCGCTGCGCGATGGCGTCGCGACGGCTGGGCCCCGACGCCGCACGGGCGGTCATGGCGAGGCGTCCCATCCGTACGCCGAAGTCCACGGCATCGCGCGAACGCAGCGCCAGCCAGGCGAACCGGGCCAGTTCCCGCGTCCCCATACGCGCCGCGGTCTCCCCCGTGACCGGGGCCAGCTGGCGCGCGTACAGCTCGTCCGGTGCCAGCCGGCCGGACGTGAGCTGGGCGCCCACAATGGAACCGGCCGAGGTCCCGATGACGACATCGGCCGTACCCAGATCGACACCGGCCTCGACGAGACCGGCGAGCATGCCGATCTCCCACCCGATGCCCGTGTAGCCCCCGCCGCCCAGCACCAGCGCCGTCCCGGTCATCGCGGTCCCCTTTCCGGGTGGGTCGGGTTCGGGTCAGGTTCGGTTCGGGACACTTCCGTACGGCAGTGTGGCAGCCCGTACCGTCCCTGCACCGGTGCTGGGCGGGCCGGAACGGGCGGCTGGCTGCTGGCTGCCATCGCTCACGCTCCGGCTTTCCGCTCCCGCTCCGGCCACGCGCCATCCGGCTACGCGCCATCGGCTACCCGTCGGCCACCGTACGGACCGTCCCCGCCCCGACCGTCCTGCCGCCCTCGCGGATGGCGAAGCCGAGGCCGGGCTCCAGCGGGACGTCGCGCCCCAGCTCGACGGTCATCGTCACCGTCTCGCCGGGCCGGGCGACCGCGCGCTCGCCGAGGTCGATGTCGCCGACCACGTCCGCCGTACGGATGTAGAACTGCGGGCGGTACCCGGTGGACAGCGGCGTGCGGCGGCCGCCCTCCTCCGTGGACAGCACGTACACCTCGGCGGTGAAGCGGCGCCGCGGCGTCACGCTGTCCGGCGCCGCGACGACGTGTCCCCTGCGCACCTGCTCCCGGTGCAGGCCGCGCAGCAGCAGCGCGACGTTGTCCCCGGCCTGGGCCGACTCCATCGGTTTCCCGAAGGTCTCCACGCCGGTCACGGTCGTCTCCGTGTCGGCGCCGAGCACCGCGACCCGGTCGCCGACCCGCACCGTGCCGCGCTCGACGGCCCCGGTGACGACCGTGCCGCGCCCGGTGATGGTCAGCACGTTCTCCACCGGCAGCAGGAACGGCGCGTCGAGGTAGCGCTCGGGCGTCGGTACATAGGTGTCCACCGCGTCGAGCAGCGCCTCGATGGCCTGGCTCCAGCGCACGTCGCCCTCCAGGGCACGCAGTCCGGAGACCCGTACGACGGGTACGTGGTCTCCGTCGTAACCGTGCGCCGACAGCAGCTCGCGGACCTCCAGCTCCACCAGGTCGGTCAGCTCGGGGTCGCCCGCGTCGGCCTTGTTCAGCGCGACGACGACGTGCCGGACGCCGACCTGCTTGGCGAGCAGGACGTGCTCGGCGGTCTGCGGCATGATCCCGTCGAGCGCCGAGACGACGAGGATCGCGCCGTCGAGCTGCGCCGCGCCGGTGACCATGTTCTTGATGAAGTCGGCGTGGCCCGGCATGTCGACATGGGCGTAGTGCCGGGTGTCGGTCTCGTACTCGACGTGCGAGATGTTGATGGTGATGCCGCGCGCGGCCTCCTCCGGGGCCCGGTCGATCCGGTCGAAGGGCACGAAGGTGCCGCTGCCGCGCTCGCTGAGCACCTTGGTGATCGCGGCGGTCAGGGTCGTCTTGCCGTGGTCGACGTGGCCCATGGTGCCGATGTTCAGGTGGGGCTTGGTGCGCACGTATGCCGTCTTGGGCATGGCTGTCGTTCCTCGCGAAGAAGCGGTGAATACGGCGGTCTCACGGACCGCCGTGGGAACCCCTCGATCCCACCGACCCTCCCCTTGCGGGGTTCGCCGGTCGATCCGGAGAGGGTCAGCTTCGCGCGCCGATGGCCGCGGGGACGGCCGCGCCGGCCGCGGCAGCGGCGGGGGCGGCGTCTGCCGCGACGGTGTCCGTGGCGATGGCGGCGCCGGGGAACTGCACGGCGTCGGCCTCGGCCTCGGCCTTGAGGGCGGCGATGAGCGCCGCGATCGAGTCGACGGCAGCCTTCGGCGCGTCCGCGACTGCGGACGTGAGCGCGAGGTAGGACTGCCGGAACATGCCGTAAGGATCTCGCGTGGGGGCGGGCCGCGTCGAGCGATTTATTTACGGGGGAGGTTGGTCAGGGCTGCCCCCTCGCCGCCCGCCTACATCTCTCTCCCTCTCCCCTCCTCCCTCTCCCCTCCTCCTCCCCCTCGCCTCTCCCCCCTCTCCTCCCCCACCGCCCTCACCCCCCTCCCGGTTCACCCCCGAGCGAACGTGAATACACCTTCACGCCACGCTCGTCGGTTACGCTCCCGGGATGCTCGAACCCGCCGCAACGCCCGACGGCCTCGCCGCGCGCTGCACGCGTGTGCTCTTCTCCCCTTGGGCCCGGCTCGCCGTACTCCTCGTACTGCTCGCCGGTGCCGCCATCGCGATGGTCGTCTGGCAGCCGCAGCGGCTGCTGGCCCACGGGTGGCCGCCGGCGTGGGCCGGCGGCGGTGCCGTGGTGATCTTCGGACTCGCGTACGGAGTGTGCACCACCGCCTTCGTCCCCCGCCCGGTCCTGAACCTCGCCGCCGGCGCGATCTTCGGCAGCCTGCCCGGCTTCCTCTCCGCGCTGGCCGGTACGGTGCTCGGCGCAGGCCTCGCGTTCGGCCTCGGCCGCCTGCTGGGGCAGGACGCCTTGCGGCCGCTGCTGCGGGCCCGCTGGCTGACCGCCGCCGACCGGCAGCTCAGCGAGCACGGCTTCCGCTCGATGATGGCGATCCGCCTCTTCCCCGGCCTGCCGTTCTGCGCGACCAACTACTGCGCCGCGGTCTCCCGCATGGGCTGGGGCGCGTTCCTGCTGGCCACCACGTTGGGCAGCGTGCCCAACACCGCCGCGTACGTCATCGCCGGCGCCCGCGCCTCGTCGCCCACCTCGCCCGCCTTCCTGATCTCCACGGCCTTCATCGTGGTCTCCGGCCTGGCCGCGGTGGCCGTGGCCTGGCGCAAACGGGCGTCAATCCGAGGACGTTGACCGGCGGGTGCCCGGAAAGAGCCCTTTGGCCCCTCGGACACCTTCGGGCGCTACGCTGCCCCCCAACCGGTCGCCGACCCCGTCGGCCCCCCGTATCCGCTCCCGTCCCTTCCGTCCTCGTGCCGCCTGACCCGCGTCTTCACCGGGTAAGCGCTTGATCACCCTCTGGATGGCATAGCTCCGATGCACTGGTTTGAATCCTTCATCCTCGGCCTGGTCCAAGGGTTGACCGAGTTCCTGCCCATCTCCTCCAGCGCGCACCTGCGGCTGACCGCGGCGTTCGCGGGCTGGCACGACCCCGGCGCGGCCTTCACCGCGATCACGCAGATCGGCACCGAGGCCGCCGTACTGATCTACTTCCGCAAGGACATCGCGCGGATCGTCGGGACCTGGGCACGCTCCCTCTTCAACCGCGAGCTGCGGCACGACCACGACGCCCAGATGGGGTGGCTGGTCATCGTCGGCTCGATCCCGATCGGGGTGCTGGGCGTCACCCTCAAGGACGCCATCGAGGGCCCCTTCCGCGACCTGCGGCTGATCGCGACCACTCTCATCGTCATGGGCGTCGTCCTGGGCTTCGCGGACCGCCTGGCCGCCCGCGACGAGTCCGGCGGCCGCCACCGCGCCGTCAAGCAGCGCAAGACCCTCACCGACCTGAACGTCAAGGACGGCCTGATCTATGGCGTCTGCCAGGCCATGGCCCTGATCCCGGGCGTCTCCCGCTCCGGCGCCACGATCAGCGGCGGCCTCCTCATGGGCTACACCCGCGAGGCCGCTGCCCGCTACTCCTTCCTCCTCGCCATCCCCGCCGTCCTGGCCTCCGGCGTCTACGAACTCAAGGACGCCTTCGGCGCTGAAGCCGCCGCGAGCCACGTTTCCTGGGGTCCGACCATTTTCGCCACAGTCATCGCTTTCGTCGTGGGATATGCCGTAATCGCGTGGTTCATGCGCTTCATCACCACCAAGAGCTTCATGCCCTTCGTCATCTACCGCATCCTGCTCGGCATCGCCCTGTTCGCCCTGGTCGGCGCAGGCGTATTGAGCCCGCACGCGGGGGAATCAGCAGGCTGAGGGGACAGCTTCCACAGCGCTTACCGCTACCACGAGACCGCAGACAGCAGTCGAGTGCTCCGGGAGCGCCCGCTCCGGCAGCCGGGCGGTCCGCGGACGGCACCAGGGCGACGAGCAACGCGAGCACGGCGAACATCGCCCGCCCGGGCAGTCGAACTCACCTGGCGAACAGTCAAAGTCTCCTGCGAGTGCTGAGCGTCGCCTTCGCCGTCGCGGTGTTCACCGTGTTCACCACTCCTGAACCTCTCGTCTTCCTGGCGAACCCGAATACCGGCGTCATCAGGTTCGGCGGTGTCGTACTGCAACTGGCCGGGCTGGGGCGCCGCAGTGGCTGCGGCAGCGCCGCGTCCTCCCCTGTACACACCGTCGTACACACCGTCCCTCTTGGGCATCCTGGATCCAGACCGCGCACAGGTGGTTGCCGGGCAGACAGGGCGACAGCGAAGGAGAGAGGCATGGGCGCCCAGTACGCCGTGGAGTTGATGCGCGCTGCCGACGGGCCGTGGGTGCGCCGCGAGGCGCTGGTCCACGGTGGCCGGCGGTGGACATACGGAGACTTGGCGCGGACCGTCCGTGGCTTCGCGTCCGTCCTGCGCTCCTCGCCCCGTGCGCGGGATGGTGTCGCCGTACTGGCGGACAACCGCCCGGAAGTCATCGCCGTACAGCTCGCCGCTCACCTGCTCGGATATCAGCTGGCCCTGGTGGCCCCGAGCACGACGTACGCCGAGCGGGCGGAACTGATGCGGCACAGCCGGCCGGGAGCGCTGGTCTTCGCCCCCGGCCACGCCGCTTCCGCCCGAACTCTGGCCACGGCATGCGGCATCGGGGAATTCCTGTCCCTGGGTCCGGCACCTTCCTGCCGCGACCTGGTGTCGGAAGCCGCCGCGCAGCCGACGGAGCACGGCCTGCCCGCGGCGCCCGCCGGGCAGGTACGGACCGTGCTGTGCACAGGCGGCACGACAGGCCTGCCCAAGGCGGTCGTGCACACGCACGGCCTGTACGACGCGTTGGCGGCGCTCGTGGGCGACCACGGTCTGGCCCTCCCGGGCGAGCGGCGGCTGGTGTGCACACCCCTGAGCCACGTCAGCGGGCACTTCGCGCTGCCCACGCTCCTGTCGGGCGGCACCCTGATCCTGCACGACGGCTTCGACCCGGGCGCGGTCGTGGAGACCCTCGCCGCGGAACGCATCAACGCGCTGGTGCTGACCTCGCCCCTGATGTACCAGATGCTGGACCACCCCGCCCTGGCCGTGACCGACCACTCCGGCCTGCGCTGTCTCGGCTACGGAGCCGCGCCGACGCCGCTGCGGCGGCAGCGCCAGGCCCTTGACCTCCTCGGCCCGGTGCTACAGCACATCTACGGCCTGACCGAAGCCGGCGTGGTGACCCTTCTTCAGCCCGGCGACCACCACGCCGACCGCCCGGAGAGCCTGGCGAGCGCCGGCCGTCCGGTCCCCGGGATGCGTGCCGAGGTACGCGACGACGAGGGCCGCCGGCTTCCGGCGGGCCGGGCGGGGGAAGTGTGGGTCAGCGGCCCCAGCGTGATGGCCGGCTACCTCGGGCACCCGGCGGCCACCCGAGAAGCGGTCCAGGACGGCTGGCTCCGCACCGGGGACATCGGCAGCCTGGACGCGTCCGGCGCCCTCAGCCTGCGGGCCCGGAAGAACGAAGTGATCATGCACGCGTCCGGAACGCGCATCTACCCCCGGGTCGTGGAGGAGGTGCTGCTGGGCCACCCGGCCGTCGCCGCGGCCGCCGTCTTCGGCATCCCGGACGGGGACGACGGCGAACGGGTGCACGCGGCCGTCGTCCCCTGCCCGGACCACACCCTCGACGCCTCCGCCCTGCGCGCCCACGTCCTGGCCGAGCTGGGTCAGCAGACCATGGTCCCGGAGTCCGTCGTCGCCGTAGCGCGGCTGCCCATGACTCCGACCGGCAAGATCGACAGGCAGACGCTCAAGGACATACTCGCCCCGGGCAACCGCTGACAGCCCCTCCGAACAGACTGCCCATGGGAGTCACCTGCACTGATTCGATCACCCGAACGCCGCCGCAGCTGGCTCTGCTTCCTTCACGTCCGTGCGGAACCTTCGACCGGCCACACGGTGTTGTGCGTGGCCCCATTCGGGCCCCGGGAAGCGCAACAGCTTGGGACCGGTCCAGCGGCCCGAGGTGCCCAAGCGCTCTGTGTACGCGCACCCGGGCCGGCGATCTCACCAGGTGACGGTGGCCGTGGCACCGCTGCTGTGGGTGCCGTCGGCGCCGACGGCGGTGACGGTCACCGTGGTGGTCGTGGTGTCCTGGTTCTTGTCGAGCTGGGCGAGGTAGTAGACGGTGTTGGGGGTGGCGCCCAGGTGGATCAGGGCGCCGCTGGGGCCGCGGTGGATTTCGTAGTGATGGATGGCGGTGGTGGTGGCGGGGGGCGTCCACGACAGGCGCAGGGCCTTGCGGGTCGGCGAAATGGTGGTGGCACGGTCGATGGTGAGGCTGGAGGGTGCGCCGGGAGCGGTGACGGCGCCGGTGTGCACGGCCAGCTGGCCGACCCGGATGTCGTAGGCGAGGTCGGTCTTCGCCGATTCCGCCAGGTCCAGGCACAGGCCGAGCTGGACGAGGGTCTTGTCCTTGTACGTGGACAGGTCGGCGGTGTAGGTCTTCCAGCCGCTGGTGTCGGTGGTACTCAGCGCGATGCTGGTGAGGCCGGTGGGGTCGTCGTCAAAGGCGACGACAGCGTTGAAGCTGTATTCGGTGCTGGAGGGGGTCTTGGCCCGTACGGTGACTTTCGTGCCGTCGGTCAGGGCGAGCTTGGTCTGGTACAGGCGTACGGTCGCGCGGTAGCCGGGAGCAAGGGCGCCGGTCAGGCGCAGGCAGGAGCCGCCCTCCCAGGCCTCGTCGAAGCACAGGGAGGCGAACATGCGGGAGTTTCCGGTGCAGCGGGTGATCCACCGGTAGGTGGGCAGGACGTCCTGCAGGGACAGGTTGGCCCAGCCGTCGCCGCCCGCACTGACCTTCGTGCCGCCGTGGTAGTAGGCGCGTCCGTGGCCGGCGTTGAAGTGGGTGACGAAGGGCAGGCTGTGCACGGTGGTGTGCTCGGCGATGTGGCCGGCGATGCCGCGCCAGCCGGTGTCACTGGGATCGTGGCAGGGGCCGGTCCAGAAGTCGGCCTCGGCACGGTAGAAGTAGTCCAGCCAGGCGTCCTTGGGTTCCTTGGGCTGGTTGGAGACGGTGTGCGCGGCATACAGGGCCAGCGAGCCCTGGTGTGTGCTGCCCGCCGGGCAGACCAGGCGTGCCAGCCGGGGGTTGTCCGGAACGTGGCGGACGAGTTCCAGCCCGTAGTACACCTCGTACCGGCTGCGTTTGATTTTCGTGGCTGTCGTGACGGACGTGGCGATGTTTTCGCTGTTCCAGCCATAGTCGAGGAAGACCGAGTCGCAGACCCGCTTGTTCCCGTCCTGCAGATAGAACTCGTTGCGCTGGGTGCCGCTGTCGGTCAGTTCGCGGCGGAAGGCCTCGTACCAGCAGAACTCGACCTTCGTCTTGCGGGCCTGGGCGTAGGCGAGGGTGGCGCGCAGACCGGCCTCGGTCGCCGCGTCGGTGGGGGTCTCGTAGTTGATGAACCAGCCGTCGAATCCGAGGGCCTCGGCGGCTTCGATGAGCTTGTCCGCCACCGGATAGACGTCCTTGCCGGCGACGGTCTTCTTCTGGATGAAGTCCTTGACCCAGTTCGGGTTGCCGCCGTCTCCGCTCGGCGGGAAGAAGACACTGCCGTAGACCTTGACCCCGTTGCGGTGGGCGGCATCGGTGACGTGACCGTTGGGCGGGCAGATCAGCCCTCCGCTGGCGATGCCGGCCCAGAAGACCAGGATGTCCACATACTGCCAGTGGCTGAAGGCGTAGTAGCGGTGGTCCGCCACGCCCTGGGGCGGGTTCTGCTCGGTTCCCCAGAACTCCGCGCACGTCATGACGCGGCCCTCCCCGGCGCGGGCCTGGCCATGGGCGCGCAGCTCCGTCTTCTGGGAGCGTGTGCGCAACGGGACACAGCTGCGGTTGAAGGCGACGTTGGGGTCCGTCTTGGCCGACCAGGCGGTGATGGCCTTTCCCTTCTTGGGCAGGTCCGTGCTGCCCGGGTGCCAGTACGGCACGTAAGGGGGCGTGTCCAGTCCTGCCGGCGGCTCCTGCCCGGCCGCTGGCGGCTGAGCGTCTTCGGCGCCGGAGGCGGAGGCGGAGGTGTCCATCATGTTCTCCTTTGTCGCGGGTGTCTCTCCTCGTGCGGGACCTTCGCGCGCAGTCCCGCGAGGTAAAGGGCGAAATGCTCGTCGGGGATGACGGCCTGGTCGGTGCGGTAGGCGTGATTCTCGGCCCAGTGCATGGCGGTCTTGGCCTCCTCGCGGGTCAGGGTGGAGCCCAGCCGTCCGGCGACGGCCGTCACGACGCGGGCGCCGGCCAGGTGGGTGAGGATGACGTGCGGGGCGGTGCCCGGCAGGGCCTGGGGATCGGAGGACTGGCAGGTGCCGGGGGCGACGAACGGCGTGCCGGTGGAGATGGTGCTATGCCGTCGCCGATGGCGTCGGCTAGGACCACGGTGGCGGCTCCCGCCTCGGTCAGCCGACCGGCGGCGCCCGGCAAGCCCGGGTTGGCGCGTGGGGCGTCGACCAGTCCGGCGTCCACCGCCACCCGGCTGTCGCACTCGCGCGCGTGGCGGACCAGCCCGATGCCCTCTTCGAGTACCTGCTGTGCCGGGCGGTGCACCATCGCCGCCGCCGTTTCGTGCGATGACGGCAGGGCGCTCATCACGCGGGCGTGGGCCGTCCCGCCGACCACCGCGAGCCCGCGCTCGACGTCCTCGCGCGCCGCCCGGCGCACCAGGCACACCCCGACCGCCCCTTCGGCCTCCACGGCAATCCGTCGGCAGGCTTCGTACTCCTGGGCGCCGACCGCGGGAAACCCGGCCACGAACACCACGTGCCGGCAGCCGTCCGCGCCGAAGACCCGCCCGTGTTCCCCGGGCCGGCCGGACGCGGAAGCCGGCACTCATCAGCGTCTCGCCCTGGGCACCGTCCCGCGCGGACTCCTCGTAAGAGACCACTCGGCCGACGCGTACCGGCCCCCGTACCGGATCCGTATCCTCCTGCATCGGTCCACTCCTCAAGCCGGCACATGCGGCAGGTGCAAGTCGGTACGCCGTCGTGGCGGCGCCCGGTGAGCCGGTCGGACACCTCACCGAAGAGCTGATGGGCCGTCCCGGGAGCGTCCGTCGGGGTGAACGCGGCGGCCACTCCACCGGGGGACGCTGATGTCACTGCGGGCGCTGCGCTCACCGTGATCCGTGTCGCCTCCGGGTGTCGAACCGGAGGGCCGACGGCCTGACCGCTGCTGTCCCGCCACCGTGCGCGCCGTACCGGCGGCACACGCGTCTTCGGTGCTCCCATGGTGGCCAGGCCCCGGCACCCATGCGATGCGTGAGGGCCGAACGGCCGTATGAAGGCAGCCCCGGCCGCCCGTATACGCTCTGGCCATGGGAACTTCGCCACCGGCACCGCGCTGGGGCCGGCACGCAAGCTGGGAAAACTGCTCCCGTGATCTCTTCCGGGGCTGGTGCACGGGCCGTTTGCGGATACGGCAGGGCGGGCGACGGTCAAGCGGTGCGCTGGTGCAGACGGGCCGGTTCGGCGCGCAGCACGGTGACCTCCTGGCGGATTACGTCCAGCAAAGGTGCAGGGTCTGAATCGCTGCACCATTGAGGCAACCGTCCTCGTAGCGGCCATCAACGAGTGGCTGTGACCAGAACGTTGTTTCAGCTGTCTCGGCCTTGCCATGTGGTGATGCAGGCTTCGTTCCCCTCCATGTCGGCGAGTACCCAGAAAGCGGGGGCACGGGTCGCGGACACAAGCCGCCCCCCGGCCGCCAGCGCGGTCTCGATCCGTCGGGGTGCCTCGTCATGCGGAACGCTGATGTCGATGTGGATGCGATTGCGCTGCGGGCGCGCGCGGTCCATTTGCTGGAACCAGATGGCCGGGCCCTGCCCGACCGGGTCGACGAGCCGGTCCTCCGGTCCCCCGGCGCCCGTCTCATCGGTATAGCCCAGCACTGCCTTCCAGAACGGCCGAATCCGGGCGATGTTCAGGGCATCGATTGCGATCTCCAGAAGCTGGACGGACCGTGGTGCCCCCGTTCCGATTCCGGGCTCCGGCAGAAACCCGGACTTGTCAGCGGTGGCGGAGATCCGACGCGCGAGTTCGATGTCCCGGGTGGTAACCGTCGCGCGGTCCAACGACTGCAGAGTGAAGACGGCCCGATCGGGGCGGACATCGACCCGGAGATGACGGTCGGCGTCGTCGCCGCACACCGCGACAGCGTCCGCTGCCAAGCTGATCGCTTGAGCCAACGTCCTGACCGTAACCGACATTTGCAAGGCGCCCAGCAAGTAGCGCCATCCGTGATTTTGGACCGCCTCGGACGCTTCCTGCCGGCTCACTGTCTGTTCCATGACCGCATCCTTGCAGCCCCACTGTCAGCCCCACCTGCCGGTATCTCCGATGTACGCCTCAGAGTCGGCCACCACGCACCACCGTGAGCGCGCAACCGAACGCCGCGCCGACCGTCAGAAGGAACGCGGTGGTCCAGAGCATCAGCCGTAGGCGCAGTTCCTCGTACCGGGACGAGTACTCGCCCTTCAGTTCCTCGCACCGGTCCCGGACGCGGCGCAGGTACCGGTGGGTCATGGCCAGCCGGTCCTCGGTGCCGAGGCGGACGACTTCCTCCCGTTGGGCCGTGGTCAGCCACGGCATCCGGTCCGCGAACGCCTCGGCCTCCGCGCGGGCGCGGCCGGCTTCGGCCTGGTAGAGCACGTAGCCTTCGAGCCGTGCGATACCTGCGCTGATCTCCTGGCCGTCGGGGGTGGGGCAGTCCCTGTTCATTCCTTCTCCGCGGCTCCGGCAGCGGTCGCGCTGTCGTTCTCGTCCACCATGTCCCGACGGCCGGTGACCTCCTTCTGGTCCAGTGCGGCGACGTCGGGGTGGTGGAGGTCGAAGGCGGGCGATTCCGAACGGATTCTGGGCAGGCACACGAAGTTGTGACGCGGTGGCGGGCAGGAGGTGGCCCATTCCAGGGAGCGGCCGTAGCCCCAGGGGTCGTCGACGTCGACTTTCCGCCCGTATTTGGCGGTCTTCCACACGTTGTAGAGGAACGGCAGCGTGGACAGCCCGAGCAGGAAGGAACCGATGCTGGAAATGGTGTTGAGGGTGGTGAAACCGTCGGCGTTCAGGTAGTCGGCGTAGCGGCGGGGCATGCCGCTGACGCCCAGCCAGTGCTGGACGAGGAAGGTGGTGTGGAAGCCGACGAACAGGGTCCAGAAGTGGATTTTTCCCAGGCGTTCGTCGAGCATCTTGCCGGTGAATTTGGGCCACCAGAAATGGAATCCGGCGAACATCGCGAAGACGACCGTGCCGAAGACCACGTAGTGGAAGTGGGCGACGACGAAGTATGAGTCGGTGACGTGGAAGTCCATCGGCGGGGAGGCCAGGATGACGCCGGTCAGCCCGCCGAAGAGGAACGTCACCAGGAATCCGGTGGCCCACAGCATCGGGGTCTCGAAGGACAGCGAGCCGCTCCACATGGTGCCGATCCAGTTGAAGAACTTCACCCCG
This sequence comes from Streptomyces albofaciens JCM 4342, assembly GCF_008634025.1. Lineage (NCBI taxonomy): Bacteria > Bacillati > Actinomycetota > Actinomycetes > Kitasatosporales > Streptomycetaceae > Streptomyces > Streptomyces albofaciens. The sequence goes on along the minus strand of NZ_PDCM01000001.1, from coordinate 3,858,531 downwards.
GTGGGGATGGCGATGAGGAAGGACATCAAGGAGAAGAAGGGCAGGAGCACCGCGCCGGTGGGGAACATGTGGTGCGCCCATACGGTCACGGACAGACCGGTGATGGAGACGGTGGCCGCCACCAGACCCACGTATCCGAAGATCGGCTTGCGGGCGAAGACGGGGATGACCTCGGTGATGATGCCGAAGAACGGCAGCGCGATGATGTAGACCTCGGGGTGGCCGAAGAACCAGAACAGGTGCTGCCACAGCAGGGCGCCCCCGTTGGCCGGGTCGTAGACGTGCGCCCCGAACTTGCGATCCGCCTCCAGGGCGAACAGCGCGGCCGCCAGCACGGGAAAGACCAGCAGGACCAGCACGCTGGTCAGCAGCACGTTCCAGGTGAAGATCGGCATCCGGAACATGGTCAGGCCCGGCGCCCGCATGCAGAGGATGGTGGTGATGAAGTTGACCGCCCCGAGGATGGTGCCGAAGCCGGAGAAGGCCAGACCCATGATCCACATGTCGCCGCCGATGTTCGGCGAGTGGGTCGCGTCGGACAGCGGGGTGTAGGCGAACCAGCCGAAGTCCGGCGCGCCGCTGGGCGTGAAGAACGAGCTCACGGCGATCAGGGAGCCGAAGAGGTAGAGCCAGTAGGCCAGCATGTTCAGCCGGGGGAAGGCCACGTCCGGCGAGCCGATCTGCAGGGGCATGATCGCGTTGGCGAAGCCGGCGAACAGCGGTGTGGCGAACATCAGCAGCATGATCGCGCCGTGCATGGTGAACGCCTGGTTGAACTGCTCGTTGGAGATGATCTGCAGTCCCGGCCGGGCCAGCTCCGCCCGCATGGCCAGTGCCAGCAGGCCGCCGACGGCGAAGAAGACGAACGAGGTCACCAGATACAGCGTCCCGATCTTCTTGTGGTCAGTGGTCGTCATCCACGTCACCGCGACCGACCCCGTCTTCTTCCAGTCCGCGCCTCGCTGCCGGACCGGCCCTGGACTGTCCACCTGCGTCACCACGACGCCACTTCCTCTCCACCGACCGGACCGTCTCACACGCACGTGCTGCCGGGCGTCACGTCACACGACGACCTGGGACACTCCGCGTCCACCGGTGAGTCCGCGACTGTGCCGGCCCGGTACTTGCTCTTCCGCGTCTCCCCGTTGGTACCGGGCACCGGGCCGTCGGCTGCCGCATTGGCCCGTATGTGGGCGGTTCCCCGGCCCAGATGGGCGGCCGACGCCGCACCGCCGTCGCGCATGCGCGGGACGGGGCCGCCGTACTCCACCCGGGACATCGCACGCTCCAGCACCCCAGCGCCGGATGGTCCGGTGGGGTTCCCATAGGGGTCGGAGAGGGTGGAGGACACGGCCGGGTCGTAGGCGTACCCCTTCGTACGGAGAAGGGCGAGATCTGCTGCCACTTCCTGTTACTTGACGGCGTGCACCGACCGGCCGTCGCCGCCGTTTGCCTCGCGTACCGAGGGGCACCGGGGAGGGGCACCGAAGGACGACAGCCTGAAGAGGAGGGGTCCGGTGAGGGTCGAACGAAGTCTTCTGACGGTCGCGGTCGTCGGCGCGGGAGTGGCTGCCGCGCTCCGCAGGTTCCGGCCGCGGGCGGCGGGTGACCACGCGTCGGCCGCCACCCGGTGGCTGACCGTCACGATCAACCGCACGCCGACGGACGTCATGCCGCACGGCACGCTGCCCGAACCGCTGGACCGGCTGGCCGACCGCCTTGAGGCGCAAGTGCGGCCCGCTCCGGGAGACCGGGGTACGGAACTGGCCGTACGGCTGAAGGAGGCGCCTTCCGCGGCGGCGGCCTCTTTGCCGGGACGCCTGGCCGGCCAGGACCCGCGACAGGAAGTGCGGACCGCCTTGCGCGAGGCCAAGGCGCTGCTGGAGACGGGGGAGGTCATGCGGCCGGACGCGCCGCCCACCACACGGGACACCCCGGCGGGCAGGCTCGTCGGTTTGGTCACCCGCCGTTCGGGTGGGGAGGGAGTGCTGTGAAGGCCCTGTGCTGGCAAGGGGTGAACAAGCTGTCCGTCGAGCGGGTGCCCGACGCCGGGCTGCGCAACGACCAGGACGTCGTCGTCCGGCTCATCGCCGGCACGACCTGCGGCTCCGACCTTCACCTGATCGGCGGCTACATCCCCGCGATGCGGGCCGGTGACGTCATCGGCCACGAGTTCCTCGGCGAGGTCGTGGAGGCCGGCCGCGAGGTGCGCCGCCACCAGGTCGGCGACCGGGTCGTCGTCTCCTCCTTCGTCGGCTGCGGTCGCTGCTGGTACTGCGCCAACGACCTGTGGTCCCTGTGCGACAACACCAACACCAATCCCGGCATCGGGCAGGCCATGTTCGGTTACGAGTCCGGTGGCATCTTCGGCTACTCGCACGCCATGGGCGGCCTGCGCGGCAGCCACGCCGAGTACGTACGGGTGCCTTTCGCCGATCACGGGGCCTTCCCCGTCCCGGACGGCGTCGACGACATCAGCGCCCTGTTCGCGTCGGACGCCGTACCGACCGGCTGGATGGGCGCCGATCTCGCGGGCGTCGGACCGGGTGACGTCGTCGCGGTCTGGGGCTGTGGCGCGGTCGGCCAGATGGCGGCGCGGGCCGCCTTCCTGAAGGGGGCCGAACGGGTGATCTCGATCGACCGGCTCCCGGAGCGCCTGGAGATGACCGAGCGGCACACCGGTGCCGAGACGGTCGACTACACCGCCACCGACGTCGCCGCCGAACTGCGCGAGCGCACCGGCGGCCGCGGGCCGGACGTGTGCATCGAAGCGGTGGGGATGGAAGCCCACAGCGACGGGCCGATGCACCTTTACGACCAGGCCAAGCAGCAGCTCCGGCTCCAGACGGACCGCCCCACTGCGGTGCGCCAGGCCATCCACGCCTGCCGCAAGGGCGGGACGGTCTTCATCCTGGGTGTCTTCGCGGGCGCGGTGGACAAGTTCCCCCTGGGCGCGGTCATCAACAAGGGGCTCACCGTGCGGGGCGCGCAGCAGCACGGCCAGCGGTACATCCCGATGCTGCTGGACCTGATCGCCAAGGGGGAACTCACCACCTCGCACCTGGCCACCCACACCATGCCGCTCGACAAGGCCGTCGAGGGCTACGACATGTTCAAGAAGAAGACCGACGGATGCCTGCGCGCCGTCTTCACCGGTCCCCAGACGGCCGGCTGACTGCCGGGGACGTGAAGCCGGCCGTGGTAAGGGGGCGGCGGCAAGGGGTACCCGTCGCCGCATGATGAAGCGCGCACTGTGGCAGGGGCTGGCCGCCGGGGCGGCCGGAGCGGTCGTGATGACGCTGGGCGAGAAGGCGGAACAGCGCCTGAGCGGCCGCCCCGACTCCTATGTACCGGGACGTACGCTGGCACGCCTGACGGGTATGCCGGAGCGTCCCGGCCGCCGGCCGGTGAAGGTCAACCTGGCCATGCATGTCGGCCAGGGAGCACTGCTCGGCGTGCTGCGCTCGGTGATGGCGCACGCCGGGCTGCGCGGCCCGTGGTCGTCGGCGATGTTCACCGTGGTGCGGCTGACCAACGATCAGGTCCTGGAGAACGCCACGGGAGTCGGTGCCCCGCCACAGACCTGGCCGCGCGCCGAGCTGGTGGTGGATCTGCTGCACAAGGCGGTCTACGGCTTCGCCACCGGAGCAGTCGCGGATGCGCTGGCCGCCGGCTCCGGCCCCGGCCCCGGTCAGCGCCACGCTGCGCTGCGCCCGGGCCGCCACAGCGATGTCGGCCCGCTGCCCCGCCCGGAGGCGTACGGCCGGTAGACGGCATCGTACGACCGGAACGGGGCAGTGTGCGCAGGCTCGGTCACGTGCCTAGCCCGTGCTCCCACGGCGTTTCGCGCCGCGGCGCGGCGGCCGTGCTCGCCCGGCTCCCGCTCGCACCCACGCGCCGGCTCTGGACGACGACGATCACGGCGGGCAGGAGTGGGCGTCGGGAGCCGACCGGATCAATCCGTTACGGGCAGGCACTCGGCGAGCAGGTCGACGATGTCGCGCCAGGCTCGCTGTGCGTGGCGTGGGTGGTGGCCGACGCCGGGGCGCACGGTGTGGTCGACCGGTGGGTGGTGGAAGGCGTGCAGGGCGCCGCCGTAGACCGTGAGGCGCCAGTCGACGCCGGCGGCCTGCATCTCGGCGGTGAACGCCTCCCGTTGCGCGGGCGGCATGATCGGGTCTTCCGATCCGACCCCGGCCCACACCGGGCAGCGAATGCGTGCCGCCTCGCCCGGCCGGCCCGTGGTCAGTGCGTTGACGGTCCCGATCGCACGCAGGTCGACGCCGGCGCGTCCGAGTTCCAGCGCGATCGCGCCCCCGGTGCCGTAGCCGACGGCCGCGATCCGGCCGGGGTCGGCCCGCGGTTCGGCACGCAGGACGTCGAGCGCCGCGTGGCCGATGTCCCGCATGCGGCCGGGGTCGGTGAGCAACGGCAGGCAACGGGCCAGCATTTCTTCGGGATCGCTCAGATAGCGCCCGCCATGGAGGTCGAAGGCCAGCGCCACGTATCCCAGCTCGGCCAGGGCCTCGGCCCGGCGGCGCTCGACGTCGCTGAGTCCTGTTCCCTCGGGTCCGACCAGAACCGCGGGCCGACGCCCGGCACCGGCCGGGAGCGCGAGGTGCCCGAACATCGTCAGGTTGTCGGCCGGGTATTCGACCGTACGGGTGGTGATCGTCGTCATGCCGCTGGACTGTAATGGCGGTTGGGCCCGCCCCGGACAGGTGTTCACCGATGGCAGACAGCAACCTGCCTGCTCGTTTCACGCGATCCGCACCCATCCGCGCCCATCCGCACCCGCTACCCAGTCGTTCCGCCACGCGACGAGTCAGCCGTCGGTCCCGTCGTCAGTTCGGCTACCAGCCGGCTCATCACCGGTACGGGGACGCCGTGTCGTCCGGCCGCCCGCAGCACCGCCCCGCCGATCGCGTCGAGTTCCAGCGGACGGCCTGCCTCCGCGTCGCGTTGCATGGACGACTTGCTTTCGGCCGGGAACGCGTCGTACAGCGCCAGGGTTTTCGCGGGATCGGTGGGGGCGCCGCAGGCGTCGCTCACCGCGGCGGTTTCCTCGACGAGGGTCACCAGTTCCTCCCGCCGCTCGGTTCGCACTGCGCCTATGGTGAGCCCGTAACGGGTGGTGAGCAGGGCAAAGGGCGCGAGAAACGCCAGTTTCGACCACAGGGCGGCAGTCTCGTCATCGCAGACGCGCGAGCGCACCCCGGCATCGGCCAGCATCGCGGCCAACGGGGAAAGGCGTTCACGCCTTCCGGCCAGGTCGATTTCCGTGAACGGGCTGCCGTGTGTGATGGTGCCGGGCGCAGTACGGGACGACTCCACCCGGATCACACCCGCCGCGACTTCGTGCCCGTCGTAACGACGGCGCAGCGCCGGCAGATGCTCGATGCCGTTCAGCAAAGGGAGGATCAGCGCGTCGCCGAGTGCTCGGGCCGGAATTCGTTCCAACGCCGCGTCAAGTGCGGTGTGTTTGACCGTGATCAGGCACAGGTCGACGCGTTCGCGCAGTTCGGTGTCCGCTTCGACGTACGCGGCGAAGTCGCCGAACTGTCCGCTGCGCACTCGGATGCCGTCCTGGCGCAGTGTCCGTACGGTGTCCTGCCCGGCCACGCAGACGACCCGGTGTCCGGCTCGGGAGAGCACTCCGGCCAGCAGGCCGCCGACTCCGCCCGGGCCGAGTACCGCGATGGTCCACCCTCGGGCGGAGGGGACGCCGGCGTTGCCGAGCGACGAGGACATGGGCACGCGTGTTTCCTCTCGTGTGCGGGGTGGGGTCGGCGTCTGTCCCGCCGGACTCGCTGGCCCTGGTCCGGACCGAAGGGCTTGAGCGCCGGGACCGGTTGTTGCCCCGGGCAGATCATCGATGCGGGGAAAGGCCCTAGTCAATCCTCGGGTTCTGTGGGCTCTCCCAAGGGATAGCTTGGGGCTCATGACTCTCGATGACCTCCGCGTCTTCGTCGCGGTGTGCCGGGCCGGCAGCCTGAGCGCCGTGGCCCGGGACCTTTCCTGTACGCAGTCCGCCGTGAGCCAGCACGTGAAACGGCTGGAACGGGAGACGGGCGTGCAGCTCCTGGAACGCCACCCGCGCGGGGTGGCTCCCACCTCGGCGGGGCAGATACTCCGAGCGGCGGCGGCGGACGGCATCGCCGGCCTTGATTCGGCCCTTCGCAACCTCAAGGAGCTGGTGCGCGGCGACGCGGGCTCCGTACGGGTGACGACCGGTGCCACCACCGTGCGGCACTTCATGGCCGAAGCCGTCGTGGACTTCCGCCGGCGCTTTCCCAAGGTGAGCCTGGAATTCCGGACGGAAACCTCCAGTCGCAACTGCTTCGACGCCCTCGCCTCCAGCGCCCTCGACCTCGCCTGGATCACCCTCGGCAGCCCGGTCCGCGGCATCGAGCAGCGCTCGGTCGTCGCATTGCCGTGGGTGCTGGCCGTGCGGGCCGACGACCCCCTCGCGGAGCGCTCACATGTCGAAGCCGCCGATCTGGCGGACATCCGGCACATCAGGCTCCCGGAGAGCTCCTCTTCCCGGGCCCACCTGGACACCGCGTTCGCCGAGTTGGGCATCCAGGTGAGGTCCGACACCAGCGTCGCCGACTGGGACACCGCCATCCTCCTGGCGGAACTCGGCCTCGGCCACGCCGTGGTGCCCGCCCTGCCCGGCCAACAGGCTCCCGACGGGTCCGGCCCGCTTCGTTTCCTGCCCATCGCCGGTCTGCCGGAACTGTCCGTGGGCTGGGCGGTACGCCGCTGGGACGCCCTCACCCCGCTCGCCCGCGCTTTCGCCGACGCCGTCGGTGCCACCTGCGCGCGACGACGCGGACAGTGAGATCCGGCAGCCAGCTGTGCGACCAACCCGACGGTCCCGCCGAATCAGCCGGACGGGCGTTGGACGAACCGCCTCGCGGCCGGGCCTTCTTCGAGGGTGATGTCCACGCCGGGCGCGCTGTAGTGGTGGGCCGGGGTGAAGCCGGCGTCGGTGAGAGGGCGTTTCCTCCCAATGTTTCGTCCCGATGTGCCGCGTTGGCGAGGTTTCACAGTCCTCGCCAGGTTGGTGTGGTTTCTCTGGTGAGGCGTCGCGTCATGAGGGCGATCATCGCGATGTAGATCATGGCGGTGGAGCGGGCCGGGAGGGCTTCGTAGTCGCGGGCCAGGCGGCGGTTCAGCATCAGCCATCCCAGGGTGCGCTCCACGCACCACCTGCGCGGTTGCACGGTGAAGCCGCGGGCTGCGCCGGGGGTGCGGCGGACGATTTCGAGGTCGATGCCGAGGCGGGCGGCGCGGTCGACAAGGTATTCGCGGTAGCCGCGGTCGGCCCAGCCCTTGCGGATGGTGGGGTGGGCGGCGGCGATCCGGTTGAGCAGGGTCTCGCCGGCGGTGGAGTCCTGGATGCTCGCGGCGGTGACCAGGACGGCCAGCAGCAGGCCGGTCGTGTCGATCACGACGCTCCGCTTGCGGCCCACGATCTTCTTGCCGGCGTCGGCGCCCTGGCCGGCCGCGGGGACGTTGGCGGAGGTCTTGATGCTCTGGGCGTCGATCACCATCGCGGTCGGCTCCGGCGTGCGGCCTTCGTCCTCGCGGACGCGGCGCCGCAGCAGGGCGTTGAGCTGCTCGAAGACGCCGGCCTGCTCCCAGCGGGCAAAGTACTGGTAGACCGTGTTCCAATGTGGATAGTCGTGCGGCAGGTAGCGCCAGGGGATGCCGGTGCGGGCCACGTAGAGCACCGCGTCCAGGAGATCGCGCAGGTCATGGCGGGGCGGGTGGCCGATGTTGAGGCCCCGGCGGACGATTTCCTCCCGCCAGCTGGTCAGCAGCGGTTCGACCAGGGCCCAGCGGGCATCTGACAGGTCACTGGGATAGCGGCGACGCGCGCTCATGCCTCCGGAGTAGCCGAGAACCGGGGCGCCGGTCAGGGTGTGGGCCGGACGGGCAGGGGCATTCGAACCCAACCGGCGCACTTTGCGACGAAACAGGAGCAGGCGGCGCGCAACAACCGGATCTCCGCCTCATTTGCCACGCGAGTGACACACGCCGCACTCACCTCCCCTATCACTCATCAGAATTCATCGTAGAAACCTGCAAAAGGCGGCAAAACGCCCTCTGAGCGCCTGTTTCTGAACTGCGGTGGTACGGGTGGCAGCTTGGCGGGCGGTGGACGAGAGGTGGGTGCAGGTGATGTGCCACACGCGGGGGGTGTGGGTCAGGCGCTGTCGCAGGAGGGCCGGGTCGGCGGGCAAGTGGTCCAGGGCGCCGAGTGTGGCGGCCGTCCGGGCCCGGCCCAGGTCGGAGCGGCCCGTGAAGGCTTCCTTGAAGGCGGTGGCGATCAGGCCGCACCGGGCACCGGAGAAGAGGACGGCGTCGCCGGGGGCGTCGTGGATGCGCAGGGTCCTGATGACGGCGTGGGTGCCCCACTGGCGGCTGTCCTCCTGGCGGATGGCCTGGTGGGAGGCGTAGACGGGGACGGCCGGGAGGAGCGCGAGCAGCAGTTGCAGACGCGGGGGCACGGTGGTGGCGGCCGTCGCGAGCAGCAGGGCCAGACCCGGCAGGCAGAACAGCAGGTAGCGGTAGGCGAAGAGGGGGTGGCCGAAGGAGACGGCCATGAGGAGTAGCGGGGGCACGGCCAGCCAGGGCACGCCGACCGCCAGGGCCAACGGTGGGGTCTTGTGCCGGCGGACCGCCAGGAGCGCCAGTGCGCCCAAGGCCGTGCCGGTGAGCAGGAGTTTCAGCGCGGTGGGGAGGGTGGCCTGGCCGGGAGTGAGGAGCCAGGTGAAGTAGTTGAACGGGGTTCCGGCGGTGACCGGCGCGGCGTCGCCCACGGCGGAGCTCTGGGCGGCGGCCAGGATCAGCAGCGGGACGACGGCGGCGAGGCCGGCGGCCAGGGCCGTCAGCAGGTGTACGAGGGTGCGGCGGTCGGGGCGCCGGAGGGCCACGGTGACCGCGTGGGCGGCCACCAGCAGCAGGCCCAGCAGGTTGAACCAGCCCAGAAGGGCGATCAGCACGGCGTAGCCGGCCGGCCACCGGGCCCGGGCACCGCCGGACAGGATCTTCACCAGGACGCCGGTGGCCGGCACCGCCACCGCCATGACGAAGGCGAACGAGCGGGCCTCCTGCGCATAGCGTGACGCGGTCGGCAGCACGGCGAGCAGCAGCCCCGCGTACAGCCCGAGGCGCGGACCGCCGAGCAGCCGCCCCAGCCACGACAGGCCGGCGGCCGCGACGGCCACCGCCACCGCGGACGGCACCCGCGCGGTGAACTCGTCGAGCCCTCCGTTCATCTGCCCCACCAGCCACATCAGCACGTAGTGCAGGCCGTGGACCGCGTCGACCCGGCCCAGCAGCTCCGTCAGCTGCGGCCAGGACCGCCGTGCCACGTCGATGGTGACGATCTCGTCGGTCCACGCGGAGGGGGCCCAGATCCGCCACATACCGAGGACGAGGGCGACGGCCGGCGGCGCGAGTCCGGCCACGCCTCTCAGCAGGGCACGGCCGACGGAGGCGCCGGATATGACAGACCCGGCGGGCCGGAGCGAGGTGACTGTCACGGTGACGCCTTCATCGCCGGGAGGTGGAGGGTGAAGGTGGTACCGGGGTCGGGGTGGCGGGTGTGGGCGGTGAGGGTGCCGTGGTGGCGGTGGGCGATGTCGCGGGCGATGGCCAGGCCGAGGCCGCTGCCGCCGGTGTCGCGGGCGCGGGCCTCGTCGAGGCGGGTGAAGCGTTCGAAGACCCGTTCCAGGTCTTCGGGAGCGAGCGGAGTGCCGTCGTTGTGTACGGAGATGTCCCACCCGTGCTCGTGCGGGGTGATGGAGAGCGTGACGCGGTCGGCGGCGTGCCGGTGGGCGTTGTCGAGGAGGTTGCGCAGGAGCCGGTGGAGTTGGAGGGCGTCACCGCGCGCGGGCGCTTCCTCGGGGAAAGGACCGAGGTCGACCGGATGGCCTCGGTGTCCGTACTCATGGGCGAGTTCGTGAGCGATCTCGACCAGGTCGACCGTGTCCCGGAGTTCGCATGTGCCGGGGCGGGCCAGGTAGAGGAGGTCGTCGGTGACGCGGCGGAGCCGGTCGGTGGCCTGGAGGGCGTCATGGACGGCGTCGGCGAGGTGTTCGGGGTGGGCGAGGGCGACTTCGAGCTGGGTGTGCAGGGCCGTGATTGGTGAGCGGAGTTCGTGGGAGGCGTCGGCGACGAAACGGCGTTGCCGTTCGGCGGCTTCTTCGAGGTGGTTCAAGGTGGCGTTCGTGGTCTCGGCCAGAGCGCGGATCCGGTCACGGGCAACCGGGACGGGGACCCTCCGGTGCAGGTCGGTGGTGTCGGTGATGTCCGCGACCTGCGCGCGCATGGCTTCGACGGGTCGCAGGGAGCGGCGGGCGGTGATCCAGGCGGTGGCCGCCACGATCAGGGCGGCGGCCGGGACACCGGCCTTCAGGGGCGCGTCGAGGGAGGCGACAGCCGCGTCGGCGTCGTCGGGCGGGACCAGGTGGTAGACGGTGCGCCGGCACCTGCCGGGGGCGTCGTCGGGGTCGGCGCAACGGTGGTCGGGAAGGGTGTAGCGGGCGGCGACGGCGGTCACGTCCCGGTGGAGCAGGCGGTTGATGCGCAGGCGGGCCTGCGTGCGGACGGTCGCGGCGGCGGGATCGTCCCCCTGCGGCAGCGCGGCTTCGAGCTGGGCGCGCCACCGCCGCTCCAGGCCGCGGGTGCGCTCGGCGCTGACGGTGACGGTGCGGGTCCAGTCGGGGCCGGCGTCGGGCGGGGCGGGCGGCAGCAGGTCGGCGAGACCGTCCAGGGTGACGGCGATGCCGGCGGCGGGGTGGACCCGGCCGCCGTCGTCCATCTCGATCTTGGGCCAGAAGCCCCGCTCGAAGACGTGGGTCTGGTCCGCGGTCGCCTCGGTCGCCGCGGTGGTGCGGGCCTGGACCGTGGCGAGCCGAGCGGTCTGTTCGAGGGTTTCGTCGTGGACATGGGCGCGCAGCCACCATGCGCCGCCCGCGAAGACGACGCAGGCGGCGAGGCCCGCGACGACCGCGGCCCGGATCTCGGTCGGTACCCACCGCAGCACTCCGGCCCGGGGCCGGTGCTCCTCCGTCCGGCCCGGAGGTACAGCTTGATCAGCCCGCGGTGCTCCGGGCCGACGCACCGCCCTCCGGTTCGGACGTCCCGGAGGCGCGGCGCGTTCACTCACCGGTGCTCCCGGTGGGGGCGAGCCGGTAGCCGTAACCGCGGACGGTTTCGATCGAACGTGTCCCCCAAGGGGCGTCGATCTTACGGCGGAGAGCGGAGACGTACACCTCGACGATCGAGGCGTCACCGCGGAAGGCCGGGTCCCACACCTCGTCGAGGATCTCGCCCTTGGACAGCACCCGCCCCTCGGCGCGGATCAGCGCGACCAGCACGCCGAACTGTTTGCCGGTGAGGTGGACGGCGGTGGTGCCGCGGCCGGCCCGGCGGGTGGTCAGGTCGGCCCACAGGTCCCCGTGACGCAGCACGGGTGAGGCGCCGGTGCGGCCGCCGCGCCGCAGGAGGGCCCGCAGCCGGGAGAGGAGGACGACGTAGGAGAACGGCTTGGTGAGGTAGTCGTCGGCGCCGGTGTCCAGGCCCTCGGCTTCGTCGTGTTCGCCGTCCTTCGCGGTCAGCATCAGTACGGGCGTGGTGACGCCGGCGGCCCGCAGCCGGCCGCACACCCCGTAGCCGTGGAGGCGGGGCAGCATCACGTCCAGGACGATGACGTCGTGATCCCCGGCCAGCGCGCATTCCAGGCCGGTGACGCCGTCGGTGGCGAGGTCCACGGCGTAGCCCTCGGCGGTCAGGCCCCGCCGAATGGCAGGGCCGACCTGGGGATCGTCCTCGATGAGCAGAATGCGATGCACATCTTCAAGCCTGGCACATTCTTCGCTCCGCTTTCTTAAGAAATCTTCAGGCTTCCCGCCGGGCCGGACACCGGCTTCGGACCTTCAGGTTTTCTTCGGGTCGGTGTGCGCAGAATGCGGCCCCCAGCCCTTCCGGCGCCGTACCGGGAAGCCGCGTCACGCATTCCCGCGCCGCACCGTCGGCCGCGCATTCCGGGAAGGGAGACGGCCCGGACTCACGACGCTTTCGAAGGTTAGGCGCCCCATGCACATGGTCTTCCTCGTTCACAATGCCTATGGCATCGGCGGCACGGTCCGGGCCACGTACAACCTCGCTTCGGTTTTGGCCGAGCAGCATGATGTGGAGATCGTCTCGGTGTTCCGGCACCGCGAGGTTCCGGTCATGGAGGTGCCGGCGAAGGTCCGCCTGACCCACCTCGTGGATCTGCGTGCCGCGTCCGCCGGTTTCGAGGGCGACGACCCCCGCCACGCGGAGCCCGCCAGGATTTTCCCTCGCGCGGACGGACGGCACCGGCAGTACAGCCGTCTCACGGATTCCCGTATCGGCGCCCACCTGTCGCGGTTGGAGGCCGATGTGGTCATCGGGACCCGGCCCGGCCTGAACACGCACATCGCCCGCCAGACACGCGCGGCCGGCATCCGCGTCGGGCAGGAGCACCTGACGTTCTCGGGACACGGCTTCCGGCTGCGGCACGAGATACGCCACCGCTATCAGCTGTTGGACGCCATCACCACGGTGTCCGAATCCGACGCCCGGACGTATCGGCGGCTCAAACTCCCGGGAGTACGGGTGGAGGCGATACCGAACAGCGTCCCCCGGGCGTCCGTCGAGCCTGCCGACGGCAGCGGCAGGGTCATTCTCGCGGCGGGCCGGCTGATTCCGCTCAAGCGGTACGACCTCCTGATCAAGGCGTTCGCCGAAGTGGCCGGCGCACACCCGGACTGGCAGCTCCGGATCTTCGGCGAAGGCGATACCACAGGAAATGAGAGGGCGTCCCTCACCGCTCTGATCGGCGAACTCGGGCTGCCTGGCCGGGTACAACTCATGGGCAAGGTCGACCCGCTCGAACCGGAATGGGTGAAAGGGTCGATCGCCGTCTCGGCTTCCGACCGCGAGTCGTTCGGCATGACCATTGTCGAGGCGATGCGGTGTGGACTGCCCGTGGTTTCCACGGACTGCCCGGTCGGGCCGCGTGAGATCATCGAGGACGGCGTCGACGGCTGGCTGGTGCCCACCGGCCGCGTCGACGGCATGGCCGCGGCGCTGTTCAAGCTCGTCGGGGACGATCGGCTGCGCCGGCGCATGGGCCAGGCGGCCCTGCGGAATTCGGCCCGCTTCGATCCCACGCTCATCGCCGAGCGGCACCAGGACCTCTACCAGGACCTGCTCCGGCGCGGGCCCGGACGCCGTTCGATCGGCTTTCGGCGGCAAGCCGGCTTCCAGGCGCGTACGCGCGCCATCGAGACCGCGCACGCCGCGCGCTCCACAGCGCGTGCCCTGGTGAGCAGGCTCGGCGCCTCGTGAACGGCCGGCCCCGGCACCGGCACGCGTACCCGCGTCCGTACGGCACGACCGTCAGGCCGGGTGCGCCGCCCACTGCACCCACAGCGGAAGCAGCAGCAGGGCCACGACCGAGCTCTTGATGACGAGGGCGGCGGACATGTCGACCCCCACGTCGTAGCGCTGGGCGAAGATGAACAGATTCTGCGGGGCGGGCATCGCGGCGAGCAGGACCAGGTAGTGCAGCCAGTCGCCCCCGACACCGAAGCCGTGGCGGGCCACGACCAGGGTCAGGAGAGGGAAGGCCACGCACTTGAACGCTATGATCCACAGCTCCTCGACGGTGGTGCCCCGCACCGTCAGCCCCATCCCGCCCAGGTGCAGTCCGAGGGCGAACAGCGCCACGGGAGAGGCGCTGTCGCCGACGAACGCGAAGCTGTCGAGGGCGACCTCGGGCAGCGGTACGGACAGGAGGTTGAGCACGATGCCCGCGTTGCAGGCGATGACGACGGGTGTCAGCAGCGAGGCGGCGACGGCCGAGGTGAGCCGCGTGCGCCGGGTTCCCCCGCGGTCCGGACGCCCCAGCTCCATGATCGAGATGATGATCAGGGACAGGACGCAGACCTGGAACAGCAGGACGGGGAAGATCGGTGCGGCGTTCCCGAACAGCATGATGAACACCGGTACGGCGAAGTAGGCCGTGTTCACCTGGACCGCGGCCATGATGCGCAGCGCCAGGCCGCGCGGGTCGCGCACGCCGAAGGCCCGGCTGAGCGCGCCGGCCAGCACGACGGCGATGCCCGCCGCGGCCGCGTAGCCCGCGATGGCCCGCCAGTCGAACAGGGCCCCCAGATCGCTCCGGTAGATGTTGCCGAACAGGAAGCACGGAACCGCGAACAGAAAGGCGTAGTCGGCGAAGACCTTGGAACTTTCGGCCGGCACCACCTTGCGTTTCGCGAGGACGACCCCACACCCGAAGGCCAGTACCACCGGCGCCAGTTTTCCGAGCGCGTCCAGCGCTTCCATGTGTGTGCCCCCGCTGTTGCGGCCCCGTGAAGGAGCCTCGTGCCTTGCCGTATGAGCATGCTGATCATCTGCGGGGCAAGCATCTGTCACGGATCGGTGGTTCGGCACGAAGTTTTCTCGGGGGACCGCGAGTTGGGCGGCAGAAGAAACGACGGCGGAGGTCGAATCCGGGGAGTCGGTCGGAGGCGGCCAGGGGGGCGATTCAGCGGCGGCTGGGCACCAGACAGGCCACGCTCTTCAGCGCCTCGGCCAAGGCGTGCCTTCCGCCGATGCCCAACTTGCGGTAAGCGGCGGTCAGATGGGTTTCGACGGTGCGCAGGGAGACGTGCAGGTGCTCGGCGATCTGCTTGTTGCTCCACCCATCGGCGGCCAGTGCAGCGACACGTTCCTCACCGGCGGTCAGGAAACAGGGACCGACTGTCCGGCCGCCCGCTTCGTGAAGCTGCTGCTGGAGGCTGCGGGCCGGTGCGGAGGCTCCGCATCTGGCGGCGAGTTCCAGACCTCGGCGCAATGCCGTACGGGCACCGGGCTTGTCACCGCGCCGCAGCAGGGCACGGCCGAACGTGTGCAAGGCTCGCGCCAATTCCAGTTCGGCGGGCGTCTGCTCCAGGACGCTTACCGCCTCCGCCACGAGTTCCAGACCGCGCGTCCCCTCGGTGGCCCGGCCGACGGCATGCAGGGCCACGCCGATGGTGCGCGGTATCCGGCAGCGGCGTGCCCGTTCCAGTTCTTCCTCGGCGAGCACCCGTGCGTCGCGCCCGTACCCCAGCCGGAGGCTGACGGCGGCGGCGCGCGAGCGCCACGGGCCGATCGCCGGGCTGGCGACGCCCGCCGCCTCGAAATGCCGGCCGCTCTCGCGCAGCAGTGTCAGCGCGCCACGGTGGTCCCCTTGAGCTGAGCGCAGCGACGCGAGGCTCAGGAGAAACCGCGGCCACTCCCACGACGGCTCGGCCGAGTCCACCGCGGTGTGGAGGGCAGCGAGGCGCTCGGCGCCTTCCAGGTCGCCCTGGGCCAGGAGGATGTCGATGGTGATGGTGTCCAGCGTCATGCGGTACGGCGGTTCGCCGTGCGCGTGGGGCCGCTCGGCGGCGGTTCGCGCCACCGCGGCGGCCCGCGCCACGTGCCCCCGGCGCAGTTCGACGGCGGCCCGGTAGACCATCAGGGAGGAGGCCAGCAGCGCCATCCCCCGGTCCTTCGTCCCGTCCAGCAGCCGGCCGCACAGGTCGTCGGCCGCGTCGAGGTCGTCCAGGTAGAGCAGCGACCGGGCGACGAAGTAGTGCAGCGGGAAGAGGTCGTGGGAGAGCGCCGGTGCGTTCGCCTGGGCCCGGTCGACCAGGTCGGTGACCCGGTCGGCCGGCTCGCCCGCCCGCAAGGCCGCGAAGGCGCGGACGGCGAGCAGCTGCCGCTCCCCGGGCGTGTGCACGTCCGGGCCGACGGCGGCGTGTTCCTCGGTCCGGGCCGTGACCCGGACCGAGGGGCGTTCGAACCGCAGCCATTCGATCAGCGCCCGCATCCGCAGCAAGGTCTCGCGGTCCCCGGCGGCTGCACCGGTACGCGCGCTCAGCTCCGTGGCCAGGCGCGCCAGGTCGGGGCTGCCGGCGGGTCCGCCGCGCGACATCAGCTGGGAACAGGCCAGTACCGCGACGGCCTTGGAGCGGGCGGCGTCGTCCGTGAGGTTCTCCAACGCGGCGGTGCTGTACGACACCGCGAGTCCGGTGTCGTAGTGGCTGGCGGCGACGGCCAGTTCCAGGAGCACCCGGGCGTGCTCGGCCGGGGTGGCGGGCTGGAAGACCGCGTGCCGCAGATACGTCACGGCGGTCTCGGGCGCGCCCCGGCGCAGCGCTTCCCCGGCGGCCCGGCGCAGGACCGCCATCGGCCAGTCGCCGGACACCGTGCCGGCCGCCATCACGTGCGCGGCCACCTCCTCGTCGGGGCGCCCGCTCAGGTGCAGTACCTGGGCCGCGTTCGCGTGGGCCGCGCCCACCTCCTGGGGCGTCCACTCCGCCAGTACGGCCTCCCGTACCACCCGGTGGACGAAGCGCGGCTCGTCCCCGGCCCCCAGCAGCCCCAGGGCGTGCAGTTCCGCCCCCGCCGAACGCACCACCGCCTCACCGGTGCCGCAGTACGCCGCGAGCAGCGGCCACGGCGTCCCGTCGCCCAGGACCGCCAGTCCGCGCGCCAGCTCGGCCACGGCCGGGGACCCCTGGCCCACCCGGTGCCGTACCTCGCGCAGGAGCGTGGGCAGGCCGAAGCTCCTGATCCGGTCCCGGTCCTCCCCCGTGGGCCGGACGCCGCCGCGACGCGCGTCGCACAGCAGAGCGCGCAGGAAGAGCGGGTGCCCGTCCGTGGCGGCGTGACAGGCGGCGCAGAACGACGGGTCCGGCCGGGGCTCGCCGAATTCCAGCGCCACCAGCCGCGCCACGTCCGCCGGCCCCAGCGGCTCCAGGTTGAGGGTGCGGCAGGCGGCGGGGTGCACCAGGGCGTCGTACAGATCGCCGGGCGCCGGGCGCTCTCCGGTACGGGTGGTGACGGCCACCAGGATCGGGTGGGTGTCCGCCCGGTGGACCAGGTGCGCCAGCCACCGCAGCGACGGCGGATCGATCCACTGCAGATCGTCGACCGCCAGCAGCAGCGGCTCCCGGCGGGCCAGCCGGAAGGCGAGGCGGTCCAGTCCGGCCAGCGTCTCGGCGGCGTCGGCGTACGCCTCCGGGTCGCCGCCCCAGGGCCCTTCCGGGTCGAGGATGCGCGGCACCGTGTCCCCCACCCCTTCGAGCAGCGTCCGGCGTTCCTGCTCACCGGCCGCCGCGACCAGGGGGTGCAGCAGCCGCCGCACCGTGCCGAAGGCGAAATCACGCCGGAGCCGGTGGCAGCGCACCCGCACGTCCCGGAACCGCCGGACGCCGTCCAGCCAGTGGTGCAGCAGGGCCGATTTGCCCATGCCCGCGTTGCCCGCGAGCTGTACGACGCGGGTCTGCCCCGCCAGTACCTCTTCCGCCACCTCGTCGAGCGCCGCCAGCTCGGTGGCGCGCCCGGCCAAGGGCAGCGGGCCCTCGTGGCCCGGCTGGACGGGTCCCACCTCCCGCGGATTGTCCCGGACGGCCCGGTCCCCCCTGCAACCGTCGTTCATCTGACCCCTTACTCCCTTGCTCGCCCTGCCAGACGGCGGCGCCGGGGCCGAGGTTGCGTCTCGCCGCGCGTATCAGCATGTGGACAAGGGGCGATGAGCTGCCACTCCCTCATGGTCGTGGTGCGCGACAGGCGGCCCGGGCGGCCCGGCCGCCGTCGGCCCGGACCATGTCCCCCGCCGGGGCCACAGCTGATCCCGTGGGTGGAGAGACGTGATCCCGTGGTCGGGGAGGCGTGATCTCGTGGGCGGGAGGCGTGGTCCCGTGATCGGGGAGGCGTGATCCCGTGGCCGGAGACGCGTGGCTCCGTGGCCGGTCTCCCCGCCGGATCGCATCCCTCACGGCCACCCGGCGCTGCGCGTCCGACGGGTCGGAACCCGCGCCCTCACACCGCGGCCCGGCAGGCGGCGTCACGGTGGTCCTGCGCCGCGGCCATCAGCGCGTCCAGCGCGTCGCGGGTACGCAGCAGGTCCTCGATGTGGGCGGAGAGCCGTTCGCGTTCGACGGCCATGCGTTCGAGGGCGGCGTGGGAGTGCGCGGCGCTGGGTGCGTCCACGCACGGCAGCAGTTCGATGATGGTGCGGCTGGACAGCCCGGCCGCGTACAGGCGCTGGATGAAGGCGACCCGCTCGACCTCGTACTCGGTGTAGTGCCGCTGCCCGCCGGCGCTGCGGGTGCTGGTGAGCAGCCCCTGCTCCTCGTAATAGCGCAGCGACCGGACACTGACCCCGGTCCGCGCCGCGAGTTCGCCGATCCGCATGCGCGCCTCCCCGCTGTGCCCTTGGTCACAGGGCTTGCCTCTCACATTGATGTCAGGTTTTAGCGTACCGGTCGGGCCCGCCGCCACGGGCCGGTGACCGTGTGATCCGTACGAAGGAGTTCCGGCATGACCACGCTGTTCGACCGCCATGACCTCGGCGGCCTGGAGCTGCCCAACCGCGTCGTGATGGCACCGATGACCCGGGTCAGGGCCGCGGCCGGCGGCCTGGCCACCCCGTCGATGGCCGTGCACTACGCCCAGCGGGCCAGCGCCGGACTGATCGTCAGCGAGGGGGTGCAGCCGAGCCTGCTCGGGCAGTCCAACCCGGGGACGCCCGGCCTGTACACCGACGAGCAGGTGGCCGCCTGGCGGCCCGTCACCGACGCCGTGCACATCAACGGCGGGCGCATCTTCGCCCAGATCATGCACGGCGGCCGGGTCTCGCACCCCGACACCACCGGTCTGCAACCGGTCGGGCCGTCCGCCGTCGCCGCCGTCGGCGAGGTGTTCACCCCGTCCGGGCCGCAGCCCGCGCCGGTGCCCCGCGCCCTGGAGACCGCCGAGGTGCCCGAGCAGGCCCGTTCGTACGCCGAGGCCGCCCGGCGCGCCGTCGACGCCGGGTTCGACGGGGTCGAGCTGCACGGCGCGAACGGCTACCTCATCTCGCAGTTCCTCTCCTCCAACGCCAATCTGCGCACCGACGCCTACGGCGGCCCGGTCGCCCACCGCATCCGTTTCGCCGTCGAAGCGGTCGCCGCCACAGTGGACGCCGTGGGCGCGGCCCGCACCGGCATCAGGCTGTCGCCCGGCGGCACCTTCTGGGGCGTGGCGGAGACCGAGGTCCCCGAGCTGTACGCGGCGCTGCTCGCCGAACTCGCCCGCTTCGACCTCGCCTACGTGCACCTGGAGGCCACGGCCGAGGAGGAGATACTGGTCGGGCTGCGCCGCGCGTGGCCGGGCACCCTGATCGTCAACCCGACGGTCCCGATGGGGCCGAAGCAGGCCGACCGGGCCGCCGCCGACCACTGGCTCGGCCTCGGCGCCGACCTGATCAGCTTCGGCCGGGCCTTCATCGCCAACCCCGACCTGGTGGAACGGCTGCGCAACGGCCTGCCCATCGCCCCGGTCGACGAGGCCTCGTACTACCAGGGCGGCGACGCGGGCTACATCACGTACCCGGCGTACCAGTACACCGCCTGACCGGGCCGGCGGGTCTCCCCGGGAACGGGCGGCGGCCGTCGGGCACGCGGGGCGGGCACTCGGGTCGGGCACGCGGGGCGAGCACTCGGGTCGGGCACGCCGGTCGGGCACGCTAGAGGTGACCGCTCCGCTCCCGCTCCGTCTCCGGCCCCGGGGGCGGGGGCAGGGGCGGACGCGTGGCGCGCCACGCCACGAGCGCGCCCGCGGCGCCGTACAGCATGAGCACGACCCCGTTCCCGGCGTTCCGCCGCCGCTCCAGGGCCTGATGGGCCCGCTGCTGGTCGTAGGTGCGTGTCGCCACCGCGGTGGACCCGTCCAGCACCGAGCACAGGGTGTCCCCGGGCCGCATCGGGCCCGGGCGCTCCTCCCCGTCGCGTACGTTCTCCCCGGGGCACACGATGTCCCCCGAGGCCGTCAGGGAACCCACGAGACTCGCCGCTCCCCACACCGTGGGCACGAGGAACAGCGCCACGAGGGTGGCTCGGTACTTCATCGGACCCCCAGGGGGCAGGGCGGACCCGTGCGCCGCGCACGGCCGCGTGTTTCCGCGTACGGCCAGGACATACGGTAATGCCCGCCCGCCGCCGACCCGTTCGGGCCTCCTCGTGGGATTCCGCCCGGCACTCGCTCCCCCAGGGCTGCGCCGATGTCGTGTGCTCGGCCGGGGTACCTACTCGCCGCCAGTACCCCTTCGGCGTCGTACCGAAGAACTCCGGTGGGTCACCGCGACGCCGTCGCATGGCACCACCGGAGATCGGGCGGCAGTCGGCAGGCAGCAGGCGAACGGCCGGTGCGGCAGGCGGGATATACGTTCTCAGCATGCCGATGCTGTCTTTTCCGCTCACTCCCCGCTTCCTCGGCCAGTTGCTGGAACTCGCCGACGTTCCGTGGTGCCGCGACGCCTTCGACGAGGACTTCCGGCGCCGAGGCTGGGTCCGTCCGGACGCCGGGGGCGAAACCGCCGTGGGATGGCTGGACCATTGGCCGCTCGGCGAACCAGGCAATTCCTGGCATGTCGTACTCGGGGAATACCCGGGCTGCTCGCGTACCGACGATCCGGGCATCGCCTGCGAAGAACCGGCGTGCCACGAGGATTCCTTCATCGCTTTTCCCCTGGCCTACGCGGCCATCGACTGCGTCGAGGCCGGGACCGGTCTGCCCGTTGACCCCCGGCACCTGTGGGGCGATCCGCTGCCCGCCTGCGCCACCCACCGGGCCGGCGCCACCCAGGACGATGTCCTCGCCTGCTACGCGGAGGCCGAACGCCTGCTCCGCGCCCGCCTGGGCACACCGCTGCCCACGGCTCCGCCCGTACCGTCGGACGCGCCCGAGCGGCAGACGTCATGGCAGCGCGGCAATCGCCTGGTGAGCCTGTTCCTCGACGAGAACGCGGCGAACCACGGCCAGGACGACTGGATCGGTATCGACATCCGCCCCTTGCACTGAGACTCCGCGGCCCCTTTCCGGCCGTCGGCGGACAGGCAGGTATGCTTTCGCCTTTTGGCCGGAATTATTCGTCGCACAGGGGAGACGCGTGAGCGCGGAGCAGCAGGCCGGTACGCGGGTGGAGATGGCGTACCGGGCCACGATCGAGGATTTCCGCGAGGCGCTGCGGGCCCGCTGTGCGGGCCGCACCGGCCGGGTGCCGGAGACGTCGACCGGTCGCGCGCGCTGTTCGACCGGCAGCTGAACCGCGACCGAGCCGGAGGGGTGAGGGGCGGCCCGGCCCGTTGCGCGAACGTTCCCGCAGCCATGCGCAGACCCAGCCGTCAGCGTCAGCACCGCCCAGGGGACGTTCCGCCCCCGTGATGCGCGCCGTGGCCGTGCGGTTCCGTGACGAGCCTCACGCCGTTTCCCCGTTCCGCGTGTAGACCGGGCACGGCCCGCGGGGCGTATGGCTGGTGAAGCGAGAGATCCAGGAGTGGCTGTTGACCGTCGAGGAGTTCGAGAGGTTCTACGCCCAGACGGTCGCGCGGCTCACGGGGCAGTTGTACGTGATGCTCGGCGATCTGCACGAGGCGCAGGACGTGGTGCAGGAGGCGTTCGTCAAGGGCTGGAACCGGCGCCGGCAGCTCGACCGGCACGGGCAGCCCGAGGCGTGGGTCCGCACGGTCGCCTGGCGGCTGGCGGTCAGCCGGTGGCGGCATCTGCGCCGCAGTGCCGACGCGTGGCGGCGCAGCGGTGCGCCGTCGCTCGTCGAGGGACCGGAACCGGCGCAGGTCGCGCTGGTCGAGGCGCTGCGGGGACTGCCCGCCCAGCAGCGCCGCACGCTGACCCTGCACTACCTCTGCGACTTGACCGTCGAGCAGATCACGGGCGAGACGGGGCTGTCGGCGAGCACCGTCAAAACGCATCTGAGCCGTGGCCGCAAGGCGCTCGCCGACCGTCTGCACGACCCGCGCATCGAGGAGGCGCCCGGTGTCTGAGCCCCAGGACCCGCTGCGGTCCCTGTTCCGTCAAGCGGCCGACGCCGGGCGGGACGCCGCCGCGGCCGCACCGGTCGCCGAGATCGCCGCGCGCGGGCGGAGGGCGCGCAGGCGGCGCGTCGCCGCGCTGGTGACGGCGGCGTGCCTGGTCTGCGCCGGCGGCGCCACCACCGCTGCCGCGCTGCTCTCCCGGCCGCCGGCCCCGGTGGGCCCGGCCGGTCCGCCCCCGCCCGGCCGGCCGGCGCCGGACCGGCTGCCGCTCCCCGTACCCACCGCGTCCGGCTCCTCGCCCCCTCCCACCCCGACGTCCACGGTCAGCGGTTCCCCGACGAACGACGCCTCCGCCACCTCCGACGCCTCTCACGGAACGGCCACCGAACCGCCGCCCTGATCCCGCCCGTCTCCCGTGCCCCGGCGGACCGCCGCCGGGCGCCCCGGCCTGCCTGCCCCCACCCGAGGAACCCGATGCCCCCTATATCCACCGATGTACGCGATCAACCCCAGCCCCCGGAGGCGCCCCGGCGCCTTCCGGGGCCCGCCGCACGGCCCTGCCGTGCGCGCTGGGGCATCCGCGGCCGCGCGATCCCGCGCCTGAACCCCGGGGACCGGGACATCCTGTGGCTGTATCTGTCGACACGTGTGGGGATCTGGCTGACGGCCTACTGCGCCCGGTGGCTGTTCCCCTCCGACCCCGCCGCCCATGACCCCGGCCCGCTCCTCGCGCCGTTCCAGCACTGGGACTGGGACCACTTCCAGCACATCGCCGAGCAGGGCTACTTCCCCGGACAGGCCGGTCCGTGGCGGTCCGACTGGGACAACCGGGAGGCCTTCTTCCCCGGCTTCCCCCTCGTGCTGCGCGCGGTGCACTTCCTGGTGCCGGACTGGGCACTGGCCGGGCTGACGATCTCCTTCGTCTCCGGGGCAGTCGCCGTACTGGCCCTGGCCCGCATCACCCGGCACCACCTGCCCGACGCCGAGGCGGGACGGCGCGCCGTCCTGTTCTTCCTCGTCTCCCCGTGCGCCGTCTTCCTGGCCGTCGGCTACACCGAGTCCCTCTTCCTGGCCCTGGCCCTGCCCGCCTGGCTCGCGGCCCAGCGCCACAACTGGCCCCTGGCCATGACACTGACCGCCGCGGCCACCGCCGTACGCGTCAGCGGCCTCTTCCTCGCCGCCGCCCTCGCCGCCCACTTCCTCCTCGCCCTGCGCAGCACCCGCAACCTGCGCCCGCTGCCGTGGCTGGCCCTGCCCGTGCTGCCCCTCGCCCTCTTCAGCTGGTACCTCCGGACCCGTACCGGCGACTGGATGGCCTGGAAGCACGCCCAGGAACGCGGCTGGTTCCGCACCTTCCACACGCCCTGGGAAGCCTGGAGCAACACCTGGGACAACGCCTTCGGGCACGCCCAGAGCACCGGCTACGCCTTCATGTTCCAGGCCGAGCTCGTGACGATGGCCGTCGGAGTGACCCTGCTCGTCGTCCTCGCGCGCAAGCGCCACTGGCCCGAGACCGTCTACGTCGCCCTCAGCCTGTGCGCCCTGGGAACCTCGTTCTGGTACGTGTCCATCCCCCGCGCCGCCCTCCTGTGGTGGCCCCTGTGGGTCGTCCTGGCCGCCTGGAGCCTGCGCAGCCCCCGGTTCAGGACCGCGTACCTCTGTACGGTCGCGCCGCTGAGCACGGTGTTCGCCCTGACGTTCCTGACCGGGCGCTGGACCGGGTGACCGGCGTCACCGGCGGGCGTTGAGCCGCGCCGCCCGGCGCGTCAGATAGTCGCGCTCGGCGAGGTCGGGTGCGCGGTGGGCCGCCTCCGCGTACAGCCGGGCCGCCGTCGTCAGGTCGCCGTCGCGCTCGTGGAGGTACGCCGCCACCGCGGCGTGGCGCGGCAGGGCGGCGTCCAGCGGGGCGAGCGCCGCGAGCCCGGCGCGCGGTCCGTCGGCCTCGCCCACCGCGACCGCGCGGTTGAGCCGCACGACGGGGCTGTCGGTCAGGCGCACCAGCTCGTCGTACCACTCGACGATCTGCACCCAGTCGGTCTCCTCGGCGCACCGGGCGTCGGCGTGGAGGGCCGCGATGGCGGCCTGGGCCTGGAATTCGCCCAGCCGGTCGCGGGCGAGGGCCGCCTGGAGGATCCCGACGCCCTCGGCGATCGCCCGGGTGTCCCACCGCGTACGGTCCTGTTCGGCGAGCGGCACCAGGCTGCCGTCGGGCGCGGTCCGGGCGGCGCGGCGGGCGTGGTGGAGCAGCATGAGGGCGAGCAGCCCCGCGACCTCGGGGTGGTCGATCACGGCCGCGAGCTGCCGGGTGAGCCGGATGGCCTCGGCGGCGAGGTCGACGTCGCCGGAGTAGCCCTCGTTGAAGACCAGGTAGAGCACGCGCAGCACGGTGGCGACGTCACCGGGCCGGTCGAAGCGGACGCCGGAGACGGTGCGCTTCGCCCGGCTGATCCGTTGCGCCATCGTCGCCTCGGGCACCAGATACGCCTGGGCGATCTGCCGGGTGGTCAGCCCGCCGACGGCGCGCAGGGTGAGCGCGACCGCGGACGACGGCGTCAGCGACGGGTGGGCGCACAGGAAGTAGAGCCGGAGGGTGTCGTCCGCGGCGGGCGCGGGCCCGGGCGCCGGCTCCTGGTCGACGAGGTCCTCGCGCCGGCGGCGGGCGGTGTCCGCCCGCCGCGCGTCGAGGAACTTGCGCCAGGCCACGGTGACCAGCCAGCCCTTCGCGTCCCGCGGCTGCTCGCCGGGCCAGCTCCGGACCGCCTCGACCAGGGCGTCCTGCACCGCGTCCTCGGCCGCCGCGAAGTCGGCTCCGCGGCGGACGAGGACGGCGAGCACGCCCGGGGTCAGGCTCCGGAGCAGCGCCTCGTCCATCGGTGGGGTCACTGAGCGGTCACTCCGTGATGGTGGGCGGCGCGGCCAGGAAGGGGCGCAGCTCCAGCCACTCGTGGATCGGTTTCCCGCCCGCCCCGGGGGCCGCCGACAGCTCCCCGGCCAGCTCGACGGCGCGCTCGTAACTGTCGACGTCGATCACCATCCAGCCGGCGATGAGGTCCTTGGTCTCGGCGAACGGGCCGTCGGTGACCGGCGGGCGCCCCTCCCCGTCGTACCGGACCCAGGTCCCCTCGGGCGCGAGCGCCTGGCCGTCGACGAACTCGCCGGTCTTCTCCAGACGGGCCGCGAAATCGTGCATGTACTTCATGTGCGCCGAGATCTCCTCCGGCGTCCACTGGTCCATGCAGACGTCGTTGACCGGAGCCGGAGCGCCGCGGTAGTGCTTGAGCAGCAGATACTTGGCCATCGTGGTTCTCCTCGGTGCTGGTGCGACCCATTGTGGTCGCGTTCACCCCGGGGACGGAGCCGGTCGCGGGATCTCGACATCGCCGGACAAGATTTTTTCGAACGTTCCGCACGCGACCTCCGCGTCGGCCCCGGCATCGGCCGGCCCCGCCTCGCGCGGCAGCCGCAGCAGCCGCAGCAGCTTGCGCCCGTACGCCAGGTCGCGCCGCGCCGCCGCAGCGGTTCGCGAAAGCCCCGGCGCGGCCTGTGGGCCGGCTCTGTCCGGGACCGGGCGGGCCACGCCGCGTTGCTAACATCGCGTCAGCGCGACAGACGCGTGTTCACGGGGCGAGGAGGTTGATGAATATGGCCGCCGTCGGCCGTCATCGGCATGCCCTCGTCCGGCCCGTGCGTCAGCACAGCGCGGGCCGGTCGTTCCACCACGACGACTGAGAGTGACACGTGTCCACTTCCCTTTCCCCCGCCCATGCGGAGCTGATCACCGACCGCCTCGTCCTCCGGCCCTGGAGCCTCCACGAGATCGCCGCGGTCACCACCAGGACCAGGACGGTCGACTGGGCCGACGACTTCCCCGCCGAAGGCGACCGCGCCATCGCCCACCTCTTCGAGCAGCACCCCGAATGGCTCGACGACCACGGCCAGCGCCTGATCGTCGAGCGCGGGAGCGACCTGCTCGTGGGCTCCATCGGCCTGTTCCTGCCGCCCGCCGACGGACAGGTCGAGATCGGTTACGGCCTGGTGGAATCCCGTCGCGGCCGGGGTTACGCCACCGAGGCCGCCCGCGCCCTGACAGACTTCGCCCTCACCCTGCCCGGCGTCCACACCGTGGTCGCGGACGCCGAGGTGTCGAACCCGGCCTCTCTGCGCGTACTGGAGAAGGCCGGCTTCCGCCGCTGTGCCACCGAGGACGGGGTCGCCCGCTTCATGATCACGCGCCCGGACCGCGGCTGACGGTGACGCCACGGGGCCGGCGGCATGCCGTCGGCCCTTCCCGCCGCCCCCTCGCCGACCGTCAGGCCGCCGGAAGAACCGCGGCGGCCGTCCGCGGCTGCCGGGCGACGGCCAGCGCGTACACCAGCGCGGCGAGCGACAGGCAGGCGGCGAGCCCCGCCGCGGCGGAGGCGGGGAGAGCGGGAAGGGCGGTGTGGTGGAGCAGGTGCGAAAGGGCCGAGGGGGCGAACGGGAATTCCGCCAGTACGTGCTGGGCCATAGCTGCCACAGAGACCAGGAAACCGGCTGCCAAAGGGGCGACCGAGTTTCTGAAGAACAGCAGGACGGCCATCAGGACGCACAGCGCCGGAAGGCCGATGGCCACGATATCCGCCGGGATCGACGCGCCCCGGTGCAGGCCCGTGGGAATATGCGCACCGCCGCACAGCAAAAGGCCCAGCACGGCCAGCCTGGGAAGCCATCTCGCGGCAGAGGAATGACCCGGCTCCGAGTTCTCGTACGCTCTCGCTCCCTCGTCGTTCTCGGACGCCGGCACAGCGTCCTCGAAGCCTTCCGCGCTTTCGAGCGCGCTGTCCTTCGTACGCTCCGCCACGAGCGAGGTGATGAGTTCGGCCAGTTCTTCGACGGAACGCCGGCCCGCCGCCGTGCGTGTCGTCTGCGAGCCGGCCCGGGCGGCGTGCGGCGGCTGGTGCAGCAGCGTCACCAGGCGGCTGACCTCCGCGACGGGCCGCCGCTCGGCGGCCCTGCGGAGAATGGCGTCGGCGCCGTCGGAGGGCCGTGGCGGCTGCGACAGCAGATGCACCAGCTGCGCCACCTCGTGTACGGGCAGTTCCGTCGCGGCCGTGCACAGCGCCTCGTCGGCGGCGCACCTGCCGTGCGGAGACCTTTCCAGCAAATCGACGAGGCGCGCGACGGCGTCCAACGGCTGACAAGCCACGGCCGTACGAACCAATTCGTTCACGGGATCCGCGTAGTCTTCGGGTGCGTTTCTGTTCGCCTTGACTTCTGGCCTCATGGGCTTCCTCTCCCGTACCGAGAAGCTGGTTCCTGTGCACTCGTTCGGCATAGGTGCGCCTGGACAGGATCCAGTCCTACTTCATGATCCGGAAGTCTGCGACTTTTACTGCTGCCGGGAGAGCGGGAATTCGCTCTGCTCCGCAAGGGCGGCGGGCAGCAGTCCCAGCGGTGGAGAGCCGGGAGAAAGGACGGCGCTGCGGAATCGCCGGGCGGAGCAGGCGACGCCCCAGCGCCGCCGGGCTTCGTCTGGCCATGAGGGCCGCCCGTCATCACACAGCCGCCGCACAGCCCCCGCACACCGTTGTACCTACTGGTATGTACAGTAACCGGGACCACCGCACGGACCGACCTGAGGAGGCACCCGCGATGCCACTCGTCCGCATCGACGCCATGCACTGCGACACACCGCGACTGGAGGCCCTGGGGCGGGCCGTCCACGAGGCGCTCGGCGAGACCATGGGCTTTCCCGACGAGGACCACTTCCAGATCCTGACCGGCCACGACGGGCGGCAGGGTGTGCTGCGCCACGGCACCTATCTGGGCGTGCGGCGCGACGACGGCATCGTGTACGTGGCCATCACCTTGCGAGAGGGCCGCCCGGACGCGCAGAAGCAAGCGCTGTACCGGCGCATAGCCGAACTGGCCGAGGAATACGCGGACACCGAGCCGCGCAACATGTTCGTCGTGCTCACAGAGAACCGGAACGGGGACTGGTCGCTCGGCAACGGCGAAGCCCAGTACCTGCGGTGATGGCGGCGTTCGCCTGTCAGCCTGCCCCGAACCGCCCGCGGCAGGACCTCAGCGCCGTCCGGCGGCCGTTCGCCCTTTCTTCGGACGCGGCCTGCCCGGCCACGTCGTCCAGCGCAACGTGTCGGCCTCTTCCGGGGGCAGCAGTCCGGCACCGATCAGGGCGGCCCGACCCGCCTCCCGTCCGGCGATCGCGTAGCCGTACTCCGACGAATCCACTTCGTGAAAAGTCCCGTCGGTCAGCAGCACGGCAGCCGCGACCCCGTTCAGTCCGTCCAGCAATCCCGCACGCACCGACGGCAGGAACTCCGGAGGCAGCCGGTCCTCCGGTACGGCGCTCAGCAACTCCGTTTCCCCGTCCGCTCCCGGCGGTTCGAACCGGGCCACGAAGTGCGCGTACGGCCCGCAGGCACCGATATTCATCAGCACGCGGACGCGCACATCCGGGACGGGGACGGGGAGAGCGGTCACATCGGCCACCGTAGGCGCCCGCTGGAAGACCCGCCAACGGATAATCCGTCGGTCCGGGCGGAGCGGCAATTCCCGGGCGCGGTGGGGACGTCGGCCGGCCCGCCGTCAGAAGTCGGCGAGCCTCTCGAACAGCGCCCCCGGAGTCACATACCCCGACCAGCGGCCGTCGGAGAAGAGATGGACTCCGGCGTCCTGGTAGCTCTGGTCCACGAGTTGGGAGCAGATCATGTGGCCGGTGGCGGCCACATAGCGGCGCAGGCCCGGGAACGGGATGCGGAGGCGGTGGACGGCGATGGCCAGGTAGTCGAGGAAGCTGTACGGGACGCCTTCGTAGCGGCGGCCGGCGGCGCATATCGCGTCGCGCTGCCGGTCGGTGAGCCCTTCCGGGCATACGTACAGGACGTTCGCGCCCTCGTAGACCGACAGGGAGCGGATCGTCGCGCCGCCGGGCTCGGCTTCGACGAGCATGCCGCCGGGGAGCACGAGGAAGGCGTGCTGATAATCGCTGAAGCCATTTCCGTTCAGCCATTGGCCGATGCGGATCAAGCGGCCGACATTGCCGCTGATTTGGGTGAGACCTATGTCTCCGGGCATGGGCAGGGCATGCTGCATCTGCGGCTCCGGGCACACACGAGGGGTTTTCTGTGTGATACCCAACGGAGAGCCGTTGAAAGGGCCCGGGAGGAAATGCCCGGGTGGATTCTGAGGTGAACGGAGGCGGATTCAGAGGGATTCGGGGGCGGACGGATTCCGGGCCGGGTGGATTCGCGTCCGAACGAACCGGGTTCAGCCCAGTTCGTAGTGCCAGCAGCCGTCGGCCGGGTCGTACCGCATGTGCACACGGGCGGCGGCGCGCAGGCGGTCCCGGTCCTGCCGGGTCACGGTCACCGCGCCGCCCGCCCGGTCGACCACGTACTTGAGCGCGGATTCGAGTTCGTCGCGCCTGCGGGCGAGTTGCGCGTACTCGTACCGGAGTTGTTGCAGGCGTGCTTGCAGCACGAGGATCTGCTGCTCGGGGGTGGGAGCGTTGTCGGTCATGGTGCCGGCGTCCTCGGCCGCGGACCGACGGGCGAGGCGGGAGAGGCGCCCCGCCCGGTCCGTTCGCGTGCCGGCAGGCACACCCGGTGGGTGCCGGATGTGCCCACCATCAAGGCGCTGGGGCCATTAGTCCTGCTCCAGGTCCCCGAAACGGGCGGCCGAGTTCCAGTTGCCGCTGCCCCAGTTGTGCGAGGCATGACTCGGCGCATTGGTGTACTTGCTGATGTTCACTTCGTCGTCATCGTGGCCGTGGGCCTGAGCCGCGACGGCACCGGCGGCGGACAGACCGACCACGGCCAGGCCGACGAAGAGCGGACGCAAAACAGAACGCATACCAACATCCTCCTTTGAGGCGTGCTGAGAGTGACTGACAGCGTCGATTCAACCCTCGGCGGCCGATCATATGAAAGGAGAAACGCTACTTTTCTCCCGATATA
Organism: Streptomyces albofaciens JCM 4342; assembly: GCF_008634025.1. Classification (NCBI taxonomy): domain Bacteria; kingdom Bacillati; phylum Actinomycetota; class Actinomycetes; order Kitasatosporales; family Streptomycetaceae; genus Streptomyces; species Streptomyces albofaciens. The sequence goes on along the minus strand of NZ_PDCM01000001.1, from coordinate 3,828,674 downwards.
CCCGGTTGGCCTACAGGTGAGGCGAAAGGGCGGGAGGCGAGGTGAGGGGCGGGCGGGCCGGTGCGGGGCGCCGGGGACGGGTGGAGTCGGCGGGGTGGCGCGAAGGCCCGGCGCGTGGGAACGGAGGGTGTGGGTCTGGACACATATGGAGAATCCCGTGCACCGGGCACGTACCGGTCGGAGCAGGTCAGCGGCGTGGGTACGGCGCGCGGAGCCGGGCCGGGCGACCGTGCGGACGCCGAGGAACCTTCGGCGGGGGGCCGTTGTCAGTGCCCGCCCCTAGCATGGACGACATGCCCCCAATCCCTCCCCCTTCCACGGGTGCGCCCCCTGCCGCCGCCGACGCGAACGAAGCGATCCGGCGGTTCGTGCGCGCCCGCCGTGGCCGGTCGTGGACGGCTGAGGACCGTGCGGAGTACGCACGCCTGCTGGAGATATGGACGAGGACGAGCGCGGCGGACCGGACCGTGGCCGGGACCCGCTGAGCGGCGACGAAGGAGAACGGGCGGGAAAGGGGCGTGCGGACCGTGTGTGACGCGCCCCGCGCGTACCGGCCGGAAGTGAGGTCTTGGTGAACGTGCCCCTGCCCGGCCTCGGCGGTCCGGACCCCGTGCGGTCCCGGCCCGCGCCCGGCGCCGTGCACGTGCCCGGCTGGCTGTCCCCGGAGCGCCGGCGGCAGCTGGTGACCGCCTGCCGCGGCTGGGCGCGGGGACCGGTGCCGATCCGGCACACCAGGCTGCCACGCGGGGGCGTCATGTCCGTACAGACGGTGTGCCTGGGCTGGCACTGGCAGCCGTACACGTACAGGCGGACCGCCGACGACGTCAACGGCGCCCGCGTCGCCGCGCTTCCGGACTGGCTGGTCGAGCTGGGGCGGGCGGCGCTGGCCGACGCGTACGAGGACCCGGCGGCGGGCGAGGGCTACACACCGGACACCGCCCTGATCAATTTCTACGACGGCCAGGCCAGCATGGGCATGCACCAGGACAAGGACGAACGCTCCAGCGCCCCGGTCGTGTCGCTCAGCATCGGCGACACCTGCGTCTTCCGGTTCGGCAACACCGAGTCCCGCAACCGGCCCTACACCGACATCGAGCTGGCCTCCGGCGACCTGTTCGTCTTCGGCGGGCCGTCGCGGTTCGCGTACCACGGGGTGACCAAGGTGCTGCCGGGGACCGGCGACCCCGCGACGGGGCTGACGAGCGGGCGTCTGAACATCACGCTGCGGGTCACCGGTCTGGAGTAGCGGGCCCGGCCCCGCGCGGCCGCCCGTCCGCCCGTCCGCCCGTCCGCCCGTCCGCCCCTACTGTGCCGTGCCCGCCAGCAGCCACCGGTCGACCGGGACCTCGAACAGCACCCGGCCCGGAGCCGGCCGGAGCGCAACGGTCACATCCCAGTCGTACTTGGCCAGAAAGGCCGCCACCACGTCGGGGGGAAAGGCGGGCGCGGAGCCGGACGGAGCACCGTCCTCGGCAGGCGCGCGCCATATCCGGGCGCGCCCCTCGGCCACGACCGGCGCCTCCCCGCCCTCCAGGGCCAGCGAGACCCGCGGGTCGTGCGCGGCGTTACGGGCCTTCACGGAGCCGCCGTCCGCGCCGATCCACCAGGTGTCGCGCACGAAGACGAACCAGACGGGCGTGACGTGCGGGGAACCGTCCGGGCGCAGCGTGCACAGCCAGGTGATCCGCTCGGTGTCCAGGCGTTCGCGGACGGCGGGGTCGAGGTCCGCCGGCGGGCGGTGGCTCGGGGACTCCGGTGGGTGAAGATCATCCATGCGGTCATTCCATCAGAGGAGGCGAGCGGCCGGGCGGCCCGATTCCGGAGGGCGCCGCCCGGCCGCGAGGCACACTGGACCTATGTGCCGAAGTATCAAGACGCTCCGACCGCCTGCGACCCCCGAGGTGACCGAGGACGACATCCGGGCGGCGGCTCTCCAGTACGTCCGCAAGGTCTCCGGGTTCCGTGTGCCCGCCGCGCACAACCGGGAGGTGTTCGAGCAGGCCGTGGACGCGGTGGCGAGCGCGACCCACGACCTGCTGGCCGGACTCCGAGTACGCGGCCGGAGCGGCTGACACGGGTGCCGTACGGGGTGCGCCCTTACTTCCTGGCTGCCTCGGGCAGCTCCAGCACCACCCGTACCGGCAGATGATCGCTGGGGAACTGCCCGTCCTCGGAGAACGTGTCGATCACGGCGCGGTGGGTACGGACCGACGGCGAGGTGAGGATCCAGTCGATCCGCTCACCGTCCCGTACCAGCGGCCGGTAGCCGTGGTACGTGGCGTACAAGGTGCTGCGCGACGCGGCGGTGTCCCAGCTGTCGACGAGGGCGCCCCGGGCGAGCATCGTGTCGTAGACGGGGTTGCGGTGGGCGGGGACGTTGAAGTCGCCGGTGACGATGCGCGGCAGCGCCGGGTCGAGCGGGCGCAGCCGGTCGGTGATCAGGGTCGCGGAGCGCTCGCGCGAGTACTGGTTCAGGTGGTCCAGGTGGGTGTTGAGAGCGTAGAACTCGCCGCCGGTGCGCAGGTCCCGGAAACGCACCCAGGTCGCCATCCGGATGACGGTGTTGCCCCACGTCGCCGAACCGATCAGGTACGGGGTGTCGGACAGCCAGAAGTGGTCGTACTCGACCGGGGTCAGTCGGTGGATGTCGTAGAAGATGGCGGCGAACTCGTCGCGGCTGCCGCCGCCGCGCCCGGTGCCGAGCCAGGCGTAGTCCTCGCCGAGGTCCTCCGCGATGTCCTGGAGCTGGTGGTAGAGCCCCTCCTGCGTACCGAGCAGGTGCGGCGCCGCCCGGTGCAGCAGGTCGCGCATGACCGGGCGGCGTTCGGGCCATGAGTTGGGCCGCTCGTTCGACGCGTACCGGAGGTTGAACGTCATGGTGCGCAGCCGCCGGTCGCCCCGGGCCGCGTGCGCGGTGCCGCCGCCGTACGCCAGGGCGGGCGTGCCGACGGCCGTCGCCGCGGCCACGCGCAGCGCGGTACGGCGGCTGAACGGGCTCACGGAGGCGCGGGCGGCGCGCGTGGCCGCCGGTGCGCCCGGAACCCGTCCCCGTACAGGGGCCGGCGGCGCCTCCGCCGGGAGGTCCGGTACCGCGGCGGAGCAGCCCGTCGATCTCGTCATCGCATCTCCAGGGGCCGGTGGCCCGCTACGCCTGCGGGCCGGGTCACCGCAGAGTCTCGGAGACCCGGGTGATGCGGAAGTGGACGGCAGGGAGAGGGGGGCGAAACGCGCTACTTCCCGGCCGCTCCCACCGGCGGGCGACAGCGGGTACGCGAAGGGGTTTCCGGCCCGCCGGTCCCGGGGCGGCCGTGACGCGGGGGCGGGTACGGAGCGGGAGAGGGCCGGACGTCAAGAGGTCCCGCCCCGGCCCCCTCGCACACCACGCGCCGCTCAGGCCCCCGCGGCCGGCCCCTGCCAGTCCGCGTACCGGATACGGGAGATCTCCCGTACCTCGCCGACCGTCCCCCACTCGTCCTTGCCCAGGCGGGACAGCGGCTTCAGCTTGTCGATCTCCGGGTGGCCGTCGGTCATGACCTCCTCCGACACGACCGCGTGCACGACCCGGCCGAAGACGACCGTGGAGTCACCGAACCGCACCGTGCTGTGCAGTTCGCATTCGAACGCCACCGGCGAGTCCGCCACCCGCGGCGGCTTGACCCGCAGGCTCGGCTCGGCGGCCACGCCCACCTGGTCGAACTCGCTGACCCCGGGCGGGAAATCGGTCGCCGTCTCGTTGATCTGCACGGCGAGCTGTTCCGGTGCGAAGTTGACCACGAACTGCCCGGTCTCCTCGATGTTGCGGAGGGAGTCCTTCCGGCCCACGGCCGAGAACTGCAGGACGGGCGGCTTGACGCAGGCGATGTTGAAGAACGAGTGCGGAGCGAGGTTGGCCACGCCCTCGGCGGAGACGGTGGACACCCAGGCGATGGGCCGCGGGACCACGGACGCGGTGAGCAGCCGGTAGAAGCCCTGCCGGTCGAACTGTTCAGGATCGAAGTCGATACGCATGAAGATCAGTATCCATCCGTGCCGGGGCGCCGGGCGCGGGGGGAACGGCGTGCGACGGCACGGCGGCAACCTTCTCGTGAACGGCGGCCACCAGGAGGTGAGCGGCCCCGCGGGCGCGTGCCCGGGTGCCGCTCGGCAACTGTCCCCCACGAAAGGATCGACTGCCGTGCGCAGTACCGGTCGTCACCGCAGGACCCGCACCCTGACCATCGCCGCCGCCGTCGCCGTGGCCGCCGGCGCGGGAGGGGCCTGGCTGGGGCTCGCCCCGGGCACGGCCGGCGCGGCCCCGCGGACCGTCGTCGTGTCGACCGCCGCGGCCCTTGAGGATGCCGTCGCCCACGCCAAGGCCGGCACCACCATCCAGGTGCGCGGCGGTACGTACCACCCGGCCAGGAGCCTCAAGAGCGGCGCCGACGGCACGCCCTCGGCCCGTATCACCCTCACCGCGTACGGCAGCGAGAAGGTGGTCATCGACGGGTCGAAGCTGCCCGCCGGCTCCTGGCTGGCCGGGATATCCGGTGATTACTGGACCGTCCAGAACCTCACTTTCCGCAAGTCCCCCGCCCACGGGTTCGTCGCCACCTCCTCCACCGGCGGCGTCTTCAAGAACCTGGTCACCGCCGACAACGGCAATTCGGGCTTCACGCTGCGCGGCGAGGGCACCAACGACAACCTCGTGCAGAATCTCGACAGCCACGGCAACTTCGACCCGGCCACGCACGGCCAGAACGCCGACGGCATCGCCGTCAAGTTCGGTTCCGGCACCGGCAACCGGATCACCGGGGCGCGGCTGTTCGACAACGCGGACGACGGGCTGGACCTGTGGAAGTTCGCCGGCCCGGTCACCATCGAGCACACCTGGGCGTACGGCAACGGCAGGAACCGCTGGAACGACCCGGCGTTCGAGGGCAACGGCAACGGTTTCAAGCTGGGCGGCGGCGGCACGGTCGCGGCACACGTGGTGAACAACAACGCGGCCTGGGACAACACACTCCACGGCTTCACCGAGAACAGCAATCCCGGCGCGACCGTGCTGACGCGCAACACGGCGTACGCCAACAAGAAGGAGGGCTTCTACTTCGCCACCGGCAAGGCCCGTCTGTCGAAGAACCTGGCCGTCGCCAACGGCGGCCGGCCGGCGAAGGTGGGCTCCGCCGCCGTGTCGACCGGAAACACCTGGGACCGCGGGGTGGCGACGCCCGCGTTCCGGTCGACGGACGCCCGTACCGCGTACGGCCCGCGCCGGGCGGACGGCTCGCTCCCGGTGACCGCCTTCCTGACCACCGGCGCGCCGATCGGGTCGACCATGAACTGACCGGTGGACGGCGGGCGCGCCCTGATCACGGGCGCGCCCGCGCTCCCGACGCGCTACCGGCCCTCCGCGGGCCGCACGCTCGCGGCCAGCGCCGCCGCCAGCTCGCGCGGCCGGGCGGCGAACGGGGTGTGGCTGCCGGGCAGGGTGTGCACGGTGAAGGGATTGACGGGCACGGCGCGGTCGGCCTCGGCGATCATCAGGTCCTGTGTGGCGAGCGGCAGCGCCCGGTCGTCGGCGCAGCGCAGGAACACCCGGGGTATCCGGCCCCACCGCCCGGCGGTCAGCTCCACCGGGGATTCCATGATCGCCAGGGGCAGATCGGTGCTCAGCGCCAGGCGCCAGCGGCTGAACCGGTCCGCGGGGATGTCCTGGTAGTGGGTCTGCCGCAGCTCCTCGATGTACTCGGGGTCGGGGGACAGCGGGTTGATACGGATGGCGCCCAGCGCGTCCGGGTCGCCGACCGGCAGGCCCCGGCCGAGCGCGGCGGCGTTCTCGGGCGCCGCCACGTAGTCGGAGCCGCGCGGACGGCCGGCGGGCACGAAGGCGGAGAGGTAGACGATCCGGTCGACCAGTTCGGGAGCGCGCTCGGCCGCCAGCGACGCGGGTCCGCCGCCCGCGCTGTGCGCGACGAGCACGACGGTACGGAAGCGGCGCACGTTGCGCAGCGTGGTCAGCACGGAGTCGGCGCACTCCTCCATGGTCAAGCCGGCGAGCTGCGACTTCTCGGTGGTCAGGGCGGGTTGGCCGGGGAGGGCGTAGCCCGTGGGTACGGGCGCGTCGAAGCCGTGGCCCGGGAGGTCGACGGCGACGCTCGCGGCGCCGAGTGCGGCGAGCGCGCGCTGGGTGGCTCCCCACTGCCATGAGCTGTGCCAGGCGCCGTGGACGAAGACGAAGACCGTGGTCTCAAGATCGGTGTCGGACATGTCCCCAGCACATCTCGCGCGCCGACCCTTCATCTACGCTGAGATCTGAGAAGCGGGCCGACGATACTTTTGAGGTATCGCCGTGGCATCGCCCGTACGGAAGGAGCCGGTCTTGGAAGCGCGGCACCTGCGGTACGCCCTCGCCCTCGCCGACCACCAGCACTTCGGCCGGGCGGCCGAGGCGCTCGGCATCGCGCAGCCCCCGCTGTCCAAGCAGATCGCCGACCTGGAACGGGAAGTGGGGGTGCGGCTGTTCGACCGTACGCGGCAGGGTGTCTTCCCGACGGCCGCGGGTACGGCGTTCCTCGACCGGGCCCGGCGGGCCCTGGCGGAGATGGCGTCGGCCGTGACCGACGCGCAGCGCGCCGCCCGCGGGGAGACGGGCAGGCTGCGGCTGGGCTTCATCGCCTCGGCCCTGCTCGATCCGCTCCCCGGGGTGCTCGCCCGGTTCGGCCGGGAACGCCCCGAAGTGCGGCTGGAGCTGCACGAGATGGCGACCAGCCGGAGCACCGCCGCGTTGGTCGCCGGTGAGCTGGACATGGCGGTCGGGCTGGGGCGGCCACGCGGCCAGGGGGCGGAGAACCTGACGTCCGTGACCATCGGGCGCGATCATCTGACCGCCGTCGTCAGCACGGCGCACCCCTACGCGGGCCGTCCCTCGGTGAGCGTGGCGCAGCTGCGGCAGCAGCACCTGATCGTGGCGTCCTGCGACGACGAACCGGCCATCGGCTTCGCGTTGAGCGCCTTGCTGGGCGAGGACTCGGCGGCCTGTCACAGCGCCACGGTCGCCCGGGACGTGCACACGATCATCAGCCTCGCCGTGTCCGGCGTGGGGGTCGGGCTGGGGCCCTCGCGGATGACGGCGGTTCCGCGCAAGGGTGCCTGGTTCTGCCGGGTGACCCCGCCGGCCCGGCTGCCCGACCTGGTCCTGTCGTTCGCCACGCAGGACCGCTCTCCCGTGCTGGCCGCGTTCCTCGACACCGTCCGCGCGAACTGCCCGGAGGTCGGTGCCGCGCTCGACGACCGGCTGCGGCCGGAAGCGCGGCTGTGTACGCAGCGCCGGCCCGTAGCCGGACGTTAGCGGCCCGTTAGCCGATCGACAGCGGCACCGCCCAGAGTGGACGGTACGCAAGCAAGGAAGCACGGGGTGCACGTTTTTGCCCACTGCCGCATGGATGCGATCGGATGTGGCCAAAGCCGCGACCGAGTACATATCGAGTCGGGTCCATGGGGCAGGCGGGTCGGTGCATCACCGATCGTTCTCCCCGGAGCCCGGGGAGAGAGGAGTTGATCGACCATGCGTGGTCTGCGTACCGCTGCCGCCGTTGCCGCCGCCGTCGCCCTCGCCGCCGGAGCGGGTACGGGTGTCGCCTCCGCCGCCGCGCCGGCGGGTGCCGGGGAGTGCCAGCCGGGGACGCTGAAGGCGACCACCACCGACGCGGGCGGCAGCCAGCACGGGATGAACCACTCGGGCACGTACCTGCGGGTGCAGAACACCGGCAAGGTCGCCTGCGCGATATCCGGTTACCCGGGCCTGGCGCTGGAGGGTGCCGGGCACACCGCGCTGAAGACCACGGTGCGGCACGGCGACACGTACTTCGCCAAGGACCCGGGCGTGCACCGGGTGACGCTGAAGCCGGGCCGGAGCGCCTACGCCGACCTGGTGTGGACGCACACCGGCGCGGGCACCGCGCACGCCAAGTACCTCCAGATCTCGCCGACGGGCAGCAACGCGCACAGCGTCGTCCCGTTCGATCAGGAGGTGGACAACGGCACGCTGTCCGTGACCGCCTGGTCCGCGAAGCTGCCCACGTCCTGACGCAGTCCGGCCGTACGGGTACGGAGGCCCGGCATCCGCTCGTGGGTGCCGGGCCTCCGGCATGCCGGGCTCCTTCACCGACCGGCCCCGGACCGTCGTCGTCCGCTCCGCGTTCACAGGGCTGTTCACAAAATCGGTCGCTCACCAGCCATAAATCGGTGACAAACAACCGCATTTCGTCAAACCCCATGTGAAATCCTTGTTGAAGACCTGACAAGAACGGTCGGGTGATGGCACTCTCCTCTCGATTCACTCCTGCACCACCGGGCGGCCCGACAGGGCCCGCCCTCCCCCTCATTCGGGCCGCAACCGTACGGCCCGCGCTAGGAGACTGAGTTGAGACGCATGACCTCCACCCCCCGCAAGCACTCCCTCCGCGCCGCCGCTCTGGTCGCCTCCGCCGCCATGGTCGCGGTCGCCTTCCAGACCGGATCGGCCACCGCCCAGCCCGACGCCGCGACCGGCGCCCTCGCGCTGTCCGGCCAGCAGCGCGTGGCCGCGATCCAGAGCGCCCAGGCGGACGCCGCCGTCACCGCGCAGAAGATCGGCCTCGGCGGCCAGGAGAAGCTGATCGCCCGCGACGTCATCAAGGACGCGGACGGCACGGTGCACACGCGCTACGAGCGCACCTACGAGGGCCTGCCGGTCCTCGGCGGGGACCTGGTCGTACACGAGAAGAAGAACGGCACGCGCACCGTCGACAAGGCGACGCAGGCCAAGATAGCCGTGCCCACCACGGACGCCGCGCAGCCGGCCGCCGCCGCCGAGAAGAGCGCGCTGTCCGCCTCCGCCGCCGAGAAGAACACCAAGGCCGAGGCCAAGGACGCGCCGCGCAAGGTGATCTGGGCCGCCTCCGGCAAGCCCGTCCTCGCGTACGAGACCGTGGTCACCGGCGTCCAGAAGGACGGCACGCCCAGCGAGCTGCACGTCGTCACGGACGCGAAGACCGGCAAGAAGCTCTTCCAGGACGAGACGATCGAGACCGGTACGGGCACCAGCTCGTACAGCGGCACCGTCCCGCTCACCACCACCAAGAGCGGCAGCACCTACAACCTCACCGACGGCGCCCGCGGCGGCCACAAGACGTACGACCTGCGCCAGGGCACGTCGGGCACCGGCACGCTGTTCACCGACGCCGACGACAAGTGGGGCGGCGGCCGCCAGACCGCGGCCGTCGACGCCCACTACGGCGCGGCGGTGACCTGGGACTACTACAAGAACGTGCACGGCCGCAGCGGCATCCGCAACGACGGCCGGGCCGCGTACTCCCGCGTCCACTACGGCAACAACTACGTCAACGCGTTCTGGCAGGACTCCTGCTTCTGCATGACGTACGGCGACGGCCAGAACAACAGCAACCCGCTGACCGCGCTGGACGTGGCCGCCCACGAGATGAGCCACGGCGTCACCGCCGCCACCGCCAGGCTCAACTACAGCGGCGAGTCCGGCGGTCTGAACGAGGCGACGTCCGACATCTTCGGCACCGCGGCCGAGTTCTACGCCAACAACGCGGTCGACAAGGGCGACTACCTCATCGGCGAGAAAATCGACATCAACGGTGACGGCACCCCGCTGCGCTACATGGACAAGCCCTCGAAGGACGGCGCGTCCAGGGACTACTGGTCCTCGTCGCTGGGCAACGTCGACGTGCACTACTCCTCGGGCCCGGCCAACCACTGGTTCTACCTGGTGTCCGAGGGCAGCGGCACCAAGACCATCAACGGCGTGACCTACAACAGCCCGACCTACGACAACTCGAAGGTCACCGGCATCGGCCGCGCCAAGGCCGAGAAGATCTGGTACCGCGCGCTGACCACGTACTTCACCTCGACCACGAAGTACGCGGGCGCCCGCACCGGCACGCTGAAGGCCGCCGCCGACCTGTACGGCGCCAACAGCACCGAGTACAAGACGGTCGCGGCCGCCTGGACCGGGATCAACGTCAAGTAAGCGTCGCCCGACGCAGCCCCGGCGCGCCCGCCGTCGTCAACGGCGCGCCGGGCACCCCATGGCGCCGCCCCGCCGGGAGTCCCGGCGGGGCGGCGCGCGTCACGGAACCGGGGCCGCGCCCCGGTCACCACACCGGGACGAGGGTCCCGCTCCCGGCGTCCGGCCGCGGCCCGAAGATGCGCCGTTCCGCCGCGCTGATCCGTACGTCGTTGATGCTCGCCTCCCGGCGCCGCATCAGCCCCTCACCGGTGAACTCCCACAGCTCGTTGCCGTAGCTGCGCCACCACTGGCCGTCCTCGTCGCGGCACTCGTACTGGAACCGCACCGCGATCCGGTCGTCCTGGTGGGCCCACAGTTCCTTGCGCAGGGCGTAGTCCCGTTCCCGCGCCCACTTCGCGCGGAGGAAGGCCGTGATCTCGGCGCGGCCGGTGAGGAAGGTGTCCCGGTTCCGCCAGACCGAGTCCTCGGTGTAGGCGAGCGCGACGTGTTCGGGGTCGCAGGTGTTCCAGGCGTCCTCGGCGGCCCGGACCTTCTTCAGCGCGGTCTCCCGGTCGAACGGCGGGAGCGGGGGACGTGGTGCCATGACGGCCTCCTTGCAGGGGGAACCACGCGGAGAACGGCCGTTCTCCGCGCTGTCCGCTACTCTAGAGAACGATCGTTCTCAGGGGAAGCGGGAGGCCTTGTGCAGCAGGAAGAAGCCCGGGTACGGCTGCTGGACGCCGCCGAGGAGCTGTTCTACGCACGGGGCATCCAGGCCGTGGGCATGGACGAGATCCGCGGCGCGTCGGGCGTGTCGCTGAAGCGGCTGTACCAGTCCTTCCCGTCCAAGCACGAGCTGGTGGAGGCGTATCTGCGGCATCGCGACGAGCGCTGGCGCGCGGCCCTCGCCGACTACGTCGAGGCGCACGCCGCCACGCCACAGGACGCGCCGGCCGCCGTCTTCGACTGGCTGCACACCTGGTTCACCGATCCCGGCTTCCGCGGCTGCGCGTTCATCAACGCGTACGGGGAACTGGGTGCCGTGTCGGAGGGCGTGGCCCGCGCCGCGCGCGACCACAAGGACGCCGTGCACGCGTATCTCACCGGCCTGGTGCAGGAGATTCCCGCCTCCCCGGAAGCACTGGCCGGGCAGTTGGCGCTGCTGCTCGACGGCGCGATCACCACGGCCACGATCAGCGGCGACCCGGACACGGCGCTGCGCGCCCGCGAGGCCGCGGTGGCGCTGGTGGCGGCGGCCGGTCCGGGCGGGACGGGGAGCGGCTGAGGGTTCCGCGGAACACACCGGGCAATGCACCGGTGAAAGCTCACGGAATACCGAGCCGTGCCGCCCGCTCATCCGGTACCGGGCACGGCAATTCCCCGCGCCCGCCTCTTTCCCGATCCACATATCCGCCACTGCGCCACGGCCGGCGGCCACGCATTCCTCCGTCGGGCGCGGCCGGACGGTGCGCCGCATTCGCCGCGTCCGCACGGCTGTGTGAATTCTCCGGCGTATCCCGCGCGAACTCCGTGCTCCTCTGGTCCACGCCGCCAGAAGTCCCCGGCGGCCGGGCCGGGGCAGTGGCTGGTCTAGGTCAAGGTCGCCGACGCGCTGCTGGAAGGCTCTCCCGGCGGAGCCGCACGTCCTGTCAGGGCGAAACTCCTCGACCGAGGAAACCGGGGAAACGTCGGTCCGCCCCGGCACTCCCGCCCGGAGAGCCGGGGTGGACCGCTGTATGCGGACGGCTGCGGCCGAAACGGTAACGGCACCGTTCAAGGCCTTACGGGTGGCCGTTACACAACCGCCGGATTGCCGCAACAGAAAAGAGCCAACATCATGTTCGCGTGGGTCCGACGATCCGCGCTCCTGTAAGCCACCGACTGGAAACACTGTGCTTTTTCCCCGCCCACGGCCGCCGCTCCCCGGACCGGTACGGGTCTGGCTGCCGGCCCTCGCCGGGGCGACGGCGGCCGCTTGGGACGGCGGCTGCGCCGGGCCCGGGGAAGCGCGCAGCGCCGGGCCGGCACCGGCCACCTCGGCACCGTCCCGGCTGCGGCAGGAGCCCACGCGTGCCCCCTCCCCCGGAGACACCGCGTTCCGGTTCATGGAATACGACCGGCGCTCCCCCGCCGCCTCCCCCTCCGCGTCGCCCGAGGCCGGCCGGTGAGCGCCCGCACGGCTCGGGACCGCGCGCGCCGACGGCTGCGCCTGCCGTCCTGGACCGCGACGCTGCGCTGGAAAGCCGCCCTGTTCATCATGGTCATGTGCTGTTTCCTGGCCGCGGTGCTCGGCATCCTGGTCCACGTCCTGGTCAGCCGGCAGACCGAGGACCAGGCCAGGGACGCGGCGCTGGTACGGCTGGACTCGGTCGTCGCCTCGTACGTGGCCGGGGAGCCGCTCGGCCGTGACGCGCGGCTGGACCCGCCGGAGCTGCCGCCCGCCCTGCGGGCCATGGCGCGGCGGGGCGAGCGCGGCACCCAGCTCGGGCAGCGGGACGGCCGCCCGACCATGTGGGCGGTGACACCGGCCGACGGCAAGGCGCTGGCCGTCGGCCAGGACTACAGTCAGCGGGCGGCCGTCATCAGCGGCCTTGACCAGGCCATCATCGGGTCCTCGGCCGTCGCGATCACCCTGACCCTCGTCGTCGGCCTGTACGCCACCCGGAGCGTCACCCGGCGCCTGGACCGCACCGCGCAGGTGGCCCGCCGGATCAGCACCGGTGACCTCGACGCCCGGGTGGACGACCCCCGCGCGCGGCGGCCCGAGTACGCGCGGGACGAGACCGCCGCCGTGGCCGCCGCGCTCGACGCGATGGCCGCGAGCCTGCAGAGCAAGCTGCACAGCGAGCAGCGGTTCACCGCCGATGTCGCCCATGAGCTGCGCACCCCGCTCACCGGGCTGCACGCGGCCGCCGAACTGCTGCCGCCGGGGCGGCCCACCGAGATGGTCCAGGAGCGCGTGCAGGCCATGCGCCGGCTGACCGAGGACCTGCTGGAGATCTCCCGGCTGGACGCGGAGGTGGAGCGCGCCGACCTCGACGTGCACCGGCTCGGGCCGCTGGCCGAACGCGCCGTCCGGGCCTCCGGGCTGGAGGCCGAGGTGCGGGTGGTGCGGGACTGCGAGGTGGAGACCGACCAGCGCAGGCTGGAGCGGGTGCTGGGCAACCTCGTCGTCAACGCGCACAAGCACGGCCGCCCGCCGGTGGTCCTGACCGTGGACGGACCCGTCGTCACGGTGCGCGACCACGGCGACGGCTACCCCGACGAACTGCTCGCCGAGGGCCCGCAGCGCTTCCGGAGCCGCCCGAAGGACGGCCGGAAGGACCGCGGGCACGGGCTCGGGCTGACGATCGCCCTGGGGCAGGCGCGCGTCCTCGGTACGACCCTGCGTTTCTCGAACGCCCCGGACGGCGGTGCCGTCGCCGAACTCACCGTCCGCCCACCGCGCACGGACCGCCGCGCGGCGGACGGCGGCCCCGCTGCGGAGGGCACGGACGGCGCCCGGGCGGCGGAGGACGGTGAGGGCACAGGAAGGTGACGGCGGTTCCGCGCGCCGGAACACCACGGAGCCGTAACGGCCGCCCGGTACCCCGCTCTTCGAGGTCGGGGGCGGTGGACGTCAAGGCCGGTGGACGTCAGGGCTCGTGAACGTCAGGGCCGGTAGACGTACTCCGCGAGCGTCGCGTGCCGCTTCCACCCCAGCGTCTCGTACAGCGCACGCCCGGCGTCGGTCGCGCCGAGGACGCCGAGGACCGCGCCCTTAGCCACGGCGCGGTCGGCGAGCGTACGCATCACGAAGCCGCCGAGCCCGCGCCGCCGGTGGGTCTCCTCCGTCACCACCCGGTCCACGACCACGGCTTCCCCGAGGGCCGCCATCTGCCCTTTGGCCGCCTGCTCACCCGCCGCGTCCAGTACCCGTACGCAGGTGACGGCGCCCACGGTCTCCACGGCCGCTGTGTACCCCTGGGGTACGACCGGGCACGTGGCCGTCAGGTCGACGGCCATCAGGTGCCCGTCCTCCTCCCGCACCCACCCCTGGGGCAGCCAGGAACCGGTCCCGTCCGACCGCGCGGGCATCTTCATCCATGTGCGCGGCGCGGACACCGAGGCAGCGGCGCCGCGGACCAACGCCTCCTCGGTCCGCGGCAGGACGTGGCGTCCCACTTCGCCGGGGCTGCCGGGCACCTCGATGTAGAGCCCCCAGGGCGTCGCGACCGGCGGGGGTGTCCCTCGGGACACGGCCCAGCCCGCCGCCCAGATACCGACCAAGTTCTCAGCCATCGCGCTTCCCCCGTAGCAATGAAAGCGCCAACCGTCGCGTAAGTGGCGCTAGTTATGAGCACACGTTACATCGCCGCGGAGTCAGTGATCGATGTTTTCCCGGCGCAGACACCCCGCAGCAGCCTGCCCCGGACGCCTCGCACAGCCGCTCGTACAGCGTCCGCCGTACGGCCCGCACCCCCGGACGACCGCCCGCCGCCCCGGCATTGTCCGGAGAGCCGGGCCGCCCGCCCCGCTGAGCAGCGCGGTCATCTCCCGGACAATTCCCGGACAATCGCCTCCCTTGTCCGTCCCGCCACAGGGGACGACCATCGGCGCGGACGTCCCGCCCCGACCGCACCCGTGACCGGGAGGCCCCGTTGCCATGCCCGCATCATCAGTCCCTTCGGCCCCGTCCCCGCCGTCCACCGCCGCCACCGCGACCCGCGCGTCGCGGCGAGCGGCGGTCCGCCGACGCCCGCGCCGCCGCTGGGAGTTGTGGCGCTCCCCCGGCGGCCAGCCACCGTGGGCGCGCCCCGCCCTGCTCGCCGTCGCCGCGTCGGCCGCGCTGCTGTACGCGTGGAACCTCGTCGGCAGCGGGCTGGCCCCGTACTACTCGGACGCCGCCCGCAGCATGACCGGGAGCTGGAAGGCGTTCCTCTTCACCGCCCTGGACCCCGCCGCCACGGTCACGCTCGACAAGATCGGCGGCTTCCTCTGGCCGCAGGCCCTCTCCGCCCGCGTCTTCGGCTTCCACGACTGGGCGCTGACGCTGCCGCAGTGCGTCGAGGGCGTCGTGTCCGTCCTGGTCATGTACCGCGTCGTACGCCGCTGGCAGGGCCCCGCGACCGGCCTCCTGGCGGCCGGGCTCTTCACGCTCACGCCTGTGGCGGCCTCGATGTTCGGCCATGCGATCCCCGACGCGTCCCTGATCATGTGCCTGGTGCTGGCGGTGGACCAGTACCAGCGGGCCGTGCAAGGCGGGCGGCTCGGAGCGCTGGTGCTCGCCGGGGTCTGGGTGGGGCTGGGCTTCCAGGCCAAGATGATGCAGGCATGGCTGATCGTGCCCGCGCTCGCCGTGGGGTACCTGCTCGCGGCGCCGGTCACGCTGCGCAGGCGGCTCGGCCATCTGCTGACCGCGGGGGCGGTCATGGGCGCGGTGTCGTTGTCCTGGGTGCTGCTGATGACGTTCACGCCCAAGGACGTCCGTCCGCAGGTGGGCGGCAACTCGGGCGACAGCGCCTTCTCCATGGTCTTCGACTACAACGGCTTCGGCCGGTTCGGGCAGTCCGGCAACGGCGCCGCCTTCGGCGCGGACGGAAACTCGAAGCCCGCCGGCGGCGGCGCCGCACAGAGCGGCAGGCGCGGCGGCATCGTGGCTTCGGACCCGGAGAACAACCGCCCGCACAAGCTGGTCGGCGAACGCCTGGTACGGCAGATCGGCTGGCTCTACCCGCCGGCCCTGCTCGGCCTGGTCTTCGGCCTGGCCCGCAGCCGCGGACGCCCCCGTACGGACCGGACGCGCGCCGGATACGTGATGTGGGGCACCTGGCTGCTGACCACGGCGGCGGTACTGAGCGCCGTACCCGTACCGCACACGGCGTACGTGGCGGGACTGGCCCCGGCGCTCGCGGCCCTGAGCGCGGCCGGGACCGTCGCGCTGTGGCGCGCTCACCGTACGGAGCGCGGCAGCCGCGCCGCCCGCCTCGCCCTGCCCGCGGCCGTCGCGGCGCAAGCGGCCTGGGCCGGGCATCTCGCGGCCGGGCAGGCGGACTTCGCGCCGTGGCTGACGCCGCTCGTCGCGGCGGCCGGACTGCTCGGCGTTGCGGCACTCGCCGTCGCGGTGCTCGTCCCCCGGCTCCGGACGCGCCGCCGTCGGCTCGGCACCCTCGGCCTCGCCGCCGCATGTCTCGCCATGTTCGCCGCCCCGGCCACCTGGTCGCTGTCCGTACTGGACAAGCGGTACGGCGGGTCGTCGTTCGACGCCCACGCGGGGCCCTTCGGTTCCGAGACGCGGGGCAGCTTCGAACTGAAGGTACGGCCGACACCCCCATAGCCGCCCCGGCCTCACCGGCCACCGGGCCGCATCCCGGCACGCCCGGGCACATCCCCTGTCGCGGCATCACCTTGTACGCTGGGCCCCAGTTCACGCCGGGTACGCAGACGCCCGTCGAGGGGCCCAGCCAGGGGGCGATGTGCAGCACCTCGGACCGATCACCGGCCAGGAGCGGCTGCGCGACCGGGCCGCCCACGCGCTGCGTGCCGCCCTGATCGCCGGTGAACTCCGCCCCGGCACCGTGTACTCCGCCCCCGCGCTCGCCGCCGGGTTCGGGATCTCGGCCACGCCCGTGCGGGAGGCCATGCTCGACCTGGCGCGCGAGGGGCTGGTCGAGCCGGTGCGCAACAAGGGCTTCCGGGTCACCGAGGTGAGCGAGCGCGACCTGGACCAGTTCGCGGAGATACGGGCCCTGATCGAGGTGCCGACCGTGGGACGGGTGGCCCGCACGGCCTCCCGCGGGCAACTGACCGCGCTGCGCCCGCTCGCCGAGGAGATCGTCGCCGCCGCGCGGGCCCACGACCTGATCGGCTACCTGGAGGCCGACCGCCGCTTCCACCTGGACCTGCTCGCCCTCTCCGGCAACGCCCGGCTCGTCGAGACCGTCGGCGACCTGCGCAAACGATCCCGCCTGTACGGCCTGACCGGTCTCGACGAGCGCGGCGAACTGCTGCCCTCGGCGCAGGAACACCTGGAGCTGCTCGACCTGGCGCTGGCGGGCGACGCCGAGGGGGCGCAGGCGTGCATGGCGCGGCATCTCGGGCATGTGAGGTCGCTGTGGGCGCGTACGGTGCCGGAGCGGTGAAGGAACGACGGAGGGGACCCGGGCGCGCGTCCGGGGCACAGCCCTGAACAGCCCGGGCACCGAAACCCGTGGCCGACGGGTTGTCAGTGCAATGTCACATTACTAGGTTACGGGGCGCGCCGCGGCCCGGCGGACGGCTCAACTCCCGCTCGGCACGCGGTGGTTGATGTCGCGCGGCTCCGCACGTGCCCCCCCACCCCCTCTACCCAGGAGCAGCCGGTGTTTCCGTTACGCACTGTGCGCAAGGGTCTGCTGAGCGCCGTTCTTTCGGTGGGCCTCCTCCTTCCCGCGGCGCAGGCCGCCCACGGCGCGGCGCCCGGCCGGCCGGCCGACGTCGCGCCGGCGGCCGGCCCCGACGGCGGCCCGGCGGACCGGCGGCACGACACCGACCGGGCCGACCGGTTCGCCGACGCGCCGCGGCCCGCGGCCCGGGACCTGCCGCCCGGCAACGGCCGCGTGCCGCGCGGCCGCACCCCCGGCGACCTGTCGGGAAGCGCTCCCGACGGCCACCGCCCGGGCACCGCTCCCACCTGCACCCTCGACGCCCTCACCCGCCTCGGCCCCGAAGCCCTCGCGGACTTCCTCACCGATCCGGCCGTCACCGCCGAGGGCTGTCTGCGCGGGCTGATCTGGACCTGGGACGCGCGGCTCGCCCCGGTCATGTCGCAGCCGCACGTACAGGCCGTCGCCCACCGGATCAGCGCGCTCGCGCCGCAGCACGACGGCACCGACGCCACCCACCTGTACGAGCTGTTCACCTATCTGCACGCGGTCGTGTACCACGACTTCTCGCGTGCCGAGATCGACGTCACGGACGCCCCGACGGTCGAGGCGATGCGGGCGGCCGTGGCCGCGTACGGAACCGCGCCCCGCACCTTCGAGCCGACCCGGCACAACGCCGGGACGCTGCGCGAAGCCCTCACCACCGCGAGCGCTCCGGGGCTGCGCCAGCACCAACTTCCGCTGGTGAGACGGGTACTGGCAACCATGGGCCCCGGCAAGCCGACCGCCACGGACCCGATGTGGGGCGGTGCCGCCCTCGCCGCGCTCACCGTCAACTACCTCGGCGTGTACCCGGGCAACAACGACACGGCCTTCCGGGCCGCGGTGACCGCCGACGCCGCGTACCGCGCCGACTTCCGCGCCTTCTCCGGCCACACCCATCTGAAGGGCACGGCCAACGCCTGGGCGGTGCGCGACGCGCTGGGCGAGTACGGCCGCTTCGGACAGATCGACGCCCTCAAGACTTCCATCGTGAGCGACCTCGGCGGCCTGCTCACCGTCACCGAGGCCAACTTCGGCCGCCGCAGCGCCCCGTGGGCCGGGGTGGCGGGCTGGCTGAACTTCTTCGGCGACTGTGCGCGGTACGGCGTCTGCCGGGCGCAGCTGGAACGCGAGATCTTCCCGCACACGTACACCTACGACCAGGGCACCCTGGAGGTGCGCACCGCGCTGGACCGGGCCACCGTCGACCAGCTCTACTACGCGAGCAAGCAGGTCAAGGCGCAGTTCTTCCGGGTGCTCGGCACGGACGTGCCGCTGGCCGGCGACACCAACACCACGCTGCACGTCCACCTGTACGCCTCGCGCGCCGAGTACGAGATCATGCACCCGCTGCTGACCGGCATGGGCACGGACAACGGCGGCGTCTACATCGAGAACGGCGCCACCTTCTACACCTACCAGCGGCGCGTCCCGCAGGACTCCTCGCTCACCCTCGAAGAGCTGTTCCGGCACGAGTACACCCACTACCTGAACGGCCGCTGGGCCGTGCCGGGCAGCTTCGGCGAGGGGCCCTGGTACACCGGCGACCTGACCACCGCGATGGACGAGGGCACCGCCGAGTTCTTCGCCGGGAGCACCCGCGACGACGGGGTGAAGGTGCGCAAATCCCTGGTCAAGGGCGTGATCGCGGACACCGCGAACGGCGGTCCCCGAATGAGCGTCGACCGGCTGCTGCACGCCACGTACGCCGGTGACGGCTTCCGCTTCTACGACTACGCCGGGACGTTCTTCGAGTTCCTGTGGCAGCAGCGGCCGTCGCTGCTGCGGGAGATGTACGGCTACCAGCGCGCCGACGACCCGAAGGGGTTCGACGCCTGGCGGACCCGGCTGGGCGCGGACGGCGGGCTGCAGCGCGCGTACGACGCCTTCCTCGACGCCCAGATCCCGAAGGCCGACGATCTGTACGTGCCGCGGACCGCCTTCACGCCCAACGGGTCGCTGCGGTTCGCCGAGGCGTCCGAGGTGCGGGCGGCCTTCACCCGGGCCACGTACATCACCCCCGTCTGTACGGGCACCGGAGAGCCGGCCGGGCGGTCCCGCTTCACCTGCACCGGCCGGATCACCGCCCACCTCTCCGACGCCCGCGACCCGGACCGGGTCTTCGCCGACATGTCGGAGACCGTCGACTACTTCCTGCTGGACCGGGCCGGTGCCGCCGCCAACAACCTCGCCGACATGAACTGCTCCTTCGGGGCCGTGGACGTCTGGTCCGACGGCCGGGCCGGGAGCGCGTCCTTCGCCTGCGAGGGTCCGCTGCGCAGCTGACCGGGCGGTGCGGCGGGGCGCGGTGTGTCGGTGGCCGCGCCCCGCCGCACCCCGCCGCACGGCACCGTACGACGCCCGGCCGACTGGCTGGCCGACCGGCCGGCCGCAGATTTCATACAGCCGTCATCTTCTTCCTTTCCGGCGGGCGAGTCACCCTGTGACCGCCCGCCATCTCCCGCCATCAGGGCAGATATCGGGCACTCCGCCACCGGACATATCGGTCTCCCACTCCCCGTCCGCGCGTGGTGACGTGCGCTTTTTCGGCCATGGAGCGGCAGAATCCGCATGCGGACGGTCATGAGCCGTCGGTAACGGAGCAGGAAGGAAGTTCGGTGTCGGAACGTCAGGTGACGGATGAGGTCGATGGGGCCGGTGCGCCAGTGGTGCTGGCGCAGGAGCGCCGATTGCGCCGTGACCTGGGGTTCTGGGGGCTCACCTCGATCGGGTTCTCCAACATCGTGGGGTCCGGCTGGCTGTTCGCCGCCCTGTACGCGGCGCAGACGGCGGGACCCGCGTCGCTGCTCTCCTGGATCGGCGCCGGCCTGCTGTGCGCGCTGGTCGCCCTGGTCATGGTCGAGCTGGGCGCGTCGCGGCCCGAGGGCGGCGGTACGGTCCGCTGGCCGCTGTTCGCCAGTGGCCGGCTGGTCGGCACGCTGGTGGGCTGGTCGGTGCTGCTCTCAGTGGGCGGCACCGCGGCCGAGATCAGCGCGATCATGCAGTACGCCGCGCACTATGTGCCGGGCCTCTACAGCGGCCACACCCTCACCCTGGCCGGGGTCGGGGTCGCCGCCGCGCTCAGTGTGGTCCTGACGGCGCTGAACTGGTACGCGGTGCGGCTGTTCGCACGGCTGAACAACCTGGTCTCGGTGTTCAAGATCGCGGTGCCGGTGATCACCGTGATCGCGCTCGTCGCCTCCGGCTGGCACGAAGGACGTCTGACCGACCACGGCGGCTTCGCCCCGTACGGGTACGCCGCCTGCCTGACCGCGCTGGCCGGCGGCGGCATCGTCTACTCGGTCAACGGGTTCCAGGCGCCGCTGGACTTCTCGGGCGAGGCCCGCAATCCCCGCAAGACCATTCCCGCGGCCGTCCTGACCGGCATCGCCCTGGCGGTCGCCATGTACCTGGCCCTCCAGGTGGCGTTCCTGTTCACCGTCCCCGAGAACCTGCTCGGCGGCGGCTGGAAGGGTGTCTCCTTCGACTCCCCCTTCGGACAGCTGGCCCTGATCCTCAACCTCCACTGGCTGTCCAGCCTGCTGTACGCGGACGCGGTGATCTCCCCCGGCGGCTCCGCGTTCGTGGGCGTGGCGATCAACGCCCGGCACACCTACGCACTCGCGAAGAACCGCACCCTCCCCCGCTACTTCATGGCAGTCAACGAGCGGTTCGGCGTGCCGCGCCGGGCGCTGGTGATCAATCTCGCGGTGATCGTGGTCTTCCTGCTGCCGTTCGGGGGCTGGCAGGACATCGTCAGCGTCATGGGCAACATGTACCTGCTGATCTACGGGGCGTCCGCGGTCGCCGCGGCGGTCTTCCTCGCCGACCCCGGGAGCACCACGTCCGGCTGGGTGCCGGGCCTGCGCTGGATCGCGCCGGTGAGCTTCGTGGTGGCCGGCGAGTTCGTGTACTGGTCGGGCTGGCACAACCTGCGGCTGGCACTGCCGCTGGTCCTCGGCGGGCTGCTGATCTTCCTGGCCATGCGGCGTTCCGGGGACGGCGCGGCGGACTCCGTGGGCGACCGGGACGGTGCCGGACGACGGCTGCCCCTGTTCACCGAACTGCGTACCGGCGCCTGGCTGGTGGTGTACCTGGGGGCGCTGACCGTGCTGTCCTGGCTGGGCAGCTTCGGGGGATCCGGCCGGCTGCCCGCTCCGTACGACTCGCTGACCGTGGCGGTGTTCGCGCTCGCGGTGTTCTTCTGGGCCGTGCGGTCCGGCGTCCGGCACCTGGCGGAGTCCCGGACCGCCTCCGGGTGAGGGACCGTACCGGCCGCCCGCCGCGGCCGGTACGCCCGGCCGGTTCCGCGTACGAGGTGGCCTCGGGTCCGTACCGGGGGAAGTATTCCGTATGGACGTTCCCTTGTACCTGGAACCGCGGTTGGAGTCCCGGCTGGTTTCCCTGCTCCGCGCAAGGACGTTTCTCCATACGCTCGCCGGCGGACTCGGCTCGCCGCTGAACGTGCTGCTGCCGGACCGGATCGCCGAGAACCTCGCCGCCTTCCGGGCCGTCTACCGGCGCCACCACCTCAGCGGCGGCATCCACTTCGCGCACAAGGCGAACCGGTCCAGCGCCCTGGTGCGGCGGCTCGCGGCCACGGACGCGGGGATGGACGTGGCGTCCCTCGGCGAACTCCAGCACGCGCTGGGGTCCGGGTTCGCACCGGACCGGATCCTGGCGACCGGGCCGAAGAACACCGCGTTCCTGTGGCTGGCGGCCCGTTCCGGCGCCACCGTCCACGTCGACGGCCCCGGGGAACTGGACGAACTCGCCACGCTGGTGCGGGACCACCACCTCCCCCGCGTCCGCGTCCTGCTGCGGCTCTCCGGCTTCCGCGCCCCCGGCGTCAGGCTGCTCACCCGGCAGAGCCGCTTCGGTACGGCCGAAGGCGACCTGGACGGCCTGCTCAAGTCGGTCGAACGGCACGGCGACGCGGTGGAGCTGACCGGGGTGGGCTACCACCTCGACACCACCAGCCCGGCCGAGAAGGCGGTCGCCCTCGAAGGGTGCGTCAAGGCCCTGGACACGTGCCGCGCCCGGGGCCTCACGCCGCGTGCCGTGGACATCGGCGGCGGCTTCGGCACCGACTACCTCGCCGACGGCGCGCAGTGGCAGCGCTACACCACCGAGCTGACCAACGCCGCGCTGGGCACCCGCCCGCCGATGACCTGGCGCCGCCACACCTACGGCCTGCGCAACGAGAACGGCACCCTGCGCGGCGCGCTCGCCCTCTACCCCGCCCACCGCCCGGCCGCCGGCGCCCAGTACCTGGACGAACTCCTGTCGCTCCCCGCCCCCTCGCTGGGCCGCCCGCTGGCCACCCTGCTGCTGGAGAACCTGTACGAGCTGCACACCGAGCCGGGCCGCGCCCTGGTGGACCAGTGCGGGGTCACCCTGGCGCGGGTGCTTGAGGTACGCCGTACGGAAGCCACCGAGGGTGAGCCCGCTGCCCGCGGCCGTACGGCCCCCGACCACCTCCTCGTACGCCTGGACGCGAACGCCGACGACATCGGCCTGGAGGAGCACGGCGTCCTCGTCGACCCCGTCCTCGTGCCGCGTACCGCGCGGCCGGTCCCGGACGGCGGCCCGGTGGCGGTCTACCTCGCGGGCAACCTGTGCCTGGAGGCCGACATGATCACCCGGCGCGCGGTCCATCTGCCGGCCGCGCCGCACCCCGGTGACCTGCTGGCGTTCGCCAACACCGCCGGTTACTGCATGGACTTCAGCGCCGACGAGGCGCAGCGGCAGCCCGTCGCCCGCAAGGTCGCCGTATGGCAGGAGGGGGCGGCGGACGGACCCGGCCAGGAGGACGCGCCCTGGCGCTGGTGCCTGGACGAGCAGTACTGGCCGCACCTATCCCGCCGGACGAAAGGGACTGCATGAGGTTCGAGCGCATCACCGACGCCATCGGCAACACCCCGCTCGTACGCATCGATCCGTCCGTCCACGGCCTGCGCACCATAGATCTCTACGCGAAGCTGGAGATGCTCAACCCGTTCGGTTCGGTCAAGGACCGGGCGGCCTGGAACATGGCACGCCAGGGCCTGGCCACGGCCGCGGACGAGGGCCGTACCGTCGTCGAGCTGTCCAGCGGCAACACGGCCAAGGCGCTGGCCGTGCTCGCCGGGATGCACGGGGTGCCCTTCAAGACCGTCACGAACCGCATGCGCATTCCGGAGGTCAAGGACCTCCTCCTGCTGCTGGGCGCGGAGGTCGAGGAACTGCCGGGGCAGACCGAATGCCTCGACCCGACCAACACCGACGATCCGCTCACCCAGTTCCACCAGGCGCTCAGCGAACCGGACGGTGCCTATCTGTACACCGACCAGTACTACAACGACCGCAATACGCAGGCCCACGTGGAGGGCACCGGGCCGGAGATCGTCAAGGACCTGGACGGCCGGGCCCCGGACTGGTTCATCGCCTGTGTGGGGACGGCCGGCTCGTCCACCGGGGTCGCCCGGGTGCTGCGCGAGCACGATCCGCGGGTGGGCGTCGTCGGGCTGGTGTCGCACAAGGCGGACTTCGTGCCGGGCATCCGCACCATCGACGAGGTGCAGGAGGTCGGCCTGTTCGACCCGGGCACCTACGACACCCTCGCGTCCGTCACCGTCGACGAGGCGCTCGACGGCATGCTGACGCTGGCCCGGCGGTGCGGCATCCTGGCCGGGCCGACCAGCGGGGCCGCGTACTTCGGCGCCGTACGGTACCTGCGCGAACTGGACGCGGCGCCGGCACCCGGCCCGGAACCGGACCGGCCCGCGGAGCGCCGGACCGCGGTGTTCATCGTCTGCGACCGCATCGAGAGCTACCTCGGGTACGTACGCCAGCGCCGCCCCGAGCTGCTGGGCCGGCCGCCGCAGCCGAACTCCCCCGCCACGCTGACCGACGCCGAGGTGCGCGCGGCGCCGGACATCGACGTCGAGGGCGCCGAGCGCTGGATCGAGCGCGAGCGCCCGCTCGTCGTGGACCTGCGCAGCCCGTTCGCCTACGCCGCGCTGCACATCGCCGGGTCCGTCAACATCGTCGACGAGCTCTTCGGCGAACTGGTCCGCGGCGGACTGCCGTTCAGCAAGAGCCGCCCGGTGCTGCTGGCCTGCCCGGTCGGTGAGCAGTCCGCCCGGTACGCCGCGCTGCTCACCCGGATGGGCCATCCTGACGTGCGCAGTCTGCGTGGCGGGATCATCGCCTGGCGCGACGCGGGCGCCCCGCTGGTACGGGAGTGAGGCCGATGACCACGATGGACGTTCCCGCCACCGCGGCGCTGGAGGAGCTGCGCGGCTGGCACACCGCCGTCCGCGCCCAGTTCCCGATCATCACCGGCGCCCCGCACCTGGCCTATCTGGACAGCGCCGCCACGACGCAGAAGCCGCAGGCGGTGCTGGACGCCGTGCAGCACTACCTCACCACCGGCAACGCCAACGCCGGACGCGGCACCTATACCTGGGCCAACCGGACCACGGCGCTGGTCGAGGAGACCCGGCAGCGGGTCAAGGAGTTCCTCGGCGACCCGGCGCCGGAGCGCTCCGGGGTGCACTTCGTCAGCGGGGCGACGGCGGGGCTGCGCGCCGTCGCGCGGGACTGGCTGGCCGGTCATCTGTCGGACGGGGACGAGATCGTGGTCCCGCTCGCCGATCACCAGGCGAACATCGTCCCGTGGCTGGAGGTACGGGACCTGCTCGCGCGGCAGGGGGTGCGGATCCGGGTCCGCCCGATGCCGTACCAGGCCGGTTCCGGCGACTACGATCCGCAGGCCCTGGCCGAGCTGGCCGGGCCGCGGACCCGCTTCGTGGCGGTCACCCACGTCCACCACGTCTACGGCGGTGACATGAACGTGCACCGCATCCGCCGCGCGGTCGGCCCCGAGGTGCCGATCTGCCTGGACGCGGCCCAGAGCGTCGGCCACATCCCCGTGTCGCTGGCGGACCTGGACGTGGACTTCGCCGTCTTCTCCGGGCACAAGGCGCTGGCGCTGCCCGGCTCCGGCGCCGTGTGGGCCCGCAACGCGCGGGGCCCGGTGTTCGAGCCCGGCGGGTGGGACGGCAGCCCGAACACCACCGGCATCCGCAGCCTGCGGGCCGCGTTCGACTGGCTGGACACCGTCGGCACCGATCGCGTCGAGCGGTGGACCACCGCCCTGGCCGCCCGGCTGACCGAGGGGCTGCGCCGGCTGCCCGCGTACGAGGTGCTGGGGTGCCGGCGCAGCCTGGCGGCCGACGCGGACGTCCAGCGGCGCCGGGGCATCGTCACCTTCCGGCACCACGCCATCGCCTCGGGCGACCTGGGCTTCGCCCTGTTCGACCACGGCTTCATGGTCCGCTCGGACAGCCTGTGCCAGGGCAGCGGGGGTGAGCGGCAGCACTCGGTCCGGGTGAGCCTGCACGCCTACAACGCGCCGGAGGAGATCGACCGGCTGCTGGACGTGCTGGCGTCGTGCGCCTGACCCCTTTGGAGTGACAGAACGTGTTTGGAAACCGTTTTCACCTGTAGGTTGAGAACCGCCCGGCGGACAGGTGCGAGACGGTGAAGGTGACGCGACCGGATGGGACTGAGTGTGGCCACGGCCGCGCGATGGGTGCGGCGGTGGGAACGGCAGCAGCAGCGGTACGCGATCGACCGTGAGGAGCGCTTCACGGTCGTCGCGGACGCCGTCGAAAAGGTGACTGCGCATCAGGAACGCGTGTGCGTCCTGGACTTGGGGTGCGGGCCCGGGTCGCTGGCCGCGCATCTCGCCCGGCGGCTGCCCGGCGCGGACATCGTGGCCGTGGACAAGGACCCCGTGCTGCTCGCGCTCGGGCAGGCCCACCACGGCGACGCGGTGCGCTTCGTCGAGGCGCCGGTCGGCGCGCCGGGCTGGACCCACGCGCTGGGCCTGGACCACCCGCTCGACGCGGCCGTTTCCTCGACGGCGCTGCACTGCCTCGCGCCGGACGCGCTGCGCCGCGCGTACCAGGACCTCGCCGGTCTGCTGCGGCCCGGCGGCGTGCTGGTCAACAGCGACCGGTTCCACGGCCCGGCGGGCGACCGGGCGGCGGAGGTCGCCGTACAGGTCGGGCTGCGGCGGGCCGAGCGGCAGCGGACGGCCTGCCGCGAGGACTGGGCGTCCTGGTGGGCCGCTGCCGCCGCCGACCCGGAGCTGGCCGACCCCTTCAGCGCCCGCCGCGCGCGGCACACGCCGCACCGCACGCACAACGGCCTGCCGCTGGCCCACCACATACGGCTGCTGCGCCGGTCCGGGTTCCGGCACGCCGGGCCGGTCTGGCAGTTCGGTGAGGACGCGGTGCTGGTCGCGGTCCGGTAGCGGGCGCGGGCGCGGTCCGGTAGCGGGCGCGGTCCGGTAGCGGGCGCGGTCCGGTACCGGTAGCGGGCGCGGTCCGTACGGGCCGTGGGTCAGCGGACCCGGTCAGCTCTGGAGGCCGATGATGTGGAAGAGGGTCCCTTCGGGGTCGCGCAGCTCGGCCACCGATCCCTGCGAGGTGCGTTCCGCCTTGGACTCCACCCGGCCGCCGAGCTCCTTGGCGGTCTCGACGGCCTCCTCGACGTCCGGCACCTGGAAGTGGATGTTCCAGCGCGGCCGTACCTGCGGGTCGGCCGCCGCCTCGATCGCACCGCCGTAGAGCCCCACCGCGTCCCGGCCCTCGAAGCTGAGCACCACCCGCTCGTCCTCCCAGCGCACGTCGAAGGGGGTGGCGGTGTCCTCCTCGCTGAGCCACTCGAAGAGGTCGCCGTAGAAGCGCGCCGCGTCGAAGGCGTCGCGGGTGCGCAGCTCCACCCAGACCGGCGCGCCGGCACCGGCCGGCATCAGGTCGGTCTGCGGGGTGTTCTCGCGGCACTCCCACAGGCCGAAGCGCGCGCCGGCGGGGTCGGCGGCCAGTGCCAGCCGGCCCGCGTCGAAGTCCAGCGGGCCGATGGCGACCGTGCCGCCGCGTTCGCGGACCCCGTTCGCGGCGTCGTCCGCGTTGCGGGTCCCGAAGTACGTGGTCCACGAGTTGGGCAGCTCGGTGTGGCGGGCGGCCGCGCTCAGCCCCGCCACCGCCGTGTCGCCGGCCATCGCCCGTACGTACGGGCCCCACCGGTCCGGTCCGGCCTCGAACCGCCAGCCCAGCAGTGGTCCGTAGAAACGCGTCGCGACGTCGAGGTCCCCCGTCAGGAGGGTGGCCCACGACGGCACCCCGGGAACGAACGTCATCTGGCAGTCGCCCATGTAAAGCCGGCCCTTCTCCACCTTTGTGTCCAGAACTGCTACTGCGGTCCTACCAGGAAAGGCAGGACCGCATGTCATTTCAGCGGCTCATGCCGCGAC
This sequence comes from Streptomyces albofaciens JCM 4342, assembly GCF_008634025.1. Lineage (NCBI taxonomy): Bacteria > Bacillati > Actinomycetota > Actinomycetes > Kitasatosporales > Streptomycetaceae > Streptomyces > Streptomyces albofaciens. Next base: position 3,800,989 of record NZ_PDCM01000001.1, on the reverse strand, counting down.
CGAACTGGCGGGCGCCTCCGGACCGGTGCCGTCGGCCTCCTCGCGAATGCGGGCGCAGGTCCGCTTGATGAGGCGGCACACGTGCATCTGGGACAGCCCCAGTTCCTCGCCGATCCGGCTCTGTGTCATATCGCAGAAGAAGCGCATGTACAGAATGCGGCGTTCCCGCTCCGGCAGGCCGCGCAGGCCGTCGCGCACCGTTTCCCGGGCCAGCACCAGTTCGTACTGCGGCTCGGTGAAGCCGATGCTGTCACGGAGCGCGAAATCGTCGTCGGCGCCCGGCCGCTCGGCGTCCAGCGAAAGGGTCTTGTAGCTTTCGATGGCCTCCAGGCCGAGGACGACGTCCTCGGTGGAGAGCCGGGTGCGTTCGGCGATCTCGGGCACCGTCGGGAACCGGCTGTCGGAGGCCGCCGCCAGTTCGCGCACGGCGAGGCGTACGGCATTGCGCAGTTCCTGGACGCGCCGCGGTACGTGCACGCCCCAGGTGCAGTCCCGGAAATGCCGCTTGACTTCCCCGACGATGGTGGGGATGGCGTAACTCTCGAATGCGCTGCCACGCTCCGGGCGGTACCCGCCGATGGCCTTCACCAAGCCCAGCGCGGCGACCTGTTTCAGATCGTCCATGCTTTCCCCGCGGTCGCGGAACCGCAGGGCGAGACGTACGGCCATCGGCAGCCAGGCACGTGTCAGTTCGTCCCGCAGCCGCCGCTTCTCCGGGCCCTCGGGCAGTTCTGCCATGCGCGTGAAAACGGCGTTCGTCTCCGCTGCGTCCGGCGTGTCCGGAAAGGCTCGTCGGCGTCGCGACGGAGCCGTGGCGGCTGTGCTCACGGGATCCACTCTCCCAACGGACGCGGGGTCTGGGCGTCGTCACCGAGACGGCGGAAGCACACCGAGCGGAGCGCACAAGCTTCCCCGACGCCCGGCCTGACCAGGCATTCGGCACACGCCCAACGTCTGCATCACGAGCATAGGACGATTCGGGCCGCCCCGCCCCCGGAGACCGCACGCGTCGCTACGACCCGTTCACCGACCGGCGAGAAACACATGTTTGGGTAACCGGCCGACCGGTTACCCAGCCCGGCGGAGTGCCGTCGCGGCAATGCGGGGCGCGGCGTGCGCGAAATCGCCGTGCGGGCGTCAGCACGTTTCCGTACGTACAGGGCAGACAAGGAGCAGGAATCCGATGGCCGACCCGAAGCAAGAACAGCGTGACCGCTTCCGCGCCGAGGACCCGGCGTCCGGGCCGATGACGACCGACCAGGGCGTGACGGTCGACCACACCGACGATTCCCTCCAGGCCGGTGAGCGCGGCCCCACTCTGATGGAGGACTTCCACTTCCGGGAGAAGATCACCCGCTTCGACCACGAGCGGATCCCGGAACGTGTGGTGCATGCCCGCGGAGCGGGTGCGTACGGCTACTTCCAGCCGTACGAGTCATGCGCGGAATTCACCCGCGCGGCGTTTCTCCAGGACCCGTCGGTGAAGACGCCGGTGTTTGTCCGGTTCTCCACCGTGCAGGGGCCGCGCGGCTCCGCGGACACGGTGCGTGACGTGCGTGGATTCGCCACGAAGTTTTACACGTCGGAGGGCAATTACGACCTGGTGGGGAACAATTTCCCGGTCTTCTTCATCCAGGACGGCATCAAGTTCCCCGACTTCGTGCACGCGGTGAAACCGGAGCCGCACAACGACATCCCGACGGGCGCCTCGGCGCACGACACGCTGTGGGATTTCGTCTCGCTCCAGCCCGAGACGCTGCACACGATCATGTGGCTGATGTCCGACCGGGCCATCCCGCGCAGCTACCGGATGATGCAGGGCTTCGGCGTGCACACCTTCCGGTTCGTCAACGCGCAGGGTCAAGGCACCTTCGTGAAATTCCACTGGAAGCCGAAGCTGGGCGTGCACTCCCTGGTGTGGGACGAGGCCCAGGAGACCCAGGGCCGGGACCCGGACTTCAACCGCCGCGACCTGTGGGACACCATCGAGGCCGGCGCGTACCCCGAGTGGGAGCTGGGTGTCCAGCTCGTGCCGGAGTCCGAGGAGCACGACTTCGACTTCGACCTGCTGGACCCCACCAAGATCATTCCGGAGGAGCAGGTCCCGGTGCGGCCGATCGGGCGGATGGTGCTCAACCGCAACCCCGACAACTTCTTCGCCGAGACCGAGCAGATCGCGTTCCACACGGCGAACGTCGTGCCGGGCATCGACTTCACCAACGACCCGCTGCTCCAGGCCCGCAACTTCTCCTACCTGGACACCCAGCTGCTGCGCCTGGGCGGCCCGAACTTCGCGCAGATCCCGGTGAACCGGCCGGTGGCACCGGTCCGCAACAACCAGCGCGACGGCTTCCACCAGGACGAGATCCACCGGGGCACCAACTACTTCCCGAACTCGCTCGGCGGCGGCTGCCCCGCGCTGGCCGACCCGGACGACCCGGCCTTCCGGCACTACACCGAGCGGGTGGACGGCCGCAAGATCCGCCGCCGCAGCCCCAGCTTCGACGACCACTACACCCAGACGGCGATGTTCTGGCACAGCATGGCCGACTGGGAGCAGCAGCACATCGTCGACGCCTTCCGCTTCGAGCTGGGCAAGGTGGGCGCGAAGGAGGTCCGCGCCCGGACGGTCGAGCAGCTGTCGTACGTCGACCACGCGCTGGCCGTCGCGGTCGCCGAGGGCATCGGCGTACCCGCGCCGCAGGAGCGCCCGAACACACCGCGGCCGGCCCCCTCCCCCGCGCTGAGCTTCGAGAACAACCGCGGGGACGGTTCGATCAGCACCCGCCAGATCGCGGTCCTGGTCTCCGACGGCGTGGACGCCGCGCAGACGATCGCGGTCCGCGACGCGCTGACCGAGCAGGGCGCGATCGTGGAACTGATCGCCCCGCAGGACGGCACCGTCACGGACAAGGACGGCAGCACCCTCGCGGTGGACCGGGCGCTGCCCACGGTCGCCTCGGTGCTCTACGACGCGGTGCTGCTGCCGCCGGGCGGCCTGGACTCCGGCAACGCGGCGGCCGACGACGCGGCCGCGCGGTTCGTCCGCAGCGCCTACCGCCACGGCAAGCCGATCGGCGCCCTGGGCGCGAGCGTCGCCAAGCTGGCCGGGATGCTGCCGGGCGAGCTGCGCACGGCGGCCGAGGGCGACTCGACGGTCGCCGAGTCCGGCATCGTCACCGACCGCCTGCCGGCCGGCACGACGGCGCAGGACTTCACCGGCGCCTTCGCCGAGGCGGTGGCCGCCCACCGGCACTGGAACCGCCCGGCGCTGCCCAGCTGACACCGGGAACCGCACAGGCCACCGGTCACGGGCCGGGTCCGCACCAAGCGCGCGGGCCCGGCTCGGCCCCGTTCGGACGCACGAGAGAGGACCGCCCCATGGGAAACGACCGCAAGCACACCGACTCCGCCGCCGATGAACTGGTCAAGGAGTTCGAGGACGCCGAGCTGGACGTCACGGAGGAGCCGGACGAGGACGAGCGGGTCGGCAAGGAGGGGGACACCTTCTCCACGAACCTGGAGGAGCAGCAGAACGCGGCGGGTCACCCCGGGGGCGAGCCCGCCGACGAGGGCCGGTAGCTCCGTTCCCGGTGGGCCCGGGTGATCCGGGCCCGCTCGGCCGGGTCGGTGGCCAGGTCCGCGGCGGTGCGGGCCAGGGCGAGGGCGGCGTCCAGTACGGCGCGGTCGGCCCGCTCGCCGACGCCTGCCTCGGCGAACTCGGCCGTGTGCGGGCGGGCCGGGCAGCCCAGGCCGATGGTGGGGTGGATGGCGGGCAGGACCTGGCTGACGTTGCCCATGTCGGTGGAGGCGCCGATGGAGACGGCGGGCTCGGGCGTACGGCCGAGTGCCCGTACGTGCCGGGCGTAGGTGTCCCCGAGCCAGGCGTCCTGCCGCAGGTCGGCGTAGGCGGCGGCCGGTTCGGTCAGCGTGAGCTCGCACCCGGTGGCCACCGCGCCCGCCTCGAAGCAGGCCCGTACGCGCGGCCACAGCGCCTCCAGTTCGTCCAGGGTGTCGGCGCGCAGCTGCCAGCTCATCTCTGCCCGGGCGGGAATGATGTTGGTGCGGTCCCCGCCGTGCGTGACGATGCCGTGCATCCGTACTCCGTCGGGCAGTTGCTGGCGCAGCAGGGCCAGCGCGGTCTGCGCGACCACACACGCGTCGGCCGCGTTCAGCCCGTCGTAGGGGGCGATGGCCGCGTGCGCGGCGCGCCCGCGGTATTCCGCCCGCACCCCGCGCGAGGCACGGGACGTACCGCCGAAGTCGTCCGCCGGTCCGGGGTGCACCATCATCGCGAACGACACGTCGTCGAAGGCCCCGGCCCGCAGCAGGTAGATCTTGCCGCCGCCGCTCTCCTCCGCGGGTGTGCCCAGTGCCTTCACCCGCAGGCCGAGGTCGTCGGCGACCGCCGCCAGGGCGATGGCGGCGCCCGCGCCCGCGGCGGCGATCAAGTGGTGCCCGCAGGCGTGGCCGAGGTCCGGCAGCGCGTCGTACTCCAGGCACAGCCCCACGGTCAGGTCCGCGCCGGGCGGCCCCGCGGTGGCGGTGAAGGCGGTGGGCAGCCCGGCCGTCCCGCGTTCCACGGTGAGGCCCGCGTCCGCCAGCAGCGCGGTGAGGGCGTCCGCCGCGTGGTGTTCGGCGAACGCCGTCTCCGGGTGGGCGTGCAGGTCACGGGCGAGGTGCAGCAGACGCCCGGCGACGGCGTCGAGCCGGGCGCGGAGCACGTCGTCGGACGCGGGGGCGGATACGGGGGCGGTACGGGCCACGGTGAACCTCCCTGTCGGTAACGCTCGGCCCCAGCTTCGCAGGCACCGCGTGCGTCTCACCCGTACGGCACCGGAACCGCCCCTCCCTGATGCGCCGCGCGCCTTCTGGGGCGGACGCGCCGCGGCGCCCGGTGTGCGCCCGGTTTCCGCGACCGGGCGCGGAATGTGCGCCCTGTGCGGGCCGGCACGCCCGCTCCTAGCCTGCGAGCGTGGGCCACAGGAGGATGAGCGAAAGGAAGGTCGAGTTGTCGCGACGGTCTGCACCCAGGCCGAGTCCCAGCCGGTCGAGGTGACCCCGGCCCCTATGGCTCCACCCGACCAGCTCGGCCCCGTCTGCCGGGGCGGCCCTGGACCCGACGGCCGGCCCCGGCGGAAGGAGCGGTCCACCGCCTGTCACGCGCTCCTGTCGCCGTCTCCGGCACGCGCTCGCGCATGACGAGAACCGGTGCGCCGAGCAGCGAGGGGAAACTGCCCGGCGCACCGGTCTACGGACCGGAGGTCCGCCTACTCGTGCCGGGTGGGCGTGCTCCAGCGGAGGATGGCGCCGAGGCCGCCCGCGGGGGCCTCGGCGGGGTCGCGTACGACGACGGCCTCGGCCCCGGTGGCGGCGGCCGAACGGAGCAGCGCGTCGTCCGCGCGCGCCGCGGCCGGGTTCGTCTCGCCCAGGTACTGGAGTTCGGTGCCCCGGACCGCGAGCTGGTCGGGGCCGGGCCCCACCCAGACCTCGCGGCCGGTGTCGGCGCCGCCCGGGGTGAGGATCAGGGTGTCGATGCGGTGTTCGCGCGCCGCTTCGATGAGGGCCGGTACGCCGGACGCGGCGTACGCGGCGTCGGTGCCGCCGACGTCGGCGCCCGCCCGGAAGCGGTTCAGCACGTCCGTGACGTGGTCGTGCTCGAAGCCCGCGCGGACGTGCGCGATGTCGCGTGCCAGCCGGGTGCTGTCGGCGCCGGCTGCCCGGCCGCCGTGGTCGGTCTCGAAGGCCACCGTGCGCAGCTGCTCCGGAAGCCTGTCGTGGACCGAGCGGCGTTCGCGCGGGTCGCCGGCCAGGAGCATGACCTGGGCGCCGCAGCTCTCGAAGACCCGCTGGGCGGCCTCGGCGATCTCACCGGCGTTCTGCTCCCAGGTGTTCTCGACCGCGGTCTGGAAGTGCCGTTCGGACCAGTCGGCCGTGGCGGTGCGATGGATCGGCCAGTCCAGGCCCTCGACCGTACCGGCGTCCAGGGCGCCCTGGTCGCTGTGCAGCGCGAAGTCGGCTCCCTCCCGGTCCACGTAGACGACCAGGCACTTGACGTCGTCCGCCGCGGCCTCGGCCCACGGAGTGATCCGGGGCAGCGGCGACCAGCTCGCGAACGACCGGGCGGGGCGGCCGGAGAGCGGCGCGTCCAGGACGACCTCGCCGCCGGTGGCGAAGACGGCCCGTCCGGGCAGGTCGGCCGGTTCCCCGTCGGCCCGCCCGTTCGCCAGGGTCGCGCGCACCGCGTCGCAGGTGGCCCGGTCGGCGCCCTGCTCCGCGAGCTGTCGGGCCGCCGCGTCCGCCGAGAGTTCCCGCTGCTTGGCCGCGTCCTCGGTGCTGTGCGGGATTTCGGCGTACACGGAAGCCCAGGGGCCCGGCCGGTCGATGATCGGTTGAAGGAGCGAGAGGTGCATGGCGCTTCCTCCTAGGAATTCGCGGGTCGCCGACTGACGGTCGTCACAGCCTTGCCGGTGCTGTCCTGACGGTGTTCCGGGTGCCCGGTTCTGAGCGGTTTCAACGTGTACGGACGGTTGTCCTGTGGTCCGTGTGTCCCCGGGGCCACCGTCCGGCCCGTCGGCACGCGTGCCCGTCCACCGCGTCGTCATGCCACGCCGTCACGGGACCGGTCGCCCCTTCGCCCTTTCCTCGCTGGTTACAGACGGGCTTCCCCTCCACTGTCGGCCCTCGGGCCGGAGGGCGCACCCCGGAGCGCGCCCTCCCCTCCCGTCACGGGTCTCCACCGTGACGAGCCCCTGCGTTCCGGGCCGGTGCCCGGGCGCGGCTCTCAGCGGCTGCCGGCGGCCTCCTCCCGTACCGCCCGGCCGCCGTCCAGCTCCAGCGTGCGCCCGCGGAACCCGCGCCGGAAGCGACGGTCGTGGGAGACCACGACCACCGCGCCGCGATAGGCCGACAGCGCCTCCTCCAGTTCCTCGACCAGACCGAGGGCGAGGTGATTGGTCGGCTCGTCCAGGACGAGCAGGTCGGCGGGGCGCGTGACCAGGCGCGCCAGCTCCAGCCGGCGCCGCTGGCCCACGGACAGGGCCGCCACCGGCACCGTCAGGTCGTCCTCCCGGAACAGGCCGAGCGAGAGCAGCGCGGGCGCGTGTTCGTCGGGCGGGCCGGGCAGCCCGGCGGCGAAGGCGGCCAGCAGGGACCGGCGGGACGGTACGACGGACGGTTCCTGCGGCAGGTAGCCCGTCCGGGCCGGGCGGCGCACGGTGCCCGTGTCGGGGCGCAGGTCCCCGGCCAGCACGCGCAGCAGCGTCGTCTTGCCCGCCCCGTTCGGGCCGGTGACGAGCAGGCGCTCGCCGGGCGCGACGGTCAGCCCGTCGAGGCGCAGGCGGTCGCCGACGGTGATGCCGGTCAGTTCGGCCAGGAGCCTGTCCGCAGACTCGCCCCTCTCGTTTCCCGACCCGTCCGTGCCCCCGCAGCCCGTCGCGCTTCCCGGCCCGTCCGGGTGTCCGCACCCCTCCACGTGCCCGGCCTCGTCCGTGTACGTGCTCAGCTCCGCGCCGAACCGGAGCGGTACGGGAGGCGGCGGCACCGGGTGGCGCCGGAGCCGGGCCAGCCGCTGCCTGGCCGCCCTGACCTGGCCGGACAGCTTCGCCTCGTGGGAGCGGCGGTGTTTGCCGAAGCCCTCATGGGGGTCCTTGCCGGTGCCGGCCAGACGGCGGCCGGCCGATTCCGCCAGCTCGGCGGTCCGGGCCACGTCCGCGCGCCACTCCTCGTGGTCCTGCGCCCAGCGGCGGCGGGCCGCGGCCTTCGCCGTGCGGTAGCCCTGCCAGCCGTCGCCGTAGCGGGTGACGGTGCGCAGATCGCGGTCGACTTCGAGGATGTCCGAGGTCACCGCTTCGAGCAGTTCCCGGTCGTGGGTGACGACGACCAGCGTGCCGCGATGGGCCTTCAGATGGGCCTCCAGCCAGGCGGTGGCCTGCTGGTCGAGGTGGTTGGTCGGCTCGTCCAGCAGCAGGAGTTCGGGGGCGGCGGCCAGGACGCAGGCGAGCGACAGTCGCGCCCGCTCACCGCCGGAGAGCGAGCCGAGCGTCCGGTCGCGGGTGAGGTGTGCCAGGCCGAGGCCGTGCAGGGCGGCGTCCACGCGGGCGTCCGCCTGGTAGCCGCCGCGCTCCTCGTACGCGGTCAACAGCTCGCCGTAGGCGTCGAGTTCGTCGGGTCTGGCGGTGGCCAGGGCGGCTTCCGCCAGCCGTATCCGGGCTTCGAGGCCGCGCAGTTCGGCGAGGGCGGCGTCGACGGCGTCCTGGACGGTGTCGCCCGGGTCGAGGTCCGGGGTCTGGCCGAGGTGGCCGACGCCGCCGGGGAAGGACACGGTGATCTCGCCCGTGTCCGGTTGCGCGTCCCCGGCCAGCAGCCGGAGCAGGGTGGACTTGCCGGAGCCGTTGTCCCCGATGACGCCGGCTCTGCCGCCGGGGCGCACGGTCAGTGACACCTGCTCCAGTACGGCGCGGTCGCCGTAGGCGAGGGAAACGTCCTTCATGGTCAATTGGGCGCGAGGGCGCACGGGAAATCCCTGGGTACGTCATGGCCGCGCCGTGCGCCGTCGGGCACGGGGGCCGGATTCCGATATGAGGCCGGGGCGCAGCACGGCGGTACGCGCGGCTGCGGGGAGAAAGTGACCGGGAATCGACGCGGCGGCCCGGCAGGTGTCGCTGCACGGGCGGCGGGCGTCGCCGTTCCTGCGGTGGGACGGCCGGGATCAGCCGTCCGCGGTCACGCCCGGACTCAGAGGAAGTAGTACCAGGAAGCCATGGGCCCACTGTAACCGACGGACGCGGCGGGCGAACGGGAATATCCGCGCCGTGGCGCGGTCACCGGGCGTTGTCCGCCGGTCCCGCGGCGTCCCGGCATTCCGGGCGGCGGTCCCAGTATTTGAGACGCCGGAGCGTTACGTTGCGAGGACGCGGACGCCTGACGGAGACTCCGACCGGGAACGCGTACGACCGTTCCCGTACCCCTTGAGAGAGTTCGGAATACCCACCGTGAGTCTGCTGCGCAAAAAGCCTTTGGAGCGAGCCGTCAAGGAGGCTCGCGGAGAAGGCGAACAACGCCTTCGCCGGGATCTTTCCGCTCTGGATCTGACCATCCTCGGGGTCGGTGTCATTCTCGGCACCGGAATCTTCGTGCTCACCGGTACGGTGGCCCGGAACATGGCCGGGCCCGCCGTGGCGCTCTCCTTCGTCGTCGCCGCCGCGGTCTGTGCCTGCGCGGCGCTGTGTTACGCGGAATTCGCCTCCTCGGTGCCGGTCGCGGGCTCCGCGTACTCCTACTCGTACACGGCGCTCGGCGAACTGCCCGCCTGGATCATCGGCTGGGCGCTGAGCCTGGAACTGACCCTGGCGACGGCGGTGGTGGCGGTCGGCTGGTCCGGCTACTTGCAGTCGATGCTCAACAGCGTCGGACTGCACCTGCCCGCCGCGCTGAGCGGCGGCGACGACGCCGTGCTGAATCTGCCCGCGGCGCTTCTCGTGCTCGTGCTGGGGGCGGTGCTCGTCGTCGGCGGAAAGCTGTCGAAGGGTGTCACCAATGTGCTGGTCGGCATCAAGTTCGCGATTGTGCTGCTGGTCATCGTCGCCGGGCTGTTCTTCATCGACACCGACAATTACCACCCCTTCGTTCCGGAGGCCCAGCACACCGCGAAGGTCTCCGGCCTCCAGGCCCCGCTATTGCAGCTGCTGACCGGCATCACCCCGACGGCATTCGGTGTCGCGGGAATTCTCAGCGCCGCCGCGATGGTGTTCTTCGCCTACATCGGTTTCGACATGGTGGCGACCTCCGCGGAGGAGACCCGCCGCCCGCAGCGCGATCTGCCCATCGGCATCATCGCCTCGCTGGTCGTGGTCACCGTGCTCTATGTCGCGGTGTGCCTGGTGGTCACCGGAATGCAGCACTATTCAGAGCTGTCGGTGAAGGCGCCGCTGGCCGACGCCTTCACCGCGAAGGGCCATCCTTTCTTCGCGACGGTCATCAGTCTGGGCGCGGTGGTCGGGCTGGCCGCGGTGAGCCTGATCTGCTTCCGTTCGCAGAGCCGGGTGATCTTCGCGATGGCCCGGGACGGGCTGCTGCCGAAGGCGCTGTACAAGGTCGATCCGAAGCACGGCACCCCGAAGATCAACCTGGTGGTGCTCTCGGTGATCATGGCGGCGCTGGCGGCCTTCATGAAGTTCGACGTGCTCGCCGAGATGGTCAACATCGGCACGCTGTTCGCCTTCGCCGCGGTCTCGGCCAGCGTGCTGATCCTCCGCCGCACCGCGCCCGACCTGCCCCGCGCCTTCCGCACGCCGTGGGTCCCGTTCATCCCGCTGGTCTCGCTGCTGTGCTGCCTCTACCTGATGCTCAACCTCCAGCTGATCACCTGGGTCGGCTTCCTGGTCTGGCTCGCGGTGGGCCTCGCGCTGTACTTCGGGTACGGGCGGCGCCACAGCAGGCTCGCCGAACGGACGCCGGAGGCGGCCGAGCAGGCCGGCGCCACCGTGTCGTAGCCGCCCCTCACCGACGTCGAGGGCCCGCCACGGGCCGGTTCCGCACCGGCCCGTGGCGGGCCCTTCCGTGTGCTCACTTCGCCGCGGGCAGCTCCGCCAGGAACTCCAGCAGCGCGGCGTTGACCTCGTCCGGCCGCTCCTGCTGCGTCCAGTGGCCGCAGCCGGGCAAGGCCGGGGCCTGCCGTACGTTCGGCATCGCCCGCTCCAGGGCGGACAGCAGCTCGGTCATGGCGGGGAAGGCCCGGACCAGGTCACGG